>JAKAAI010000011.1 GCA_021797055.1 Thermoplasmata archaeon | reverse complement strand
GTAAATGATAAAGAGAGAATCAATACAGAAACAATTAAAGAAAGAACACCCCATAATTTCAGATGACCCAACCTCCGCCTCAGGTAACTCAACGAAAACTGCATTTTAAATATTTTGAAAAAAGTGTTCTAATTTGTTTTGTAAATATGACTTTCTTCAGGTCGAACTGATTTAACAAAATCCGTTAATTCAAAGCCTTCAGTAAGAGCGAAGAAGTGCCTTCACTCCTTTAACCTAGCGCCTTTTGCGAGTGCCTCAAGTTTTTTAAGCGCAATATTCCGTGTCACGCTTCCGAGACCTGCGAACGTCTCAAATCCACAGTCTGTGCCGCCCATAACTCTCTCAGGTCCAATATCGTCAATGTTTGCAAGATTCTGGAGCTTCAGGTTAACAGTCTCGGGTGTTTCAACAAAACTTGATTTAACATCAATCACGCCAGCTGCAAAGGTGAGATTCTTCGGCCAGCCATGTTCCTTCACATATTTCTTTATTATGAGCGGATCTCCTGCATGCCTCGGGTTTGCCATTTCCCCGACAAGTGTGCCCACTTTTAACTTCAATATGTGGGGAAGCACATCCGCGTAGCTGGGATCCGTCAGGTGAGGTGCTGCATAGTTCCCGTAGCAGTAATGCACCCTGATCCTTCTGGATGGAAGTCCGGAAATGGCCTCATTTATTGCACTAACATGTTCCGGCAATACTGACTTGAAGTCTTTGGTCCAGTCAAGACCTAGGCTCTTTGCCATTGCTAGATCTGGTGCATCAATCTGCAAATCAACGCCATCAACCGAGAGTATGGCCCTGTATTCTTTTGAAAGCTCTTTGGATAGAGAAAACAGGAAGTCTTCATGATCATGGTAAGCCTTGCCATGTGGATAGAACACAGTTATAACACCAGGGGATGGGGCTGGAACAAACACTCTCTTTGCACCCAGTTTCTTTGCTATCCTGACTGCATCCTCTGCTTCCCTCTTCGCCTGTTTAGATCCTGTGTATTCCAGCTTCTGTTCAATGGCAGGCAGCTCAAAAGCCTTCGTTTCCTCGATTATCTTTGCCATAAATGGATTCGCCTCCATCAGCTCACTGTAAAATTCATTTGAAAATTTTGTTGATGCCTTCTTCTTTTTAGAAAAACCAGAGAACCTGTTCGGTATGTATGTGGTGTAGCCGGATTTCCTCTGCTCCCCATTACTGACCCATGTCAGGCCGTATTTCGATCCACCAGGATGGAGCTGGTCAGAAATAGCCAGTTTTTCCGCAGCTTCAATCTCCTTAGAATTCTTTTCCGAAACCTCACCTGTCTGGGATTTCCCAAGCAGCTCAACGATTTCCTTGGTTCTGAAGAAACTACCTGTCATTGTAGTTTTAAACATAAGATCGCATGAAAAGGTATACGATAATAATTACTTCATAAAATAGCATCTACAGTAATTTTATCTACTTTTCTTTGGTATCCAGTGCTGTCTGATTGCATTTACACTTCTTTCTGAAATGACCTGTCGGCTGCAGACACGTGGAGCACAGCAGAACACTGTCCTTATAAATACGTATATATAGGACAATCAATGCCGTAATGATTATATACGTCACAGGTGACTGAGCAATCCTGTTTTCCATAACATTGAGGAATGACTCGGTCCTGATTGCACTGAATTCGATCTGAATAGATATCGAATGCCCATTGACGGCAAAAGGATAACTCAGGTTGCTTGTAACATAATGTGAGGCGTCTGCCTGAAGTATATATGTGCCATTTGGAACCTCAAACAGGATGCAATTACCTGCCGATGTGAAATTTTCAGTTCCAATACAGGCAGTCCAGATATAATTGTCAGGCAAACCGGTTTCATGTATCCTGATGGTATAAAGATGGGGAGAATAAGACAGATAGATGCATTCTTTCTCAAAGATCGCGTTTACGATTCCTGAAGAAATATTTGATACGAAACCAGGTATCCCGGTAACAGAAAAATTGTATTTTCCATTTTTAACCTGGATGCATAACGTTGCCTGACATGAAGTATAACTGGACCCGTTAAGGTCTATTCCCCATGATATACCGGCTGGCAGACCGGTCTCTTTGAAAACTATTTTTGAAATTGCGAAGTATGAGGAGTTACCCTCTATCGGCAGTATCTGCCTGACTGATCCCTTCACATACATCAGAACATGCGATGATAGACTTGCAGATATGGTAATATTATCCGGGACTGACGGTAAAGACAAATTGTATCTGAACCGATAGGAAAAATTATCAGTGGATACTTTCAAAGTACAATTAAGCATCGTTACATTCGAAGCATACGATGTGACCCTGATATTGAGGACGGGGTTTGCAGGTCCAGAATTTCCTGTAATATTCAAAGTCAACGCAATCTCAGAGTCATCATTGAGCCAGATAAAGGTTGCCAGTGTCCTCAAGGAAGCGTTTACGTATGCTTCCAGGAAATAGGTCTCAGTGAAGTTTCTACCATTAATTGTTGGCTTACTCGAATGAACTGTTATTATTAATTCAGTGGTATTCGCAGCGAAATCCGGAAATGATATGTTATAATCCTTCTGAACATATTCTCCCGCTAACAGATTACAGGTCTGATCCAGTGTCTTGGACAGTGGGTCAGTATTGCTGAAAAAAGAAATTGAATAGCTGAAATTGAGTGGAATGGATGAATAATCTCCAACCCTGAATGCGACATTGTTGTCCTGACCCATTATTATATCGCCGGTAAGAGGATAAATAAACACGCCTGGCAGGCTAGCCTGGTATGTATCGAATATTTCGTTTCCTGAAGAAAGGTTGTATGGAGGAAGGGATAAAGTATAGTTTTCACCATAAAGATTTACACAGTACTCATTTGTGTATATGATAATGTTCGAAGCAACAAGGTCAGAAAGCAGGTATGTCTCGTAGAAGGAACAGCTTACGTATCCATCCGGTATATCATTTGCAACGACAACGGAATTAACGAATGAGTTTACATAATCTATTGTTGAATTATTATTCCCCGAGTCCACGGAAACGGTAAAATTTGTTATTATCCTTCCCTGATCATAAAAGGAAATGCCCACATAATACAGGCAGAATATTGCGCTTGATTGCTTTACATAGAATGGACAGTTTCCTGATGCTGATGAAGACAAGGAATCTGCAAGGTAGATAGAAGCATTCGTTGCTCTGAGATAATCGTGCTCAGGATTCTGTAAGTTCAGGTATAAATATCGTTTATTCCGGCTTAATTCAAGGGACGAATTGACATAGATCGCATTGGTGTGATCTATCTCATAGGTAAAAAAATCATTTCCGTAATATGAGACCGTGTCGTTTGACCTGTATTCAATACACAATGTCTTTATCGTTGTGTTAGAGCCTGTCTCAGGATAAATATGCATCTCAGCTGTCATATTTTCGCTATAATTCAGACTCGACTTGAATGGCTCCTTGACGGGAATGGAAAATGATGTATTGTCATAGGTAAAGACAGATCCTGTTGAATTGAAATAATACGTGTAATTTAGCCCGAAATAATCAAACACCACGCTGTTCGTGCCGCTGGGATTGTCACCTGAATACTGCATGGTTACAGTTATTGCAGATACCAAAGGATCCTCCCCGGAACCGTTCCAGTAATTAAGGGGTATAATAGCGTTGGAAGAGAACGGTATAGATCGATTGAATGATTCGTATCCTGCTGTATATATTGGAGAAGAATTCGTCTGAATCAATCCTGTGAATGTCGAGTTGAAGGAGAAAACATTTGAATAAACTGCTGAAAATGTAAGCGATTCCTGAGGATCTGATACATTGCTGTATCCGGAGGATAGTTGTGAGTTCAGAAAGGAACCTGTAGCATCCTGAAGCGCAATGCTCCCGGGAATTTTGTATTCTGACCCAGAAATCCTTATAACCGCTGGATATCCATATGATCCTTTTATCATAACTGTGAGATGATCACACCCGTTCTGTCCTGTTATCGTACTGTTCGTTATGGACAGTGTTCCGGAGTCAAAGATAGAATAATTTCCAGTTACAATAAAACGTGTATTGTGGATAGAATAAGATGATCCATTTGGGATCGAGATATCTGAGGTCATGTAATAATTTGCCAGGGATGAATTGGCATAAGGAGACCGCAAATCACTTTGCTGATAATGCTGATATTTATGCAGATAATTTGGTTGGGTGGATATGTTATTATAGGGTAAGACCAGTAAAAGGACAATGACCAAAATGAGAATAAACCCGATTCGCACCATCCGTAATGTTACAGGATATTATATTTTATTCAGTTCAGTGGGATAGAATAGATTATTCCTCTTTGAAAGTGATGAACTCACCGTCCCCGTGTGTACGGAAGTAGTACCTGAAATCCTTTTCCCCACTCCTTGCAATGCAGTGCCTTCCTTCCCTGTAGTTACCATGAAGCTCAACGAAATCGATCTTATCCCAGCCAGTTGATTCTTTTACCTTATTCACCATTGTCTCAAAGATATCCGCACAGATATTGCAGCAGAAAAACATATCCTCTCCTTCGATTACGCGGTGATAATCACCCCATGTTGCATTGCACAGACCGCAACCTTCAGTGTTGTTCGTTTTCAAGCATTTCACCTCTTTCAAGTCGCGCATCAAGATAATCCGAAAATTTCTCGATTGAAAGGTTGGCTATTGCCAGGCAATTATTTTTCGTATCATTATCGATGGAGTATTTTTCAATTAGATCAAGAGCGGTTTCAGAATGCGAAATATCTACCTCGCACCCCTCCTTGAGGAATGCGACCGCCTCCTTCGTAATGGATCCATCAGAAAGAATTACGGGATCGAAATAGCCAATGGACGCACCATATTTCTTCATGTTTCTGTTCGCTATCAGTTCCAGAGAATGCATCGCAGCCATACCCTCCACAGAGGAACAGTTCCTGCAAACTGCATTCCAGAATTCTATTGCTTTCCGGGTTGCCTGCAGTGGTTCTGTCTGGTAGATGTCCGATCGTTTATATCCATAAGACTCTCCCATTCTGAGAAGGAATTCATGATGTGATGGCATGTCGTCGCCCATGCCCTGCCACTCGGAAATTATGTTTTCGATCTCGAAATGCTGTATCTCCTCGACATCGGTATTGGCGACTATCTGCGAACAGCTCCTGACCCACTGCTTCAAAAAATGATGGTGCTCGAACGCGTAACCAGCAAGTGTATATTTGCCGGGCCTCTGCATCGCAAGTATGAATGGATGTGGCTTTTCGGAAAAGAAAGTTTTGACCATCTTTTCTATTATCCATTTTTTCAGCGAGTCCGTCCTGAAATAATCCTCTATCCTGGAAGATAATTCAATGGCACTTATCCTTTCCTTCGATATGTATCGGTTCAACCACATTATGTGGTCTGCATCGCTTTTTTCCTCCATATCGATGAAGTGACCGCTTATCTCATTATAATCCCTGAAAATATCGGCAAGACAGCTCGGACATCTCAGCATAGATATACATTAAATGATGATTATTAGTCTTTTCATGATTGCTGAATGCGCTTGATCATGGAATACCAGTATTCGTGGTGGGATATTTCATATCCATTCTTTTCACCGTATTCAATGAGGCTGGTCATTTTGTTTCTGAGCTCATGCTCAGGGTGGGGGTTATGCTTTCCGGCAGACTTGTGGTTCCAGTCTGTAATGATCACAGCACCTGATGTAAGATACTCCATCCTCTTCAATCCAGCAACAGGATCTTTCACATGATGCAAAGCAGCAATGCAGATTGATGTGTCAAATTTCTTTGCGTCGTTCGAATAATCCTCAATCCCTTTTTTCTCAAGCTGAAGTGCACCGTTTTTGATCTCATTTTTAAAATCCTCTTCCAGTTCTGGAAACGTCCAGCCCTCGGGATCAAGTGTTACTATCTTTTTATTTTCCCGAAGTAAACGTTTGACAACGGTACCGAAACCGGTACCAACATCGAGGATATAATCGCCTTTTACATTATCAATCACATAATCTAGCATAGATTCCAGTGAATTCTTATCCCGCATTGTACTATTATAACAATGTGGATTATAGGCTTTCCTTCTTTCCACTTCCCGGTATATACTGTCCTGATCTATCCTCGATTAACTCAAAATTGTCTATGATCATTCTTCCCCTCAGAACAACGTGCGATGGGAATACGGCTTCGAATCCATTGAATGGCGAAACGGTCCTCTTGGAGTGAAGCCTGTTCTCATTTATCCTCTTTGGATCGTTGAAATCTATTGAAATGAAATCTGCATCCCTGCCTATTTCAATTTCACCCTTGTTCATCCCATAAATCCTTGCAGGGTTCAGCATGCATGTTCTATTGAATAGTTCCGGGGAGATGATCTTCTTTGTCACTAATGATGCTATCAGCGGAAGCCTTGTTTCAACGCCAATAATTCCAGAGCTGGCAGAATTGAATTCCTGTTTATCCTCATCAGAATGGGGCGCATGATCTGATCCAACGAAATCCAGCGCACCTCTGGCGAACTGATCGATGAGCGCAATCTGATCCTTTCTGCTCCTGAGAGGCGGATTAACCTTACCTTCTGCACCCAGTGGCATTTCGCTATTCAGGAATAGATGGTGCGGTGTCACCTCAAGGTAGTCAAAACCATTCCTCATATTCGGGAAGGAATGGGAAACGTGGGCTGCGACCTTTGGGTGCAGATCAATTTTGCCAACCAGATCGAATGCCGCTTCTTCGCATTCTTCAGATCTTGAAAGATCATGATCATGGAGGGAATCTTCATGCATTCTGTGGGCATCAAGACAGGATCCTAATTCGAGATGATATGTTTTAGGCACGGTGAATGCCTTAAGCTTTGAGACCTGCTTTTCTTCAACATTCTCTATCCCAGGCGAATTAGTGGAATTTCCCATGTAAGTCTTGATCAGTGAACTTTCTTCGTGTATTATGTCTGCATTTGAGCCGTTGAACATTGACGCAAGTCCGAAATCTATGAATGATTTGTACCTGACTGTTCCAAGCTTGGATGAATATGCCTCATAATTGTCAATGGGTACTGCATTATTCGGCATGTCGATAACAGCTGTGGTACCGCCATAAGCAGCAGCAACTGAACCTGACCTGAAATCCTCCTTCCATGTCTCTCCGGGGTCCCTGAAATGGACATGCGGATCGACCCCTCCGGGAAATATTGCTCCAGGAAGCTGGAGCCTTCTTCCATGCGTTATGGACCTGGATATTGCAGATATCTTGCCGTTTTCTATGCGAACCTCCAGCCTTTGAAACCTTCCCCTGAAAAAGAACAGTCCTGTTACAATGTCAGGTTCATCCATTGAAATCAGATCCTCTATTTTCAACCTGATAGATATACGCGAAAATCATTTCCCCGGAATCTCCCCCCATATCGTCTTGTGAAGTTGCCCCATGACCCTGACCTTTAGCTTATCTCTGAGGACGGACTCAGCAAGCATCCTGAAATCGCTCCCCCAAGCAGGCTGGAATATAACCTGCAGGTTATCTGGTATCTTGTTAAGAAATGTCTTCGAATATTCATAATCTTTCTGGTCCGATATAACAAACTTGACGTAATCCTGCTGTCTGAGATAGAAGAGGTTATCGCTGTATAGCGAATTTTCCTCGCCTGAAGATGGTGTCTTGACATCCATGTCTATGAAGGCATGATCGAATTTTGTAAATGGTTTTACCGGAATAGAGCCACCGGTCTCAATGAGGACGTTCATACCCTTTTCTGTCAGAAGCTGAACAAGTTTTTCAGCCTCTCTTTGCAGGAGCGGTTCACCTCCTGTAAAGCAGATCCATGTCATTCCGGATTCAGCAGCTCCCTTCAGGATTAAATCAAGTTCAATCTCCTTTCCACCATAAAATGTATAAGTGGAATCGCACCACCTGCATCTCAGATTGCACCTGTTTGTCCGTATAAAATGCATCGGTATTCCAGTGAATGGACCCTCCCCCTGAATACTGTTGAATATTTCAGTGATGAGCATCTCTGACCAGATTGCAATTGAAGATATGATTCTTGCCAGAATAGACAGATTTAATTGTCAACTTAATATGATCCATTCATGAACGAAAGAAAGATCTTTGACTATGCAAGGGAAACAGATACAGTACTTATAATAAACGGATCCGAGGGATCTGTCGACAAGAACTTCTTCTATCTTTCAGGTATTGAAGGTGGCGTATTCGAGGGATCTGCTCTCGTTGCAACCCCGGATTCAATAAAGATTATAACAAGCCAGCTCGAGGAGGAAGAGGCCAGGTCTTCAGGGCATGAGGTTGTTATATTCAAAACGAGGGATGAATTTGAGAAGTTATTGAAATTGGCGCTCAAGGATACTGATACTGTGGGATTGAACTATAATGCAATATCCCTTTCATTATATACCAGGCTTCTGCGAATGATACCTGAGAAGTCGTTTGTTGATGTATCCGCTTCCATAGCTGAGTCCAGGCGGTTCAAATCCAGGGAAGAGATATCAAGAATCGCCGAGGCTGGAAAGATTGCCTGCGAGGCACATGAAAAAGTTATCCCCACAATACATGAAGGGATGACAGAAAATGAACTTGCATCCGATCTTGTGCATGAAATGATGAAGAGCGGCGCAACCGGACCTTCTTTCAGCACGATAGTGGCATTCGGTGAGAATGCATCTAAGCCGCATTATCTGTCCGGTAAGAGAAAACTCCACAGGGGAGATTTTATACTGACGGATTTTGGTGCAATTTACAAGAGATACTGTTCTGATGTGACGAGAACCGTAATCTTCGGCAAAGCGGACGAAAAGCAGAAGAGCATGTATGAAACTGTTCTCAGGGCACAGACAGAGAGTATGAAGGCAATTCGGGAAAACATGAATGGCAAAGACATAGACAGGATTGCCAGAGAAATTATAGATTCAACTGAATTCAGGGGAAAATTCATACATTCTCTCGGGCATGGTCTGGGGATGGATGTGCACGATCATCCAGCACTGTCATCAGGGACGGATTTCACTCTAAAGGAAAGCATGGTAGTTACAGTGGAACCTGGAGTATACATACCGAAATTTGGCGGTGTCAGGATCGAGGATGATGTTGTGGTGAAAAAGGACGGATTCGATTTGTTAACAAAGGCGCCAAGGGATCTAATAGAACTATGATAGAGGGCCAGAAACTTTCCTTCCTGAAAGAGGAAATGGCATCGCCTGACTGGATCAGAAACCGTTTGCAGTCATACGATCCCAAAATTGCAGCAGAAAGGAGTTCAGCGATTGATCTGATTTATCTTATCATAGACGATGAAAGAGGCAGGATTGAGGAATTTACTCCTGAAACTTTGGCCATATGCCTGTGGATACTTGCTGCCATATCAGATAATGCTCTTCTTTCAAAATTCAGTATAGAGATGAGGGATATTTATCAGAATAACATAGAAAAGATGAACGACGAACTGATCGAGGATGCATCTAGGGCTCTCGGCATATCTGTGGAGTTCCTAGAAAGAAGAATATTTAGGGTGTCAGCACTTGATTTCATTCAGTTCAATTCCCGGTTGTCGGGCTTGAAATACAGGCTTGCATTCCAGAACCTCTCTGCAGGATGGATAACAGTGGACAAGGTATCGCTTGCGAAGCTCATGCGGGAATGCTTTGTGCAGAGGCTTGCCACATTCTATTCCAAACTGAACAGGGAAGATGCACTGGATGCAATGGGCGATCTTATGGAAATGATCGATTATGTTTCTGAAGTATGGAAGAACATTAAAGGTCGCAGGGTATCTGAACTTGGACCGGTTAACCAGTCACTTTTCCCACCATGCATAAAGGAATATCTCGTTGAGATGCGTGACGGTGTTAATCTGCCGCATATGGCAAGGTTCACGCTCACAAGCTTCCTCCACAAGATTGGTATGAAGAATGAGGATATCATGGCGCTTTTCCGAACAGCTCCGGATTTTAATGAGCGAATGACAGAATATCAGGTCAACCATGTTACTGGACAGACTTCCGGTACTGAATATTCTCCCCCTAAATGCGATGTTCTCAGGTCAAATCATCTTTGTTACTGGGGTGATGACAGGCTCTGCCACCAGGAATGGCTGAGACATCCATTGCAGTATTATATGATAAAAAACAGGAAAAAGTAACTAAAGCAGCTTTCGCTCGATAGCCTTTATGAGCGTAGTCTTGTGAATTTCTGCTTCAATATCGTATATCACTCCATCTTTCCATGGTATTCTGGGATACTTTCCTGGTCTAGATTCAAACTTTACCTGCAGCGATTGAAGTATATCCTGCAGCCTCTTATCTGTAAAATTCTTTGCTGGATTTATAGCTATTCGTCTTCCCAGCCTTCTTGAAACCGAAGGATCAAAATAGGCGGAATATAATGTTATTTTCATAGCAGAACGGCGTTTATAACCCCAACCTGTCCAGGTCTCGAGGTTATACGGGCAAGTCCCTTTTCCGTCTCAATGACAGTTCCAAGAGTCATGATATTTCTCTGCACATAATGCGGATTTGCAGGGTTTTCCTTGACTGTTATAATCTTGACTCTGGACATCTTCTTTTCCTTTGGATCATAAAGATTTGCAAATTCAGCCCTTCTGATTGCTACCTTTGTGTTGCCACCAAATACTCTAAGAACTGATCTCGATGCTGCACCAGTTCTAGGAAGAGTTGGTTCACGCCCAAGTTCATATCTTCTTTTTGATCTGGCCTGGACTCTCTTCCCACCGGTAAGCTTCTTGTGGCTCTTTCCCTGAAATTGTGTCATTCAATCGGTAATGCTTTGCAATTATATGAAAGTGACTCAATCTATCCATTAAACAAATTTCGGTTCCAGGGTACCCGTTAATCCTTTATTTTTGGATTTATAATCGTATTGGCTAAATCGGTTATACTGGGCGTAGAGGCAAATTCAGTGAACTATTTGTGCTTACAATGTTTGCGAAATGATAGCTAAATAATTCAGCTTTTCACCTCCTTCTTAAGGACAGGACCTGCTACCCATATTTGGGTGTTTGGATAATACCGTTGAATTCTGATGTATAGTTGATTATGAAAGATACAAATTATCCAGATGTCATATCAAAGCCATAATTTCATCCTTAAATTTATATAGCATGCTATAATGTAGCACGGATTATGTCTAAAAGTGGTGGTTTACTTTATCGGCGACGATAAGGAACATGAAAGATATATTGAATTGTTAAGAGAGGAGATACTCAACAATACCAAACTGTTGATGTCTGTTTACAGAGAAAGAATCAACCTCGCAGAAAAGCTCAGTGAGATCAAGAACAGAACTGGAAAACCAGTTCGTGATCGGGGTCGTGAGCTTCTGGTAAAGAATTTAGTTAACCCTCAGAACGATCTTGAAAATGCATTCCTGAATATGTTGTTTGAATCCACCATACAGGCTCAGTTGAAAAATTATGAACAATCTGCATACGAAAACGGTGATAGATTCTGCATCAGAGGGGACAGAAATTTCCTGTTGCTGATTGCATCACGAATTGGGTGCAAACCTGGCGACGAAATACATATAACAGGTGGAGAAGACCAGACTTTCATTCAGTTCGCTTCCTCAAGCGGAGCACACATAATTTTTGAAGAAACGGAAAACTATGATTTCAGCATCAACCTGAAGTCCTTTGCCGGTACTGAGGATATCGGTTTCATAGAATCTGACACCATAACTGTTTCCTCCCAAATACTGACAAGAAATAAGATATGCGCAAGAATACGCGTGGAGTGCTGACATGAATGTAACAGTTCTGGGCTCATCGGGGCGATTCGGGGGTTTTGTTTCAGAATATTTGAGATCTCGCGGTAATAGCGTCTATTCATTTGATCTGGATACATCGGGCGCGAATCCTGCTGAATCGATTCTTTACTCTGATATATCAATATTGGCGACACCATTGAAGGAAACCCTGAGTTTTGTTAAAGAATACTCCGACGTAGCTCAATTGGTCGAGATTTGTTCTGTAAAAGCACCATTTAAAAAATATTCTGGAAAGGTGTTGAGCATACACCCATTCTTTGGACCAGAATCCTTTAAAGATGCGGCGAGACGAAAGATTGCTTTTATCACCGACATTAGTCCGGTCAAATCTGAATCTATCATTAACAAGCTCTTTCCCGATTGCTCGGTAGTAAAGATGGATTCTGAAAAGCATGATCGCATAATGGCATCAGAGCAGGGGCTCCCTTATTTGATCTCACTATTCTTCACGGAATATGCAAGATCAATTGAGCCATTTACTGGATCCGGTAAGCTGTTAAAAGAAATGCTGAAATTATCAGACAGGGAATCAATTCGTGTAATGAAAGATTCAATCGCTGAGAATCCTGAAATAGGTATTCTACTCTCTGATCTGAATGAATTTTTCAGGCATATTGGTACCGGTGGTAAATAAAAAAATCTGAGATTGTAAATGCATGTAAATAGTGGTTCAAATTTTCATAAAATTTTGCTTTATGGCCTGAATACGTCCCTCATTACCCAAAGGGGATTCATCTACAGGACTTCATCTGCATGCGACTCCAAAATATCAACAAGACTTCCGATCCTGGTGATATCTTCAAAACCATTTGGCACCCTGTCATAGACTAATCCAAGAAAATCGGTACTTATCGCAACATGATCTCGGCCAG
Organism: Thermoplasmata archaeon; assembly: GCA_021797055.1. The sequence goes on along the minus strand of JAKAAI010000011.1, from coordinate 24,842 downwards.
AATTATTGCATGTGTGTTCTGCGTATGCCTTAAGATCTAAAATTATTGGATCAGGACTCAGGTTGGAGGTATCACAGTTTTACTTTTCAAGTTTCTGCTTCAGATAGAACATGCTTTCCGGATCACACAGGATTATTGCTTCCTGAAAATTGTCTATTTTCTTGACGGTATCAACAGTCTTGTTCATAAACGGAACCCATAGATCTGTCTCAATTTCAGGAACAAAACTTGTCCTCATAAGCTTCCTTGCGCTGAATATCGAATCCGTTTCATTAGAATTGACCTTTGCAGGATCAGTCCAGAATGAGGAAAGATATGTCCAGATTGTCGTGTCCATCATCTCCATTATATTCTTCTTTGTGACAAAGTCAGGGTCATCCAGGCCTCTCGAAAGCACCCTCTCCCTCTGTTTTTCGAGGTCGTATGCACCGGATCCCGCATAGATAATCTTCTTGCCGGTGTTTTTTGAGATGAGAAAATCAATTTCCGGTGCAATTCTATGCTTTACGACATCATCTTCGGAATAGGCGGCAACAATGATTCTTTTCTCTGGCATACTGGATACGTAATCCGTGAACTTCTCAATTGAATAGTTCGCAATCCTGTCATGCCTGCTACCGAGGCATATGACAAACGTCATTGAGGTGCATAGAGCAACCACGATAATTAGCTTTCGCGATTAACCGATTCTGGATATAAATACTTCCTAGTGATTTAGATATAAATGCTGTCCATTTTCTTTCCCAACATTTATTCCTTTATTCTGTTTCTTGCCGGTATCATATTTCTATGGTTTATTCTTGGCGAAAAGGACACCGAGTCTCTACTTTTATTCTTTTTCACTGTAATCCTTTCATTTATTATTGCTATAACAGGCGATGTCTACGCTGCACTTTCTGCGGATCTTTTAGTTGCCTTGATGGACAACTTCTACAGAAAGAAATTTTACCTAATATTCCCATTTTTAGTTTTAGATTTCCTGATTGTTATTCTCTTCTATCAGCCATATCTTTCTGATATACTTCTTTCTGTATCTGTATCAGCAATAATTGCAGTCGCATTTTCATCAAACCTTAAATCTGGAGTGTTGCAGAATGAAAAAGCAAAGGGAAAGGATTCGAAGATAGAGAGAAACAGGGATTTCTTCCAGATCACATCAGGCATCATCCTCCTCATTATCCTGTATTTCTTCCCTGTCAACATATCATTTTCACTCATTCTTATAATTCTGCTTCTGCTGCTGCTACTTGGAAATACCGCATCCATAGGGACATGGACGTCAGCGAGCAGGTTCCTTTACAAAATGGAGAGGGAGCATACCACGCTTGGGATAGGTTCCATCATGATTGCTTCAGGAACGCTCTTTGCTGTTGCGCTGATATCTAACAGGCAGTGGCTCCTGATAACCGTATTCATTATACTGATTGGAGATTCAATATCCAGCCTTGTAGGAATGAGGTTCCCTGTGAGAAAACTCCCTTACAACCGGAGGAAGAGTGCAGGTGGATTTCTTTCAATGCTCATTATGACGATAATATTCGCCATAATTGTTTCCGGTGGCATATTTCTGTATCCATTGTTGTTCCCGGTAGTTGGAACCATCGTTGAATCATTAACCGCAAGGCCACTTGACGATAATCTCACTGTGCCATTTTCCCTTGTACTGCTCAATCTTATACTGATCTGAAGAAATAAATAACCTCTTCCTTGCCGGTTTCGTAAAAATGGTTCTTTTTGTAGAATGAGAATGCGCCCGAGTTTCGATCCACCCACAGTGTAACCTCATGGAATGCATCCTTCAGGTTCTTCCGAATATGATCGAGAAGATATTTTCCAATTCCCTTTCCCTGGTATTCAGGTATAACAAAAAGGTTGCTGATGAGGGGTATTTTCTCCTTGTAGGTTGAGACGGCCATCGCAATTATTCTTCCCTTAGATGCAAGAATTGGAGAAGCGCTTGTGATGACCTTTCCGAATGACTTTCCATCAAGCAGTTCATGCCACTTTGTAACCCTGTCCTCTTTAATTCTGGATATCAGGATGTATTCTCTTTCTCCCTTGAATGCTTCGATAAGGGATCGATCCATTTCCTGAATGTCTGCATTCTCGATCATAACAAGATTCGCATAATCAGGAAGTTTGCTTCCGATACCAGATACTTCTGTACTTCCCTTCATTTCAACGCGTTCGATAGATTCAATCCCTTTTTCTTTTACATAGTCGCTAAAGCATTTCCCACCATTGAATGGTGCATTGAAGAGAAGAAGCAGCCCTGAAGAACGCGCTTCATTTATCGCCCATGCGATGAGTGTATCAAGCCTCGTGGTGTTTGCTGCCATTTCACTGTTAAAACCAAAGTGAGCATATATTCGGTCGGAAAAATCATTCGGCCGAATCAGGAAAGCATAGGCAACCACAACGTTATTTGAGATTATCACTCTGGATTTCAGGTTGTTTTGAACAAGCATCGCAATAATGCCCGAGTACATTTCCCTGACATTTGAGGAATCCAGAACCTTTTCATAATATGATATCTCATTTTCAAGTATAACAGACCAGTCGAGCTTCACGTTGTTGAGTTCCATGGTGTCATATATGTAATTGCCTCTTTTTATTAATACGATACTGATATACAGAATGGATGATAAGTGACGAGCAGAGAACCAGTGATCTGGGACGTATCGCACTGAAGTTCTCTGAATTTTACAGAGGCAAGATCAGGATCCTTCCAAAAGTGCCCATTAACTCACTTAATGATTTCTCTTACTGGTACACTCCCGGAGTCGCGGCTGTTTCCACGCGGATTCACAAAGATACTGATGAAGCCTATAATTTTACGGGAAAATGGAATTCTGTTGGAATCATAACGGATGGGACGAGGGTTCTTGGTCTGGGAAACGTTGGCCCGGAGGCTTCCCTGCCAGTGATGGAGGGAAAGGCAATGATATTCAATTATCTTGGCGGCGTCAATGCCGTTCCAGTTCCAATTCGGGTAACAGATCGAGAATCCTTTGTCAGGGTTGCCTCTGCACTGGAACCATCTTTTGGTGCATATAATCTAGAGGATATTGAATCGCCGAAATGCTTCTTTGTTTTGGAAGAACTGCAGAAAAGTATGAATATACCGGTATGGCATGACGATCAGCTTGGAACGGCATGCATTACGCTTGCTGGCCTGTTCAATTCACTCAGGATCGTCGGAAAGAGGAAAGAGGATGCAAACGTTGTCCTTTTTGGATCGGGAGCGGCGAATATTGCAACAGCCTACCTGCTGGAAGCAGCAGGATTCGATATGAGAAAAATAGTGATAGCGGACAGCAAGGGTGTCCTGAATCCTGACAGATCAGATATAGACTCACTGATGTTTACCAATCCATGGAAGTACAGGCTTGCCATGGCAACAAATGGCGAGCGGATATCCGGCGAGGCATCGGAAGCGTTTAAAGGCGCCGACATTGTGGTATCGGCAGCAAAATCTGAGCCGGGAACAATTCACAGGGAATGGATCTCAGCAATGAACAAAGATGCTATAGTATTTGCACTGGCGAATCCATCTCCAGAGATCTGGCCAGGTGATGCAAAGGAGGCCGGTGCCAGAATCGTCGCTACTGGAAGAAGCGATTTTCCCAACCAGATAAATAACAGCCTCGTTTTCCCCGGGGTCTTCAGGGGCGTTCTAGATGCGAGGGCGAGGAAGGTCGATTTTGATATTATGGTGACAGCCGCTCAGTCGATATCCGGCAGGATCCAAGAACCGGATGAGGAACACATAGTCCCGACAATGGACGACTGGCATCTTTATCCTGAGGTGGCATCCGCTGTGGCATACAACTGTGTCACAAAGGGATATGCCCGAATATCCGAATCAAAGAAGAAGTTTCTTGAAATTGCAACCGATATCATAGAGGAGAACAGGAAGGCATACGCCGCTCTTCTCGACAGCGGATCGATCAGACCAAAACCGGAGATGTAATAAATGGCAGCAGAAATTAAAATAAGGAAAGCTAGGAAGGAAGATATACGCGATATGGCAGTTCTGATTTACAGACTGAAGAAGCTCAATGAAGAATTTGACACCCATTTCAAGGTATCAAGCGATGCTGAGAAGCGCATTCCGGAATACCTTGAGAGAATACTGAATGAACCTGAAAAGTTCTTTGTCATTGTTGCAACAACAGGTTCCAAGGTCATAGCAGTCCTGAAAGCGGATGTCAGGGAGAGGATATCGTATGAGCCTCCGCACGATATCAGAATCACAGATTTCTATATTGCACCTGAGCACCGTAGAAGCGGCCTTGGGAAGAGGATGATCTCTGAACTGAAAACGCAGATGAAGGCATCCGGTTACAAACTCCTGACAGTAGAATTTCCTACTTTTAATGTCATTGCAAAGAATTTCTACGTGAAGGAGAAATTCGTTGAAAACATAACCGTCCTCAGATACATTGAATGATGCAAACAAAGAATAAGCAACAAACGTTATTAGGTGCGATAGGAATAACATGATGATATTATGGTAACACACGAAAGTTTCGTATCGAAGGTTATAAAATACAAAGATGTTGAATTTTCAAGGCCATATGTGTTTGTCTCATTCATGGATAATTCTGCTGTTGGCGTAATGACATTGAAATACATAATTGAAAACCTTGATCTGCATGAGTTTGCCAGAATTTCGTCGCCTTATGTTCCACCTGTGACTGTATTTGCTGCAGGCAAGCTCAGGCACCCGTTCCGCTTGTATTCAAATGTTTCCGGTACCGTTGTCTGTATCCTGAGCGACATACCTGTTGACCCGGATGGTTATTATGAAGTTACATCAACGCTCCTCGACTGGATAACATCGGTGAATCCAAAAGTGGTCGTGAATCTGGATGGGGTCGCCAGCAAGGAAATCCCTGAAGGGCAGAGAACGTTTGCCGTTGGTGATAAGGAAAATTTGTCTCTTCTCGCTAAAAAGAAGATACCACTTGCAGGTTCAGCGCTGATTACGGGCCTGGGAGGCAGTATTATAAGTGAGTCAATTATAAGACAGGTGCCGGTTATGAGCTTTCTAACAGTCACACTGGAGGACGTTCCGGATCCAGATGCCGTTATATCAATAATAGAAACACTGAATTCTATTTTTGGCCTGGATATCAAGAAAGAACCGCTTATTGAAGCTGCAAAGAAGTATCACGAAGAGCTTACGAAGATAATGGATGAATACAATAAGGTAAAATCATCCAGCGGAAAAACGCCGGAAAGCATGTATGGATAACATTTCTTACAACTTATCAACCTTTTTTCCCTCAAGTATAAGCGAATCCTTTTATCCAGAAATTAAAGGAGGGTTGATATCGCTAGACCGGCTCCGACTGCTATTATACCGATAAGTTCCAGGCGCGTGTACTTTTCATGCAGTAGTGCTATCACAAGTAGCAGACCTACAGGCACTGATAACAGGGTTATAACGCCAGTAAGGGTAGAGCCGTAAATTGTGATGAAAATTCCATACGAACCGTTTGCAATTCCAGAAAACAGACCACCAGTAAATGCGATAACTCTGAGCCTGACAGAACTGATGACAGGAGGTCTTGTAACTGCATTCATAAAGACCAGTACAATCAGGATACACAGGTACAGAAGAAAGGTCAGAAAAATCGGTGCCGGTTGGGATACAGAGTCAAAAGAAATCCATTCAAGTGCCCAGAGCAATGGCGAGAATGCGAGAAAGATGAAGGGAAGAGTTATTTTTATCTTTCCGGAATCGTTTTTTTTATAACCCATCAGAAATAACCCAAAAATTGCAACAAATAAACCCAGTATCACAAAGTTTCCAGGATATATTGCAAAAACCACAGCACCAATGAAAGTGATCAATGGCCCCTGCAGATCAAAAATTGTGCCTGATATCCCTGCATGAACGCTCCTCAGTCCAATATAGCCAAAAAGATAGGCGAAGGCACCGAATAAGCCTCCCAATATAATGATAAAAAGAATTCTTCCAGTTAAAAAGACGGGTGCTCCACCTGCAAGGTGGAATATAATAAATTCAATGAAGATTACGAGAGTCGCGCCCGCGATATAGATCATTGAGAATCTCTCCGGCCTTATTCTGTTCAAGGATACTTTTGCGAAAACCACCGCGATTGAAAAGCCGAGTGTTATAAGGAGAATCAAAAGATATTCTTCAATAATCATTTAGCGAGATATCTCCGCCGGAGAAATTACGAAGCACTATTAAACGATACATTATTAATTTCAATTCTGGGTTTAAGGTGACAGATAAACTTCCGGAAAAAATTACAAAATTACTTTATATGTTTCATTATTTACTCCTTAAGGATTATGGTCAAATACAAGTGGGTTGCACTTTCAAACACGACAATCGGCGTTTTGATGGCTGCGATAAACGGAACAATTATACTCATCTCTTTACCAGTGATATTTGGACCTAGGGGTATCAATATTAATCCGCTCGCCCCTGGGACGTTTATTTACCTTATTTGGCTGATAATGGGTTACAACATAATAACTGCTGTAATCCTTCTCACGATAGGCCGTCTTTCAGACATTTATGGAAGAACTAGGCTGTTCAATTTTGGATTTGTTATCTTTACTGCCGGTTCTATTCTTCTGTTCCTCACACCTAATAAAGGTGATCTCGGTGCAACGGAACTGATTGCTTTCCGCCTTATACAGGGTCTGGGTGGTGCATTCCTGTTTGCGAACAGTACTGCTATACTGACGGATGCTTTTCCCGTAAACGAACGAGGGAAGGCACTGGGACTCAACCAGGTTGCAGCTCTTGGCGGTTCATTTGTGGGCCTGATTCTTGGAGGAGTGCTTGCTGTTTTTAACTGGAGGTATGTATTCCTGGTAAGCGTGCCAATCGGGCTTCTTGGCACCGTATGGTCCCTGTTAAAACTCAAGGACAATTCCGTCAGGGACAAGACGCAGAAAATAGACTATGCCGGCAACATTGTCTTTGGTGTCGGGCTGACTGTATTTCTTCTTGCCCTGACATATGGTCTTCTTCCTCCATCATCAGGTTCAGGCGTAATGGACTGGACCAGTCCATGGGTAATCGCTGGACTTGTTATTGGGACTGCCTTACTGGTGGCTTTTCCCCTCATAGAAAGCAAGGTAAAATTCCCAATGTTCAAGCTTTCACTCTTCAGGATCAGAGCATTCGCATTTGGGAATCTAGCATCACTTCTGGGCTCTCTTGGAAGGGGCGGGGTTATGTTCATGCTGATCATACTTCTGCAGGGGATATGGCTCCCACTCCATGGTTATTCCTTTGCGTCGACACCATTCTGGGCAGGAATTTACATGATCCCGATGACACTTGGTTTTCTGACGATGGGACCACTTGGTGGCGCACTTTCAGACAGATACGGTGCAAGGGGTATAGCAACCATTGGCATGTCAATCGTCGCTGTTATGTTCATCGTACTGACATTCTTCTCATATAATTTCTCATACATACCATTTGGTATCACACTTTATTTCATGGGCTTTGGAAGCGGTATGTTCGCTGCACCAAACACAGCAGCGATCATGAATTCAGTTTCTCCCGATAACCGTGGAATCGCTTCCGGCATGGTTGCTACAGTCAGGAATGTTGCACAGACAGCGAGCCTTGGGATATTTTTCACCATTGTAATATTTGCCCTTTCCAATAATCTGCCGCATTACTTCTCCATTGCTCTCACACGGCTTAATGCCTCTCAGCTCACACCGATTCTGTCCAAGATTCCGCCAACAGAGGCAATCTTCTCGGCATTCCTTGGATATAACCCTATGGGTACTATCCTCTCTTTGGTGCAGACGCAATTTCCATCAATCTACTCATCTCTTTCGTCCACTACAATTGCTACTATGGAATCACACACATGGTTTCCACTGGCTCTCGCTCCAGCAGTCATGCATGCACTTGACGATTCATTCTATATCGGCGCAATACTTTCTGCGGTAGCGGCTGTTCTTTCTGTTCTGAGGGGCAAGAGATATTTCCACCATCTTAACATGAGCGATGATGATCCTTCAAGACGTGATTTAAATGCTACTGTTAAAAAGCCCGAGAAAAAACAGATCCCTCAGGACGTGAAGGCAGAATCAGGAGGCCAGAAATGAGCGACGACAATCCCATAAAGATCTGGAGAGCGTTTGTAGAGACCTGGAAATTATGGAAAAGATCAGTTGATGCTAATTTTTCTACGGTTAACCTTGACAGCACAAGTTACAGTGTTCTTCGCAACCTCGCAGAGAATGGCCCAACAACGATGGTAAGAATGGCAGCCCTCACAAACGTCACTCAGGGGTGGATTACTGGCATAGTGGATAATCTCGAAGAGCAGGGTCTTGTTATCAGGAGAAGAAGCGAGGAGGATCGAAGGAAGATAGACCTTGTCCTGACGGATTTAGGTATGAAGAAATTTAAGGAGGCAAAAAAACTTCACATGGATTTTATCGAACAGTGCTTATCCGGAATAGATTATTTGTCTGCAGAGACTCTTCTGAAAAGTTTAGAAACATTGAAAAATTCAATTTCTGAAACAAACGCGCCGGTTGAAAGATCCGGTAAGTAGAAACTCTCTGCATGATGAATACGCATTCAGTTCAGGATGTTCTATGATGCCTTTACGAATAGAAATGCGCAGTCAGGAAATATTAATGCGATAATATTTAGTAACCCTGTTGTGAAAAAATCAAGGTTGATAAAAATAGGGGCAATTTTATCAATCCTAGTGTTCATTGCTGTCCTGCTTGCCTACACCGAGGAATTCCCACCCATAAGTGTGGTTGCTTCTGAAAGCATGACGCATTCAGATTACTGGACGCCCGATACCATAAATGTAGGGGATATAGTATTTGTAAAGAAGGTAACAGTCGTGCCAGATAGCATAATAACCTATGTTGTAGGTCGTGAAACCGGCTTTCAAAGCTACGGCGAATACGGCAACGTCATTCTCTATAGAAGCTCAAGCGGTTTGACCATTATACACCGTGCCATGTTTTATCTTTCATGGAATGGTTCACAACCCGTCATACAAGGTTATCATAATCAGAGCTGGATGAAGGTGACCAGGAATTACGTCCTGATCAATGACGCCGGTTACAGTCATAGAAACCTTGTCGTTTACATATCGAAATTCGAGAATGAGAGCGGCTTCATAACAATGGGTGATCATAACCTTGCTGTATCCGACGAATTCAATTCAAGCCTCTCAGCATATATTGCTGCCGATCAGAACGTCGGCATTACTAGCGCACCTGTCAATTCCAGCAATATAGTTGGAGTCGCATTCTGGGATATTCCATGGTTCGGTCTCATAAAGCTGAACATACTGCGGTTGTACGGTCAGTGGCCGGAATACAATGAAGTTGCAAAGGATTCATATGATTTTCTCTTCCTGTCATTATTCATAATATTTGGAGCCATACTGTTCCCGTATAAGAAGGTTGGATACAGCCTGAAGAAATATAAAACGCGAAGAAGATAACTGCGTCGGTTTAAAACATGAATCCTGTTGAAATCGTATCTATGGAAATACCATCTCGATAAAGCTTAAAACAGATGAACCAATTTCATTTATCAAGGATGGATAAAATTGTTTGGCGATGAATTAATTAATTTCGAGCATGGTAGACCTTTCAATTTACTGGGAACGTTCAGGGAAAAAGATAGATTTCTCGTGAGGGTTTTTATTCCTGAAGCAAAAGATGTCTACATTGAGGTGTCAGGATCAAGGAAACTGGCTTCAAATAAAGGTAATCATGTTTTCGAGGCTGTTTTTGATGATATGCCTGAAAAAGAACATTACAGGGTATATTATAACGGGAATGATAACCTGGAACACAGCGAGATTTACCCATATTCATTCAAGCCTGAAATCAGTCCGGATGATGTCTATTTGTTTAAAGAGGGGCAGCTGAAATATGCATACAGAACTTTTGGCGCGCATGTTGAAAAGAGGGAGGGAATAAGCGGTGTAAGATTCATTGTCTGGGCACCGAATGCCAGGGCTGTCTCTGTAGTTGGTGATTTCAATCTCTGGGATTACCGAAGGTATCCAATGGAAAATGTAAATGATTCAGGTATCTGGGAGATATTCATACCAGATCTCAGACACAATGCATTTTACAAGTATGCCATTAAATTCCAAAATGGACAGGTTGAAATGAAATCTGATCCTTTTTCCTTCTACATGGAAAAGAGGCCTAGAACAGCGTCCATTGTGACAGATCTGAATTATGACTGGACGGATTCAGAATGGATGCATGCTAGAAATAAGCATCAATCCAAAAAGTCACCTATTGCCATTTATGAAATCCATTTAGGTTCGTGGAAGCGTCCGTGGGATGACAGGGATTTCATGAACATAAGGGATTTTGCCAGCGATCTTATCAGCTACGTCAAAGACCTTGGTTTCACTCACATAGAGATGATGCCGATAATGGAGCATCCTCTTGATGAGTCATGGGGATACCAGGTTGTCAATTATTACGCTCCAACCTCAAGATATGGTACACCTCAGGATTACATGTGGTTCATCAATGAATGCCATAAAAATAACATCGGCGTTATTCTTGACTGGGTACCGGCCCATTTTCCTGAAGACGAATACGGCCTCTACAATTTTGACGGTACGCATCTATACGATCATGCAGATCCCAGGCTGGGTAAGCATCCTGACTGGGGAACAAGAATATTTAATCTAGCAAGATACGAGGTCAGGAATTATGTGCTCTCAAATGCAGTTTACTGGATAGATGTTTTCCATGCAGATGGTATTAGAATAGATGCAGTAAGCTCCATGCTTTATCTGGATTATTCCAGAAAGGAGGGTGAATGGATTCCCAATATCTACGGTGGCAGGGAAAACCTTGAATCGATATCTTTCTTCAGGGAGCTGAACTCTTTTCTGCACAGCACCTATCCATTTGTGATTACCATAGCTGAGGAATCGACCGCATGGCCTGGAGTTACTAATTCACTGGAAGCAGGGGGGCTGGGTTTTGACTTCAAATGGAACATGGGATGGATGCATGACACACTTGAGTATTTCTCCCTAGATCCTGTATACAGAAAATATCACCAGAACCTTATCACGTTCACAATCTGGTATGCCTTCAGCGAGTCATTCATACTTCCACTTTCACATGATGAGGTTGTTCACATGAAAGGCAGCCTGTTTACAAAAATGCCCGGAGATGAATGGCAAAAGATGGCCAATCTGAGGTGTCTCTATTCATTCATGTTCCTAAGCCCAGGAAAAAAATTGGTATTCATGGGATCTGAATGGGGCCAGCATGAGGAGTGGAACGTAAAGGAGGGGTTGAGATGGGAACAAGCATCTTATTTCTACAATGCCCGCCTGATCAGGTTCTTTAGGGATTCTCTATCGCTGTACACGGCCAATGATCTTTCAATGACCGATCAGGATCCATCCGGCTTCGAGTGGATAGATTTCTCCGACTATAATCAATCTGTATTCAGCTTCATTAGGAAAACAGGAAATGAAGGTTTCATACTTGCAGTTTTCAACCTGACGCCGGTTCCCAGGATGAATTACAGGATTGGCGTACCAAGGCAAGGTTTTTATAAAGAAATACTTAACAGCGACTCTGAAATCTACGGTGGAAGCAACATGGGTAACTTCGGTGGTGTCCGTTCTGATCCTGTAAGCTCACATGGCAAAGACAACAGCATAAACCTGATACTTCCGCCACTATCATGTGTTGTATTCAGATTTAACAGTGATGAAAATGAAGGGTGAAATATGGGTTGAGAACGTAAAGCCTTCCATTGATGGTGGGAAAAGATACACAAAGGTCACTGAAGGTGAAGATGTCTTTGTAAGATGTGACATAATTTCTCATGGCACCGCGAGGATCGATGCAGATGTTATGTTTCGACATGATAGTGAAAAGAAATGGCGTTCTGCTCCTCTTACTTTAAATGAGAATGATTCCTGGTCGGGTCAATTTAGAACCGAAAAAATAGGCATCTACAGATTCAAGATTGTTGCATGGCGCGATCAGGTATCAACACTGATGGCTGACTGCAAAAAATGGTTGGATGCAGGTGAAGACATAAAGGAAGATCTTAATTTGATTAAGAAATTACTTAAGGGGAACAGCAACCTTAAGAGTCTGCTTCAAGACATTGAAAGTGATCCCGTTACATCAATAAACGGATTTGTTTCAGCTGACAATAAGTATTCCAATATTAGAAAATTTTTTCCTCGACAGGATTTGTCAGAATCAGATGAATTTCAGGTTTTTTCTGATCCCAGATACGGCGGCTTCGCCTCCTGGTATGAAATATTTCCAAGATCACAGGGTTCAGACCCAAAAATATCCGGGACTTTCAAAGACTGCATAAACAGGCTTGACGACATTAAAGAAATGGGTTTTGACGTTGTCTATCTGACGCCAATTCACCCTATAGGCATTACAAACAGGGTTGGAAAGAACGGATCTCGAGTTGTAACACCAAGTGATCCAGGTAGTCCATGGGCAATAGGCAACAGTGATGGCGGTCACAAATCTATCAACCGTGATCTCGGTACTATGGATGATTTCTACTTATTCCTTTCAGAAGCAAGAAAAAGGGGTATGGAGGTTGCACTTGATATCGCATTCCAGTGCTCGCCAGACCATCCTTATGTTAAAGAACACCCAGAATGGTTCAAGCACAGGGAAGACGGTTCAATCAGGTATGCAGAGAATCCGCCAAAAAAGTATTACGACATATACCCACTCAATTTCGAGATACCGAATGAGAAGGATCTGTGGGAAGAGCTGAAGAGCATTTTCGATTTCTGGATAGATCATGGAATAAGGATATTCAGGGTTGACAATCCGCACACCAAGCCGCTTGATTTCTGGGAATGGTGCCTGAATTCAATTAAGATTGAACATCCGGAGGTTGTCTTTCTATCTGAGGCATTTACCAGACCAAAACTTATGTATGCTCTTTCCAAAGCAGGTTTCACTGAATCCTACACATATTTCACCTGGAGAAATTATGATTATGAGATCAAAGAATATTTCACTGAATTGTCCGGACAGGATCTATCCAGCTATTTCAGGCCAATGCTCTTTACGAACACACCAGACATTCTCCCTTTCGTTCTGCAGACTGGCGGAAGAAATGCCTTCATAATGCGAGCTGTACTTGCAGGCTTTCTCTCACCGCTTTGGGGGATTTACAGCGGATATGAACTCTGCGAGAATTCTGCTATACCTGGAAAGGAAGAATACATGAATTCGGAGAAATATGAGATAAAGAAGAGGGACTGGTTTGCACCTGGAAACATCAGATCAATAATATCGAGAATCAATCAGATCAGAAAGAGCGAAAGTGCTTTCCAGGGAAAGATAAATGTTACATTTCTACCCTCATCAAATCCAAACATAATATTCTTCAGGAGGTTAAATGAGACAACAGGTGAATCAGCATATGTTGCAGTTAACATAAACCCGTTCGAGTCCCACATCTCAAATCTTGTATTGCCAATTGAGCTCGAGAACATAAAGGAAGGCGAGAGATACCAACTGGAGGATATTTATATTGGCGGATCATTCTACCTCACAGGCAGGAATCTGACGGTGTCACTGGCACCTGGAGTGAAACCTGCCGTTGTGTATAAGGTGAGGCGGTAGATATTGCCTGATGGTGTTAACAATCTTTGGTACCGAGATGCCATATTTTACGAAGTCCATGTAAAATGCTTCTACGATTCAAATAATGATGGAATCGGCGATTTTGAGGGTATGCGACAGAAACTGGATTACCTTAAGACTCTCGGGATTGACTGCATATGGCTTCTTCCTTTTTACAAGTCACCCCTCAAAGATGATGGATATGATATATCTGACTATTATTCGATCCAGCCTGAGTACGGTAGCATGGAGGATTTCCAGAGATTCCTGGATGATGCGCATGCTTCCGGGATACGTGTGATAGCCGATCTCGTATTGAACCATGTATCTGACCAGAACCAGTGGTTCCAGGAGGCAAAGAAAGATCGTAACTCACCAAAGAGAGACTGGTTCGTCTGGAGTGATACTGACAAGAAATACAAAGATGCCCGCATAATTTTCATTGATACTGAGACATCAAACTGGGCATGGGAGCCAAACACCAGGCAGTATTACTGGCACAGGTTCTATTCGTCACAGCCTGATCTGAACTATGATAACCCCGAGGTAAGGGAGGAGATGAAAAACGTTATCAGGTTCTGGCTGAAGAAAGGGCTCGACGGTTTCAGATGCGATGCTGTACCGTATCTTTTCGAGCGCGAAGGGACGAACTGCGAGAATCTGCCGGAAACACATGCATATTTCAAGGAGATAAGGAAAATGATAGATACAGAATTTCCTGGAACCATCTTGCTGGCTGAAGCTAACCAGTGGCCATCTGATGCAAAGGCATATTTTGGAAACGAGGATGAATTTCACATGTGCTTCAATTTCCCGCTTATGCCACGCATATTCATTTCACTGGCGAGACAGTCCGGAAATCCCATCATTGACATAATTAAACAGACACTACCGATCCCGCCAACATGCGACTGGGGTATATTTCTTAGAAATCATGATGAGCTTACACTTGAAATGGTCACAGACGAGGAACGTGATATAATGTATTCCGAATATGCAAAGCTGCCGAAAATGCGCCTTAATCTGGGAATAAGGAGGAGGCTTGCCCCTCTCGTGGACAATGAAAGATCTTCACTGGAACTCCTTAATGCGCTCCTGCTTTCAATTCCAGGGTCACCTATACTATATTACGGGGATGAACTGGGCATGGGCGACAATATATACCTTGGTGACAGAAACGGTGTCAGGACGCCGATGCAGTGGTCCTTCGACAGAAATGCCGGTTTTTCAAGGGCTGACACCGAGGCCCTGTATTCGCCTGTAATAATAAATCCAAACTACCACTATGAATCTGTCAATGTGGAATCCGAATCACGGATATCCAGCTCACTTCTGAACTGGGTGAGGAAGATGGTCCGGGTGAGGAAAAAATATAACACTGTTTTCGGCCGCGGAGGCATAGATTTCATACCTCATGAGAATAAGAAAGCTCTTGTTTACATAAGGGAATATGAAGGCGACCAGATTCTCTGTGTCTTCAACATGTCCCGGAAGCACACTTTCGTTGAACTCGATTTAAAGAAATATAAGGGATACAGGCCAACTGAGGTCATAACTGAGGCGAGATTTCCAGCGATTGGAGATCTCCCTTACTTCTTTACGTTGCCACCACACGGTTTCTTCTGGCTCAGATTGGTACCACCAGATGTCAAGGATGATATAGTTGATGATTGATCAGAATGTAAAAAAGACTCTTGAGGATTCAATACCTGCATTTATCAGCGAAAAGAGATGGTTCGGCTCCAAGGGAAAAAGGATCAGTTATGCTTTACTGGATAAATTTGGTGAATACTCGCGAGGAAAATACGTTGCAATTTTCAAGCTTGTATTTACGGATGAAACGAGCGAAAGATATTTCATTCCTCTCTCTGAGACAGGGAAAGGAGAGTGCATATCTGAACTGGAGATAAATGGAAAGAGATCGAAACTGTTCGATGCAACAGACGATCCTGAATTCCTTATTTCGCTTGTCAGGCAGATTAAAGACGCAAAAACTGTTGACTGCGGAGAGCTGGTTCTCGAAGGCAGCAAAACGGGCATATCAGATATTGAACTGAAGGCACAGCCTGTTATTCAGAAAATAAAGACAGAGCAGAGCAATACTTCCATAATTATGGATAAATACATACTGAAAATATACAGGAAAATAATGGATCTGGACAATCCGGACTTTTTACTTCCAGCTATGCTGTGGAAAGAGACTGATTTCAGGAACACTCCACTCCCTTATGGAAAAATCGAAATACAGGGGGACAGGAAAATTATGGTCGGAAGCCTGATGCGTTTAATTGAGCATGCGGTTGACGGCTGGACCCGCTTCACGACGATCCTTTCTGATCTGATGCGATCATCGAGATCAGACAGGGACTTTCTACTGCTGGAAGATGCAGAGAACCTTGGTGCACTGACAGGCACACTTCATACAGCAATGTCATATATTTCAAGGAACGAAGAAGAGACGTTCCAGAACTATGCAATGAATGTTATACTTTCTGGAATGAGGAGGAATTCTGAAAACATTTCACGCACTTTCACTGAACGTAGCAGTATTTTTGCGGGTAATGTTAGAAGGATGCTCGAAACATTTAACGAACGCAGGAATTTTTTCATACAGGAGGTTGAAAAAGTAACAAGAAAACTTGCAGACAGGAAGCTCATGATAGTTCACGGTGATTACCACCTGGGTCAGGTATTATTCCATGACGGAAAATATGAAGTAATAGACTTTGAGGGGGAACCCATGAGATATTCAAGCAGTAATTTCGTTAAATCGCTGCCTATGAAAGATGTAGCAGGTATGATCAGATCTTTTGACTATTCCTTTGCGTTCTCTTCAATCAAACAGAAGAAACAATTCACCCGTGAAGTCAGGTCAGAGTGGCTCACTGAAATGAAGGATCATTTTTTAAGATCATATCGTAATTTCTTTGACTACGATTTCGATGATGAAATGCTTGAGATATTCCTAATTGAAAAAGCAGTATATGAACTGAACTATGAGATCAACAACAGACCGGACTGGGTTGAGATACCGCTGTCTTTCCTGGATACAAGAGGTATATGAAATACGTACGGATATTAAAGCATAAAAAGAACGTTTGCTAAAGCTTATAATCCAGATAAGAGATATGGTATTACATGGATATTAGGGACATAGTTAGAATGGCTGTTGAACAGCTTGCAACAAGACTGGATATCGATTCATCTCAGATTACACCTTCTGATCTCGAAAAGGATGCTATTGACTGGAGGGTATACCTCTATGTTTCCAGAGGTGGAATAAAGACGAAATATGTAGCGATAGCCGATCCTGTTACCGGACTTATATCTAGAATAGAGAAGGTCGAAGATCTCCTTGTAAAGCCGCCGGGAGAGAGGTCTGAAACTGATCTCAACAGGATTAAGAGAACGTTTACACCTGGACAGCTCGAAACGCTCAGGGAAGATTACCTGAACGATATAAAATCGTATGACGAGATAATGAGGAATGAAGAGGAATCACAGCAGGAGAAGATAAACGCAGCTTATGTTATGGGGAAAATGTACCGCGAGCTTGGTGTTATTTTCGGATCACCGCTGTATCTACAGAAAAGCGTGGAGTCGCTGAAGATAATACTTGATTATCCAGATAGCCTGATTGCTGGAATAAAGGGCAAAGTGCTTAATTATCTTGGCCTTGCTCATTTCAAGCTTGGGGAAATAATGTTCAACGAAGAAGAGATGAACCTTGGCATTGAATTTTTTGAAAAGTCAGCGACTTTCTTCAAGACGCACAACCTTATGCCTGAATATGCTGCCATCGAAGAAAATCTGGAGATGGCGACGAAGAAACTTTATGGCAAGGATTACAGGAAGGTCCTGAACCAGATAGTAAAGAGCATCAAATCATCCTAGATCTGGTTGCCTATTCTTTTCTGAAAACGGTTCTCTTTATCCTTTTCCAGGCTGATCCTTTAAAACGCTCCTCTTCCCATACGTTACCGCGATCATGGTAGCCATAAGCTTCCCAGTATCCGTCCTCGTATCCTTTTATGAATTCTATGCCGCTTAACCACTTTGCGCTCTTCCATCCGTAGAGATGCGGTATAAATGGCCTAGCAGGAAAACCATTCTCTTCCGGAATAGGCTTGCCGTTCATCCTGATTGCGACTATGGATTTTTCATCCAGTGCATCCTCAATTGGTACAGGAGTGTCATAGCCATCCAGGCAGTGGAACATTACCCAATCTGCATCCTCCTTAACCACTGCTTTTTCCGCAAGTGTGCTGATCTTAACACCAGTCCAGTTCACGTCTTTAATACTCCATCTTGTAACACAGTGAAAATCGTGTGTATAATTGGAGTCAACCATCTTTTCTAGGTCCTGAAAGGTGAGAGAATACGGTTTTTCAACGAGACCGTTTATCTCCAGCTTATAAGAGGATAAATTGACCTTTGGTATACCCATGGCTGCGTAAATTATGAAGTCTTTAACGTATCTCTGGCCTGACGGCATTTTTCCTTCCGGTTCCTGCAATGTAATCAGTTTGTTAGGGCAAACGCATATTTGAACTGTTTTAAAATAAAACTTAAACAAAATATAATACCTTCTTTCCGGGTCCATTAAGAAAACAGGATTTTTGGCTGATCATTTTTGTGTTATCCCTGAAGGGAAATCGATTGACAAGGTTTATCAATAGCATTGCATAATGCGATTAAAGATGAACAACGGCAGCCTATATTCGTACTCAAGCAACGGCAATGTCAGCCGGGATATAATGGTGATTGCAAATCCCGGGACAGGTAAAACGCATTCCCTGGCAAATTTTGCCGTGGACCTACTTTCTAACGGTGTTCCTGGTAGTGAAATTGTGTGCCTTACATTCACCAACCGGGCAACGACAGAAATGCGCAACAGGATCTCATCGATCGTAAAGGGAACCCCTCTGATGAAGGAAGCACTGAATATTGATATCATGACGTTCCATTCCCTCTGTTTTAATCTTGTTTCGGAAATTGAATCCGAGCCCAGAATCGCGTCAAGCAATTTTTTGAGGGCATCTCTTTTGAGAACAATCAGGGAAAACTCAATCTTTAATTATGGAGACTCTTATATAAAAACGGAACTTCTTCCCAAGATTGAGAATGCTGTAAGATACATTAAATCTTTCAATGTCGATGCAATGAATCTGGATAAAGACAGAGTCCGTGAGTCGATTAAATCCTTTTTGCCTTCACCTTCACAGACATATACAGATGAGCAGATACTTTCATTTGGCGATCATTTCATAGAGATGATGAGAAGGTATGCGGATGATACTAGAAAAGCAGGTCTGTACGATTATAACGATCTGCTTACAAAATGGATTTCGATACCCCGTGATAAGAAGAAGTTATACAGATGGGCACTGATAGATGAGTTACAGGATTTAAATGAAATTGAGTTCGAGATAGGTCTTTCGTGCAGCCTGAATCATTACATGGTTGGTGACCCGAAGCAATCGATATTTGGTTTTCAGGGTGGATCACTGAAAAACTTTGAAGATTTCACGTCATCATTGAGGGCCGACAGAAGGATACTTGATGAAAATTACAGGAGTACAGAATCTATACTTAATTACGCAAAATCTTTCTATTCAATGAATTCGAACGGCCAGATGCCTCAGGAACTCTCCACCCTACGGTCCAGGTCAGGAGAGACTGGAAGAAAAGTCATGGCATTTGTTTGCGATGACCCTGAAAAAGGTGCCGTCAGGCTTATCGATCAGTATCAGGATGGAAAGGTAGCAATTATAGCGAGGAGAAATGACCAGATACAGCGCATTGCAGGCTATCTTGATTCGCTTGGTGTACCATATGCTTCAACGAGCACCATTTCAATAAATGAGTCAACCAGGTCTGATATCCTCAGGTTTATTCGTTCCATAATGGATCCACAGAAGGACAATATTATTTCGGCTCTCTTTACACCTTATTCTGGCGCTCTTTTGTCCGACGCACTCAAAATATCGAAGCAGTTCAAGTGGAAAGAATTGAACCCGGAAGATATTAAAAAGGAGGCGCCGCTTCTATATAGATCAATAAAGAATGGGAGATCAGTAGCAGGTCTCAACGAAATAATGGAGGAATATATTCTTCCTGTTTCAGCATCTCTTGGAAAAGAACATTTCTATTCGGCCCTTTCTGTACAGCATGCCATTCAGTCTTACTTTGAAGAGAATGCTCAACCAGATCTGGATGAGATAGATGATTACCTTTCCATCTATAATTACGACGATGATATCCCTCTAACAGATGAAAGGATTGTATTGACAACAGTGCATAAAGCAAAGGGTCTCGGTTTCGATCATGTAATATATGTTCCTTCAACACAGAGGGAAAGGATATCCTTTATGGATATTGTAACAACGGCGCTGCTCAAGGCTTATAAAAATGTGGATGTAAGAGACGAGATACGTGGAGAGGATGTAAGGGTCGATTTTGTAGCTATGACTAGAGCTTCCAAAACGCTTGACCTTGTTGTACAACCGAAGCTGCTTCCAAGATATCTTGTCAGTGGCATGGATCCTGCAGGTAACCTTGAAGCATCCGACTTTGAACAGAAGGATTACAACACATACGCAAGGAGTTTCTCTCTCTTCCTGAGCGGGAAATATGAAGAGGCTAAATCATTGCTTTCAAGCCGAGATAAATGGCTTACGCAGCAAATTGCATCTTACCTGAGGACAGATTTTCCTCTCTCATACTCCTTAGTTTCCTGGATCAAGAATCCATGGGATTTCCTCAGGTCCTATATTTTCAATATCAGAGAACCTACACGTGGCATGTCAAGAGGCTCGATCGTTCATGAATATGCTGAAAGGTTGTTTGCAAATGAGGATCTTGGAGAAATACCAGCAGATTACAGTAAGATAGTTGACAATCTGAAAAAAGTTATAGATCAGATCAGATCGGAATTCAACGCCGAACATGCAGCGTCGGAACTGTCAATAAACCTACCGGTTGGAGAATTGTTTCCAGGTGTAACAGACAGATATCACCATGCAGTATTCAAGACAAAACTGGATGCAGTTTTTCGGTCTCGAAATGGAGACATAATCATAGCCGATTACAAAACTGACATTGCACCTGCTGATCAATACATATCAGATCACCGGCTTCAGCTTTATATATACAAAATGGCGTATTCCGTCAAATACAAGATCGATCTGAAGAAAATCAGGATTGTGACAGCCTACGTTAATCTGGCAGGCAGGATAAATACAGGTGTAATTGAGACCAAACTCGATTATACAGAACCAACTAAAAGGAAGATTGACAATTTTGTCGATATGTTGAAAAGGGTATTCAGTTACAAAGATGACCCGCTGCTCTTCATCAGTGATCTGATAAATGCCAAAGGTATTGATGATAATCTTTATTTTGAGGTCAGGAAGATACTGGAAGGAGAATTACCTAAATCATGAAGAGATATTCTTTCCTGTCCTCTTCACTGATATCTGGAATAAGAAGATCAATCTGCTTGATCAGTCTGTCTAGATCCTTTTCATTGATTGATTTTCCTGTCTGTATGATCTTTAATGCGATGGAGCCTGCGACAGCATGGTATCCGTAAACTGGATTCCTGAAACCTATGTTC
This sequence comes from Thermoplasmata archaeon, assembly GCA_021797055.1. Next base: position 3,565 of record JAKAAI010000011.1, on the reverse strand, counting down.
TTTTCCATGGCGCGAACTGTCTTCTTTATAGTGTTCCAGTATATGGCACCCGCACGGTAGACGCCTCCGTAACCACTCAGCAGAATCCTGCGATCCATGCCCATATATCTGTAAAGAGATGGCGCGTTGAGAGCGGCTTCCTTCGCAGCTGATTGTATTATCTTACTGGCTGTAATATTTCCATGATTAGCAAGTTCAGAAAGTCCAGATGCAATTGATGCAATTTTTCTTATATTTATTGGATTCGAGTATATTATGTTGACAATGTCCCTGTCCTTTGTAATTTGAAATCTTTCTTTGATAAGAGCTGCAAGATCTGCATCAAAATCGATTCTATGATCAGACATCCTCGAATATGCTGATACTGCCTTCATACCGATATAGAATGCGCCACCTTCGTCGCCGACAAGCCACCCCCAACCGCTTGCCCTGTTGGATCTGCCTTGGTATCTCGCTATAGAAACAAGCCCTGTACCTGCCGCGATTATGATACCGTCACCACCCGGGAAACGTGAATAAAAGCCAGCTTCTCCGTCATTGTAAAGATCGTAAAACTCAGCAAAACCGGTCTTACTAATAATTCTCTGAACAATCTTCGTGGCCATATCCGAATCCCGGACACCGGCAATAGAAAATATCTGCGAGTCTATCTTACCCTTCTCTATACCTGACATGGAGAGAGCCTTTATACACGCATCCCTTATGTTTACAATCGCATTTGCCTCCCCTATATTCCTGTAATTTGACGGGCCTGAAAGACCGATCCCGCTGATTTCAAGATCTTCACTGAAAACTGCAGCCATTGTCTTTGTTGCGCCTCCATCCACTGCAAGAAACACTTTCACGTACCTTTATTGTGGAAAGATAATTAGAATGATCCATCATAAAAAAATATAATGCAATGCAATTGTATACGGATTCACGCGACCAAAAAAGCACAATGCAATTTACGGAAGAGAGACAATATCAAGAATATTCAATCTGGCAGAAAATATCAGATATACTGACCCGGATCTTTCCCGACGTTATGTGATCACAGGGGAACTGGTTGCTAAGAGACTTGACATAACACTGGAAAAAAAGATAAAGCGGTCATATTGCAAAAAATGCAAATCTATCTATGGAGGCGACACGAAAATAAGGATCAGATCCAACTTAGTGATAGTAAGATGCCCCCACTGCGGTGATGTGAGAAGATTTCCCATATCCTAATCTTCAACCGTTTCTATGTGGAATAATATATGAAAACCCTCAAGTGTTGCCTGAATCTTGTCAGCAAACCATATGGAATCGTCAGCTGATGCGTTGTTTCCCCATTCATAAACCATGTCATGTTCTCCAATAACAGGCTTGAAACCAAGCGATCTAAGTCTGTTTATGATCTCACTCGGCTTTGCACCTTCGCTGGAGAATGTAACATCGAGATAAGTTCTCATTTCTTCACTAGTGAATTATGCTTCACTATATATGATTTATCTGAAATAAGTCAGTAGGTACAACAGCTCTGCAGATAGTAAATGCCAGCAAACATGGTCTCCGGAGAATACCAAGATAGGCAAACAGTCAATGCCCGGTCAATGATCAAAAGAATGCCGGTCATTAATCAGGATTGGGTTCCTGCGAAATTTCCTCAATTCGCTGCATTGTTGCCTCATTTCACCTGCATTGATTTTCAATAACAGATGTTTATGGGCATTGTAGAGATAAAATGAAATATTATTTAGGGTCAAACGCATGGCTTCTTTTCGATGATAAAAAGCAGGTGCATTGTTTCAATAGACGATGTTTCGGACAGTGAAATGAATGAAATTTTTGATCTCACGGACAGAATGAACGAATCCCTCGAATCAGGCAAATCTATTACAACAATGAAAGGAAAAATTCTGGCAACACTTTTCTATGAGCCAAGCACAAGGACCAGACTCTCTTTCGAGAGTGCAATGCAGAGACTTGGCGGCTCGACATTGGGTTTTTCTGATGTGAAATCTTCTTCAGTCTCAAAAGGAGAAACCCTTGCGGATACCGTAAGGATGGCCGAATCGTATTCGGATATTATTGTGATAAGGCATCCACTCGAGGGATCCGCCAGGTTAGCATCGAGGTTCACGGCAAAACCAGTCATCAATGCTGGTGACGGTTCCGGACAGCATCCAACTCAGACCCTTCTGGATCTTTACACAATGAAGAAGGAATTCGGTAAGATTGATGGCCTGAAGATAGCCCTTATAGGGGATCTGAAATACGGCAGGACGGTGCATTCACTTTTGCTTGCCCTTTCAAGATTCAGGGTAGAGGTCACGCTGGTTTCACCTCCAAGTCTAAGGATACCGCAGCATATCATATCAAAGGTGAAGGACATAATAAAGATCGAGGAGACGGATGTCATATCCCATGTCCTTCCAGAAGCTGATGTATTCTACGCTACCAGGATTCAGAAGGAAAGATTTACCGACCAGAATGAATACCAGAGCCTGATTGGAAGCTATTCCATAGATTCCGAACTTGTAGCTCAAATGAAAGAAAGAGCTATCATAATGCACCCTCTCCCTAGAGTGGATGAGATCAATCCTGCAGTGGATGCTCTTCCCCAGGCAAGGTACTTTAAACAGGCCTATTATGGAGTGCCGCTTCGAATGGCTCTTATCTCTCTATTGCTTGGGGGTGAGAATTGATGGATCAGACGTTGAAGATTTCAAAGATAAAGGATGGAACGGTAATAGATCATATACCCGCCGGGAAATCACTGAAGGTTCTTTCGATTCTTAATATAACCGGTCATGTTAATTATACTGTCAGCCTTGGAATGTTCGTACAGAGCAAAACACTTGGTTTCAAGGATGTCGTAAAAATAGAATCAAGATTCCTTGAAAGGGATGAACTGGACAGAATTGCACTTGTCGCGCCGGAAGCATCTATAAGCAAGATACGGAATTACGAGATTGTCGAAAAATTCCAGGTTAATCTCACCGATCGGGTCACTGATATAATTAAGTGCTCAAACCAGAACTGCATATCAAATACAAAAGAACCAATAAAACCGGAATTTACTGTAAAAACAAGAAAACCTTTAATTCTTACATGTATATATTGTGATAGAGAGATGTTTGAGGGAGAAATTCTCTCAAACCTTTAAAAAAAATTATTTATTAAAAAATGGGTTTTTGAGTTCATTTGCGAGTTCACTCAGGATTATTCCATACGTCTTGAGATCCCTGCTTATTAAATCGTTTACCCTGTCCATTGCATTGAACGACGCAAGCGGATCCAGTCGAAGCTCCTTGCCTATCAGGAGTTCATTGTCGTAGACCTTAACGTTTGAGTCGTGCTGCATCAGTTCAAGTATACCCTTGTCTGCTTTGAACCTTGCCTGCCTCTGGCTTTTCTGCGGTTTTATAATGACACTCATGTGTGGTATGCCACGCTTTTTGAGGAGTTTGGCGAATTCAATGTGCATGGTCTGGCCAAATGATCCACCAAAGCCAGACACAAGTATGAAACCTGATGATTTATCCATGTTTGCCAGAATCTGTTCTGCAAGGTGTGGCATTGACATTGTCATCTGCTG
>JAKAAI010000063.1 GCA_021797055.1 Thermoplasmata archaeon | reverse complement strand
AACAGGATGGGAAGAAGACCCGGACAGGCTGCAGGAGGCATTCATGGAAGAAAAGCAGAAGATGGACAAGAATTACTTTAACCAGATAATCCATGCATTTCATGAAATCAACGCAATCGGCAAGACAATTCCTGTATCCTCCAGGGAAATGCTCGGCCTTGAAGAGGTCTATGCTTCCATGTCCCTTTATTTCAAGGGAGGAGAGGATACAGATACCATGTTCAAGGACGATTGAATTATTATTCTGTATCAATTAAGAAAAACGATTCTGATCTGGCATTCTAAAACTTTCGCAACTTGCTTTAATATACCTTTCTTTTTCCGTTAAAAACTGAATTTAGCCTCGAAACTTATTTATCAAGCTCACGATGGGTAATGGAATGCCACAGAACAGACACTGCCTGATATGCTCAAGTTTAATTTTTTCAGGGCTTTACTGTTCCAGCTGCAACGCTGAAATCCGCCGGTTCAGGACCAGCGATGATATCACATTCGAGGAATGGCTCTCGATTGCGAAAACGCATATACCCAGGCGGGAAACAGATAATTCGAAAACAAGGGATCTATATATTTTTGAACCCACTGGCAGTGAAGATAAACGTTATTAATTAAGTCTTAATTTCAAAATGGTGAAAAAATGGCAGAAAAATGGAACATAAAAGAAAACCTGAAGTCAAAGGATCTCGATGGCATAAGCAACCAGCAGATTGAGTACCACTTTGAGACCCATTACAAGGGCTACGTGAACAAACTCAACGAAATATGGGAAAAACTTCCGTCGGTTGACAGGAGCAAGGCAAACCAGAACTACAGTGAGTTCAGGGAACTCAAGAATGAGGAGACATTCAACTATGATGGCTCTCTTTTGCATGAATATTATTTTCAGGGCCTCCACAAGGAGGATCCAAAGGTTCCGGAAAGTGTAAAGAAAGAGATTGAGGCTTCCTTCGGTACCTATGAAAAATGGGTTGAGGACTTCAAGGCTACAGGTATTGCATTCAGGGGCTGGTCACTTCTTGTTTTTGATCTTAATACCGGAAAACTGAGAAACATAGGTGCGGATGCCCACAACACAAACGGAATATGGAATGCAATCCTGATTCTTGCCCTGGACGTCTATGAGCATGCTTACTACACAGACTACGGTCCAAAGAGGGCCCCATATCTGGATGCATTCATGAAGAACGTATCATGGAAGCATGTTGAGGAAAGACTCAACAAGGCAAAGAAGATGTACGAAGTCTTCAAATAATTTTTTAAATATTTATGGAATTTCATGATGAGATAACGTCGCTTATCCTGTCACCTTCATCTTCAGATATACTGGAGAAGAGGGATGAATTTATCCTCATGCGGCAGGCATCTGCCGAGGAACTATTTTCTGAACTGTGCTTCTGTATACTGGCTGCCAACACATCAGCTGAGATGGCTCTTAGAACACAGAAAATAATAGGAATCAAGCGACTTATTTCACTATCGGAATTAGATCTAAGCAGGTTGCTGCATCTCGTGAGATACAGGTTCTACAATGTCAGAAGTAAGTTCATAGTTGCTTCCAGATCCATCATGGACGACCTGCCTGGGATAGTACGATCAAGCGATATCAAAGGCTCAAGAGAATATCTTGTTGAAAACGTCCCTGGAATTGGGTACAAAGAAGCGTCTCATTTTTTGAGGAATGTCGGTATTTTCCAGTTTGCCATTCTGGACAAACACATTCAATCAATGCTTTCGGAAATACTGAACATTCGCATCGGTCCGATGACATCTAAAAGATACATGGAAATTGAGGAAAAAATGATTGAGATATCTGAAAAATATTCAATGGAGCCAGGTATTTTTGACCTTTACCTTTGGAAAATAGCAACAGGGAGCATCATAAAGTGACAATATCTGTCAAAGAATCAATGAAACTTGACATCAACTACAGGTACCTGCATGGATCAGTGGAACCACTAATGGCTAATGCCGGTCGTGCTGTTGCTGAGGAGATTATCCGGCGTTACCCCGACGCAAAGAACATACTGATACTTTGTGGTTCGGGCAACAAGGCTGGAGATTCCATCTTTGCTGCTAAATCCCTTAGCTCTAGAATGGATGTTATGATATTTTTCATAAAAGGAGAGGAAAGCATCCATTCTGATTCAGTAAAGAATCTTCTCAGAACCATGAGGTTCCAGAAGGTGTCTAGAAATGCAATATACAATGAGATAAACGGTGCCGATATATTGATGGACGGTTTACTTGGAACCGGTCTTAAAGGAGATCCTTCGCCAGAGTATTCGGATATAATAAGGATGATAAACGATTCCGGTAAGCCTGTTATTTCTGTGGATGTGCCGAGCGGCGCTGGCTCTAAAATATCAGTTAGGCCTGAGGTAACAGTTGCAATGCATGCAATTAAGACTATACCTGATTACATTTATCCCGGAGACGTTATTGTAAAGGATATAGGCTTCGAAAAGGGGTTTGAAAACATAGTGGGACCAGGTGATTTTCTTAGTTATATATTTCCTGATCGTAGTTCTCATAAGGGTCAGAATGGCGTCCTTGGTATCGTTGCTGGCTATGAATTTCCCGGAGCAGCAATTGTTAGTGCTCTTGGTGCTGAAAAGGTGGGCGTGGATCTCATCAAAATATACACGAAGAGTACACATAGTGGGCTGATCCAAGGATATTCGCCATTTTTAATAATGAGGGATATAGAAAACCTTGAAGGAATAGAGAAGAGCACAGCTCTCCTGATCGGCCCCGGTATGGGCCGAACAGTCGATTTCAAGCAGGTCTTTGCAGATCTTCTTTCCATGGATCTCCCAACGGTGATAGATGCTGATGCAACCAGGATCCTTTCACACTTGAATTACAGGCGCAGTAAACCACTTCTGATCACGCCGCACTCTGCAGAATTCAAGGCGCTCACCGGTCTGGAAGCTTCGGAGAGTGCGCTTCTTGAATATTCGAGGACAACAGGAAATGTTGTGATCCTGAAGGGATCAACAGATCTGATATCAGATGGAAATGGGATTGCCAGATCAAGTGGTGGAAATGCGAGGATGACAATGGGTGGTACAGGCGATCTGCTTGCTGGAATATCAGCCTCCTTATTATCCAGAGGGATTGCATCATTTGAGGCCGCTAAGCTGGCATCATTCATAAACAAGAAAACGGGGGATATGTGCTTCAATGACAGAAAGTACTGGTATACAATCATGGATATGGTGGAAAAGATCCCAGATGTAATGAACTGGCTCTATGAATTCTGCCGTGGGAAATAAGCCATGGTAGATATATCAGACCCAATTGACAACAAAACAAGACCGGTTGTCCTTGATACAAGTGCGATACTTTCAGTAAGATACGATCTGATTTCGCATGATATATTTGTACCTGCATCAGTTCTTGATGAGATCAGGAAGGGAAAGATCGGAAGACTTGTTTCCATGTCAATGGATGCAATCAAAGTGATTGAACCGGGGCCTGAATATCTTAAAAAGGTCAGGGAAGCTGCAGTATCGACCGGAGACATAGATCGTATGAGCAATACTGACATAGACGCAGTTGCACTGGCACTTCAGTTGTCAGGTATACTTGTGACTGATGACTACTCTATGCAGAATACAGCAATTGTCCTTGGGATAGAAGTTTCACCCGCCAATATGAAAAAGATAGGGAAAATAATCAAATGGACATATAAATGCACTGGATGTGGACATATTTACGCGAAAAAAATGTCTGCTTGTCCAATCTGCGGTCATGAACTCAGAAACTACCCGGCAGGAATCAGGAAAAGAACTTAACTGTTAAAGTAATTAGATTTCATGATAGATGTATCGCTTCCGCTGAAAAATGGAATGATCACATATCCAGGTGACGCCCATTACGAAGAATATGCCTACAAGACGCATGAGAAGGACCATGTTCACATCACCCGTGTTTTAATGGAAACCCATTCAGGTACGCACTTTGATGCGCCATACCACATGCTTCCTGACGGAAAGAAAGCATCGGAAATTCCACTTGAACAGTTTCAGGGAAAAGCAACAGTGGTATTTTGTTCCGGTCAAGAAATAACGGAAAATGATATACCGAAGCAACATGAAAAAATAGTACTTTTCAAGACAAATAATTCGAATAAATATGGAAGTTTTGACACATCCTTCACATACATAGGACTGGATGCGGCTAAAAAGCTAGTTGCAGATGGTTGCAAACTTGTTGGGATAGATTATCTTTCAGTCGAGAAATTCAAATCACCAGAGCCTGTTGTTCATAAAACGCTCTTGAGGGCCGGAACAATAATAATAGAGGGTCTATATTTAAAAGATGTGGAGCCCGGCGAATATAATTTTATGTGCCTTCCATTGAATATGTTTGAAGATGGTGCACCATGCAGGGCTGTACTCTACTAAAATACCACTGAGCAGGCATATATTAGCGATCTGTAGATATGATGATCATCATTGAAATACAATGATGTGATCAGCTAACAGATTTATCGTGGCAGACACTGAAAACGATAAGAACAGACCGTTCAATGAAAGGAGAACATTTCTTAAAGCGGTTGGAATTTCGAGTGCTGCACTCCTTGTCGGTGGGCTTTCAGGATGGAGATACTTTGTCCCGAAGACAAGAAATCTTCCGGTTTCCTCTACCTATCCGACTGCAATACTGACGGACTCCAACGGCAATCCAATTCATGCATCTGATATACCGGTGGCAGGTCAGTCTACGAGTGAATATCCACTGATGGTCTTCAATTATCCTCTTCAGGACGAACCCAACATACTTTTGGCGATAAATGGAGCATCAATACCAGGAGGGGTGGGACCAAATTCAAACATAGTTGCTTACAGTGGTATCTGCCAGCATCTTGCATGTATCACGCCCCTGTTAAGCTATGATCCAGCCAAGCACATTCCATTTGAGGCCCAGCTCATAGGATATACAGCAGCAAACTGGCCAAAATACGGTCTGATGTATTGCAAATGTCATGGGAGCCAGTACGATCCAACTAAAGGTGTGCACAATTTATATAACAGCGGGCCAGCACCGAGCCCGGCAAATCACTCCCTTCCACAGGTCGTCCTGCATCATGACGTATTAACGGATTACCTTTATGCGGTCGGTATGAACAGTGAAAGCCCTGTTATAAGGACACACCAATTCCTTCCTAATGGTGAAATATATGGATCACAGGTTGAAGCAGAGAACATGTCTGGAGGGACGGAGCTTCCAATCTACAGCAGGACAGAAAATATATACAAATCAATAGTTGTAAGCAGTTCGAATGGTCCATGGCCTGGAAACTATTATTGAGACTGATATCATGACAGAAAAAAATGAATACGATCTGACCAAAATAATATCAGAAGAGAAAGGACCACCTGGCTCATACAACATATCCTTAAGATCAATTACGAAAAAGGAGCTTCGTCTGGATTACTGGACAGGTTCTTTCTTGCTGGCTGCCCTTCTTTATCTGGGGTTTTCAGGAATACTGCTTTTCTATTACTATCAGCAAGGAAATCCTTACAACTCGACTGCAGGTATAATATCCAGCGTATATTTCGGGCATCTTCTACTTACCTCGCATCTTTACATGGGGTATGCCATGGTCGCGCTTCTCTATGTGCATATGTTCAGATCATATTTCACTGGTGCTTACAAAGGAAAATGGAGATGGCTCCAGTGGATTCTAGGCGTGATACTTTTTGTCCTTGTATATATTGAAGCTATACTGGGGTATCTTCTTACACAGACGTATATCAGCCTTTCAGCGCTTCATGTCATGGAGATACTTGTTGAAAAGAGCGTTATCGGAAGACTTTTACCGGGTCTTGCCAACTTTCTTGTAGCAGTCATAGTTGGGGATGGAACAACTGCCCAGACCATGGCTCACCTGCTTTCGTTACATGTTGCCATTGTAGGCGGATTGATCATTCTTGTTACCATACTGCACTTCTATCTCTTTGAGAAATCCGGTCCATTTGGAATTAAGGACGAACCGGAGGAAGTACAGAGAGAAAAGAATCTTCCCTGGTTTCCTGTCAACCTCTTGTATACAATATTCACATCACTGATATTTATAGCGATAGTGCTCATATTTGCTGCTGCATTTCCCCAGAAACTGCAACTTGCATATGGCTCTCTCCAGTATGGACTGACGCCGTTTCCGGACTGGTACATAATGCCAGTTTACAAATTAATGGATCTGGCTGGGTATGGATTGACCACTGGTGGCGTTCCACTGGTCACATTCTTCCTTATTTCCCTGTTGTTTATTCCTTTTATCGACAGGTACAAAGGTACGGATGCACTTGACAGACCGATGATCACAGTCTTTGGTGTGTTTTATCTCATCGCGCTCTTCATTATGGGATTATGGGGATACTCACAACCCGGTCTTACCCAGACGAGGCTGCTAACAATGGATATGTGGTGGGGCATCACTTTGGTGGCATTCGCATCGGTATATGCAATGAGATTTGCTAAACAGGATATGGTGGAAAATGAATAGAATCAAAATGGCCTATCTGATCATAGGTATTCAGGCTGTGATTGCAATATTACTGTGGTACATTTCTGCGGTGGCGTTCTCAAGTTACCAGACTGTGTGGGCAATATTGCTCTTCATAGATCTGATCCTGACATCTCTGGTAGTATTAATCTCGCTTGCAGCGGAGGGGATTTACAGATGAAAATAAATAGGCGGCTGGCTCTTTTTTATACATCAATGATAATATACATTGCCGGCTCAATCCCGATGATCCTCTACACTCTGATAATTTATCCTATCGTAAGAATGTATAATGAACCAATCTCATCAATGGTATCTCCTGTCTTTGGTAATTATTACGATTTTCTTCTTGCGCTTTTCATAACATCACTTGTTTTCATGGTTGCATCTCTAATATTTTTCATGGGTTCAATATTGATGAAAAATGGAAAAGAGGCCAGGGCTGGTTTGAGATTCAGAACAATCCTGCTACCATTGCTCCTTTACGTTTTCGCCTTTGCTTTAATCGGAGTGAGTTATCCATGAGTTTTTTGACAGAATTCAAGGATCTCTGGAAAAAAAGAAGGACAGAAATGATAGAGATTTTCTTCGCACTGGTTTTGTTGATCCTTTCTGTTCCCACATTCATATTGTACCAGTATTTTCCAACCATCTCTCCTGAAATAGGTCCGCATCAGATAGCAAGTTGGCTTTCTGTTACATTTGCCTTCTTTGGTTTTGGCATACTCGTATACAATATGGGGAAGATGGAGATCTAAAAATATGTTAACCTACTCTTCATTCAACAGTGAATTCTGGAGTGGTAATTATTTCATTTTATTTTCCATTCTTTAGATTCAAGATACAGGATTCAATTACTTTTTTTACAAATAACCTTTTTAGCGCCATTGTGAGGTAGATCAACTCCACAACTTTTATTATATCTTATTGATGTCTGACATGTTTCACTGTTTTAATCTTGGTAATTTACATGACCAAGAAAATATGGCATAATTCTTGACGAGCGAAATAATTGAAAAAATTTAATATTCTGTTGATTGAATAATTATGGTTAATTTTCCAAAAATATTAATACTTGTCATACAATGTCTGACAGTTATGGTCGGTTTAACCTCAACAATAGAGAACTATTTCAAGAGTCTGTTCTTGAATAGTTTATATCTTCCTGCAAGTTTATCATATGTTGTATTAATAGGCCTTGTTTTTCTTTCAGTTGCACTTGTTTTTAAGGGAAGTACCACCTGGAAGCTCCTGTTTGTTACACTGGGGGCATATTACGGTTACATCTTTTCTTCGTTTCTACTCCATTACATACCTCTTTCAGGCACCCCCGTCTATCTTGTCCTCATCATAGGCATCATTTTAGGCGCCCTTCTAATGACAATCTTTGTAAAGATAGCCTTATCAGTGGGTTTTGCTGCCCTAACATTCTTTGTTCTACTTGCAATCTACCCTGCGTTTTTGCCTGAGGTACTTGTTATAAGCGTACTTGTTTTCGCTACTGTTTACGTTCTCTACAAGAGAGTGACAATGATCGTGGCCGGAGTACTTGGTGCCTTTCTTCTCTGGTTCACCCTTCTTGTGCTTGGTGTTACTTCAATAGATGCGCAGATAATAGCAGGCATCCTTTACTCTTTGGGGCTCTATCTGCAGGTCGTTGAAAAATCAAGAAAAGCGGCCCGTTCCAGATATTATAGAGACTACTACAGAGCAAGGTACTGAACACTTAGGTTCTTGAAAGGATCGAATTCAGGAACTCAATGGAATCCGAAATATAACCATAATTTGAGTAACTGAAAATAGGCGCGTTGACGTCTTTGTTGATGGATAGTATGGTTTTTGCATATCTGGTACCGACAACATGGTTATCATGTCCAGATAACCCTATTGCTATGTAGAGATCCGGAGAAATAGAATAACCAGTCAGACCAATCTGCTGTTGGCGCGGTAGCCAGTTCAGATCAACTATAGGCCTTGTTCCACCTATTGCCGCGCCTATCCTCGAGGCGAATTCCATGGCTAAAGATACATTATCTTTTTTAATCAGCCCCTTTCCAATTCCGACGACTATACTTGCTCCCTGCAGTGGTTTGAACTTGCTATCAACCTTCTGAATCGATATTGGACTATCTGAATAGTGGGAATCCGATTCTACTGAAGATACTCTAAATTTTTTCTCTGTCTTTGCAAACCTGAAAATTCCCGGCCTGATGGTTGCCATTTCAGGTTTAGTCTTAGTTGTAATCCTTGCCACCATTCCGCCCCCAAAGGCTGGTTTAAACTGAACAAGTCTGTTATTTTCTAATTTCAGATCAACACAATCTGCAGTCAGCCCTACCTCAAATTTTGCCGCAACTGCGGCAGCAACCTCTCGTCCTTTGACGTTTGATGGAAAAACCACGTATTCTGGTTTCCTCTTTCCAATAATTTTCACTATTTCATCTGTGTATGCCCTCAATGAATCCGTCTTTATGTGAATATATTCGTTGCACGAGAGACCGGCAAAGTTGCTAGGATCCTGCTGGCCAGCAACAACCACTTCATGATTATTTTCAATGCCCAGTTCACTTAGCTTTCCTGCTATCTCATATGTAACTCTAATATCGCCAGCTGATACAACAAGTGCAAATCTGTCATGATCAACATCCGGAGGGTTCTGTAAAACAAAGTCTGCATCTTTCCTGCCTGACTGCAATGTTTCAGTGATTATTTTGCCAATTTCATCAACACTTTTCAGGAAACTTACCTTTCTTTTGCTATTAATGATCTCAGTTGATTCAACCACCGTCGGAGACATGCCACCCGTTATATTATCACCGATGTAAGTCGATGACCACTTTTCTATTCGGGAACTCATATCTGGTATTTCGGGTTTTACGAACCTTGCCCTGTTTATCTTTTCGCTGACCGACACCAGAAGAGGGAACTTCATCCGATATACTTCTAGGCCATCTTCTGTCTCCTGTTCAACATTAACATCGGTATCCGACAACACCTCAATCCTTGAAACAGAAGTCTTGTAAGAATAGCCTGACAGGATTGCAATCTCCGGCGGCACCTGAGACGTTTCGCCATCAAGTGAATACTTTCCCAACAAAACCAGATCCGGAGATATCTTCTCCGTCACTTTAGAAAGTATTCTCGAAGTAATCCAGGTATCAGATCCCGCGTAGGCAGGATCTGATATTAGTATTGCCCTGTCTGCTCCCATCCGCAGTGAATTGTTCAGAACATCAGATGCTGAAGGCGGTCCCATTGTTGCAACAACAACTTCACCGCCAATCTTTTCCTTTATCCTTATACCCTCCTCAACTGCTCTTTTGTCAAAGGGATTGATAATTAAGGGTACTTTATCCCTTACTATCCGCTTTGTTTTTGGATCAAACTCTATCCTGCTTATTTCAGGTATCTGTTTCACAAAAACTAAAATCTTCATGAAACTTCCACGAAGATTTCACCGTTTTCACTCTTAACCTTATAGGATTTGAGTGGGGAAATATCACCGGATCCCTCGGGCGGGCTCACAACTGAACCGTCAGCTGGTTCGAAGGTTGCAAAATGATTTGGGCATATTAGTTTGCCGTCATCAACAAAACCTTCGGAAAGATCGTAATCTTCATGTGTGCAGTAACAGGACGTCGCGTAGATTTTATCCTTGATCTTTATCAATAGAATCTCGGTTTCATTAACCTTTGTCTTCATGAGATCTCCATCCTTCATGCTGCTTTCCTTTCCAACCTTGTACCATGCCATAATCCCATAATAATTGGATTAATTATAATCTTTTGACGTTTTAACATAATTTTTTTGGATCTCTTTAACATTCTGGGGGTAACCTCAACCCTCCTGCCACCAGATATATGATCGTATCTCGGTATTCCTGTGCC
>JAKAAI010000062.1 GCA_021797055.1 Thermoplasmata archaeon | reverse complement strand
GGCTATTTATTGTCGTCGAAGAATACATGTACGTCATGCGGTGAAGGTTTAGTAGATCGTGGTTTCTCTATTTTCATGTGCCCAGCCTGTGGAGAAGAGGAAATTGGAAGATGCGACAGTTGCAGGGAGCATTCCACGAAGTATACCTGCTCAAAATGTTCATTCACCGGGCCATAGTGGTAGAGATGGGTGACGTAGCAGCTATTATGAAAGTTCTTCCGGAAAGCCCGGAAACTGATGTCAGGAAACTGAAAGAGGATCTGAGGAGAAATCTGTCGAATATATGCACCCTCAATAAGATAGAGGAACAGGAACTTGCATTTGGCCTTAAGGCACTTAGACTTGAGGTTATCGTACCAGATGAAGAGGGAAAAATAGGATCCGTGGAGTCTGCAATACAGGCTACGCATGGTGTTGGCCAGGTTGATACCGACGAGGTCTCTCTAGTTTAGATATGCATTTTCAGTTAACAATAGTAAACATATTTATCCTTTTCCTTCTTTTATTGATATTTGCCGGTCAGATGGCGATTTCGTTCAGGAAACGCTATAAAGATACAAAGTTTCAGGATTTTCAACCGAGAACGCTTCTTATTGTCCCTATCAAGGGCCTTGATCCAACAATTAAAGAGAATCTTTTATCACTAAAGAACCAGAATTATAAGAATTTTGAAATTCTTGCTGTAATTGACTCAGATGAGGAACCAGTTCTGCCTATCCTTAAAGACCTGGATATCAGCTACATGATCAGCTCATCTTCCTGTGCATCATGCAGTGGAAAGGTGAGGGCGATTGCAACAGCATTCGAAAACACAACTGGATATGATGTTTATGCTGTCGCCGACTCAGATGCAACATTTGGGACGGACTGGCTTTCATCACTCATTCCTCCTTTGACAGATAGTAAGATAGGTGTATCAACGACATTTCCGCACTTTATACCGGTGTCAGGACTATGGTCCAGAATTAAGTCTGTCTGGGGTCTTGTGGGAATTGGTCTCATGCAGTCAAGGATTACCAGATTTGTATGGGGTGGCTCAATGGCATTCAGGTCCGAAATTCTCACATCCGAAAACATTGAATTTTTTAAAAAACATGTGTCTGATGACGTTGCAATAATGCGCATTGTTAAGAAACTTGGCCTTGATATACACTATGTCATGAAAGCTGCGCCGAATATATATTCACCTGACGATTTCCAGACATTCAGGGAGTGGTCTAACCGGGAAACTGCTCTATCAATCAGTGCCAGCAGATCAATACTCTGGTACGGTCTTCTTTTTTATGGATCTCAGATAATTCTGCTGATAGGCTCAATTATTTTTGCCGTTCTTTATTCCACACTGTTTATCGTATTGATCATTCCATACCTTCTTTTCGCTGTGAGGAACGTAGAAAATTACCATAAGCCTTCTTTATCTGTGTTCATCATTGCACTGATTATACCATTCATTTCCATGTATAACCTGTTGAAAGCATCAAGAATGAATAATATCACATGGCGGGGTAATGATTATGATCTTACCCGGCAACCATCAAACTAATCAAATTATTATATTGTCTTGGCATTGTTTCTCATGGCAGAAAACACTAAGAAAGCGCCCAAATTATTCGGGACTAACGGTATAAGGGGTGTTCCAAACATTGATCTAACTACGGAGTTTTCCCAGGGCATTGGTTTTTCAGCGGGAACGTTCTTTTCCACAGACAGGGTTGCCATTGCACGCGATACAAGGCAGACTGGTGATATGATCCTGTCCGCTGTAGAATCAGGTCTTATGGCATGCGGTAAAGACGTAATTCATCTCGGTATACTTCCAACCCCGGCTCTCCAGTACTACTGCAAGCTGATGGGCGTATATGGTGTAATGATAACAGCCTCACATAACCCGCCACAGTTCAATGGCATAAAATGTATCGATAAGGATGGAACTGAGCTGGGATCTGACGACGAAGCCATGATAGAGGGGATTTATGCTGATAAAGTATTCAAAAGGACTGAATGGTCAAAATGTGGCAGGATAATAAATGACAACAGCGCACCCTATACATATATACGTGGAATACTGTCTCATACTGATACCGGTGCAATATCAGCCGCAGATCTAAGGGTAGCATTTGATGCAGGAAACGGTGCGTCATTTCACACAACGCCAATGCTACTTTCTGCATTAGGAATCCGGACTGTAACATTGAACTGCAATCCAGATGGAAAATTCACTTCAAGGGAATCTGAACCAAAACCGGAAAACCTCGGTGCTCTGATTTCTCTGATAAAACAGAGAGGTTTTGATATTGGCATAGCACACGATGGTGACGCTGACAGGGCCGTATTCATAGATGAAAAGGGCAATTTCATTGATGGAGACAGGATGCTTTCACTTATAGTGAAACATGTTGCAAGAAGCGGTGATACGGTTGTAACACCTGTTAGCAGCTCAGACTGCATATCAGAGATATGTGAGGAGAACGGTGCAAAACTGGTTCGCACCAAGGTGGGTGCACCCATCGTTTCCAGAAAGATGATTGAACTGAGAGCGGCAATCGGAGGGGAGGAAAACGGAGGTATCATCTATCCCGCTCACCAGTTCTGCCGGGATGGTGCAATGACTGCAGCGTTGGTACTGTCATTTGTTTCCAGATCAGGCGTTCCAATATCTGAAAGCATTTCAAAGCTTCCACCTTATTTCCTGTCAAAGAAATCCCTCAAGGTGACGGAAAAGTGGGAAAGACTATCGGAAAAAATAACAGGTGAATTCTCAGGGCGGGATATTGACAGAACAGATGGAATCAAGATAATTAACGGTAAAGAGTGGGTACTTATCCGGCCATCCGGTACTGAACCTATAATTCGAATTTATGCCCAGGGGTCTTCAGAGGAGAAAGCAGAAAAACTGGCAGAGAGCTATGTCTCTAGAATCTCAAACCTTATGACAGGGAATTCATAACTTTTGGAAAGCACTGGAGAATCTCTGTACAGCTGTTATGTTTCCTGCTATGAAAAACCATAGAAGAAGGATTGTTGAAGGTGTCAATGATACATGGTATACATAATAGTGGAATGGCAGGACAATCTGGATCAGTGTGAAGGCAAGCACAGCGACCAGCCGATCAGCCCGCCCCATAAGGCCAGAATAATCCCTTCCAATACCGAGTGCCTGGCTCTGTGTTCCCATGTAGCTTGTGAGTAGAACCCCCTCAAGGCCGAGCAGCGCATATGTTGAGCCCGCATAAGCACTGAGACCTATACCAGATATAATGAATATATCCGAAACACGGTCTAGGAAATGGTCAACCAGATCCCCTTTCTTGGAAGCAAGATTCCTGGTCCTTGCAACTTTTCCGTCTACTGCATCCAGAAGTGCTGAAAGAATCAGGGATATAATCGCGAATACAAGGAAAATCCTCCCTATGTAGTAGAGTATCCCGAATAGCAGTGCAAATATCGTCGAGATTACTGAAAGCGAGTTTGGGCTGAATCCCATGAATGGCTTTGATATCGCATCTATATATCTGTCAGCAGACGATCTCCTGGAATCAAGACCCATTATAATTGCTCCTAGAGGTTAAATTTTCGATCTCTATAATCTTATTCTTTATTATTCCGAATGATTCTGAGGGTGACCTGCCAGTCAGATCAATGGATAAAACACGGGAAGAGGGAAGCCTTTCTATCGACTCATAATAGATTGTATCTGAATTCTGCGCATCTATGTTTTCAGCTATCTTCTCGGCACTGTACCCTGCATTCCTCATCCTTGTGATTATCTCATCTGGATCAGCTTTCAATATTATGACGTGACCAGACATGAGTAAATGTGAATAATGTGATTCAATAACCCTCGGAAGAACCAGCAATCTTGAATTCATGCAGTCCAAATCAACTGTATTATTTTCCATGCAGCCAAGATCGAGCGCGACTGAATCCGCGGATACGCATTCAATTCCATATGAAGAGAGCATATTGCATATAGTTGTCTTTCCAACCTTAGGAATACCTGTTATTGATATCATAATTTCAATTCCATGCACTATTCAAAATGTGCGACAAGATGCCTTCTTGACGCGACCGGCGCCTCGTATGATAAAGGCGGGTTTCTAATGATCTCTAGGTATTGCGGATATTTCTGGACCCTTCCGCAGCTGATGCACTTGAACCTGCCCGAACCAGCGTTTTGGGATGGCCCGCCGCAAACATCACATTTTGGATTCTTTCTTACGAAGATTCTTGCGTGGCTTGTTACAATTATTTTCTCTGCGTTGAACGTTCCATTTTTAAAGGAAGCATAAAGGTTTATAATATCACCTGGATATATATCGTTAAGCACAGAGCGCATCCGCTTGGATGGCTCAAAGACTGCAACGTCGTAGTATTTTCCTTTGTAACTGCAGGCAAAAAAACCATGACCGCCACGTATCTTTTTAGGTTTATTTTCAACTGTGACAGTAATTGAATAAGAGCACATGTCCTCTATCTCCCTTGGATTGAAAATATAATGATCGTCCGTGGCCTGGTTGGTCTGGAATGTGATGAATCCATCGTACTGTATTGAGTATCTGGATGATACGATTTCATGTATTTTAGGAACTGCATCCATGTTGAAGGATCGTACCCCCATTACAACCGGGGTTGTAGGTGACGGAAATATAGCAGCGTGCCTGTTTTCAGGATCGATATTATTGAATGTCCCCGGCAGCTTATCTATTTCACGTGCGATCTCAAGCGATAACTCTTTTCCAATCCTGGCCGGATGTGGATATTTATAAAATACTGTCTCGTATGTCATGCGCCGCGAGCACCATGAGGCCGCAGCAAGTGCACCGATCAGTCCTCTGCCGTTCTTCTCAAACCTGAATGGAATTTCATTTTTCCTGAGATAATTCATTGCAGACTCTATTGTTCTAACTCCTCTAACTGTCTCAAGATATATGCTTTCGTCTGGTTTATGATTTACTGCTATCATTCCAGGATTGGTCTTTTGATCCCCGGTGTCTGCATTCTCCAGTACTATTTCCCATGCTCTATCAATGTACTTTTCATAATCTGGAATATCTTCATACCTTTCATAGGAATAGATAGGTTTCTTACCAAATTCACCTACCTTAATTCTTCCACCAAGACCTTTCCCGAATAATGCAGCAAGTGCAGCATTTCCTCTTGTTTTATAGGGTATATTTGGATTCAGTCTTACGAGATTAGGAAAACCTATAAGATCAAGCCCAATTTCGGATATAATCCTTGTAATTACATATGTGGTGCATCCACCATTCTTTCCATCTGTGTCATCAATAGCCAGTAACATTCATTCACCATATCTCCTCTGTCTTGACTGATATGTCCTTATAGCCCTCAGGAAGTCAACCTTCCTGAGATCCGGCCAGTAAACTTCAGTAAAATAGAGCTCAGAATAGGCCGACTGCCACAACAGGAAATTAGAGACTCGTTCTTCACCACTTGTACGCAAGATCAGATCAGGATCCGGAAGGCTTGAATCATAGAGGTATTTTCTGAAAACTTCTTCGTTAATCTCTTCGAGTTTGATCCTGTTATTCTTGTAATCCCTTGCAATTTTCTTGATGCCGTCAAGGATCTCCTCTCTTCCGCCATATCCTATTGCAAGATTGAACCTGAAATTGTGATATTTTGATGTTGATTCTTCTGCTTTCTTAATTGTCTTCTTCAAATAATCTGGTAGATGTTTCCTCTGTCCTATTACCCTCACTCTTATCCCATTTTCCTGTACCCTTTTATCCTTCATGAGTTCCAAAAGGGAATCGTTGATGAGCTTGAATAGAAAATTCACCTCTTCTGGTGACCTCTTGAGGTTTTCAGTAGAAAAACCATAAACTGTGACTATCCTTATACCTACATCCATGCACCATTGCAGCACCTCCTCAAGTTTGTCCTTCCCTTTTGCATGGCCGTCATTGCTTGATATTCCTTTTTCGCTCGCATACCTTCTGTTTCCATCGGTAATTATGCCCAGATGCTTCGGGATCGGATAGTGCTTTATCTCTTCCAAAAGGACCTTTTCGTAGAGATCGGAAGCAATCTGTCCTATTTTACCGGAAATAGTCATTGACCAGTAAATTATAATAATCTATTTTAGTCTACTACTTTCAGTGAAAGATAGATCATAGATTCTGAAGGGGAATAACCGTGAACAATCCTCTTATCTGTGACCTCAAAACCAGTATCCCTTATTCTTTCCATTGTTTCCTCAATATCTTCTGAATCTCCTATAAAATAAAATTCAATAGAACCATCTGGCCGGAGGGCTTGCTTTGCGGATTCGAGATACTCCAAAGCACCGTGCGGCAGATTCATTATGATGTGGTCAGCGTGTGGCAATTCTTTTATCACAACGCTGGAATCACCGCATATTGGATTGATTTTCCCTTTAAGTTTGTTCAGACCAATGTTCTTCAATAGATATGAAACTGCATCCGGATTTAGGTCGATAGAATACATTTTAACATTTTTGTTCTTTGCGATCAGAAGGGAAAATGGCCCTATTCCTGCGAACATGTCAATGATAATGTCACCATCCTTTATCTTTGAGAGAATCCGTAAGCGTTCTGTTGCAAGTCTTGGCGAGAAGTAGACCTTTTTTATATCAACCAGCATCCTGACACCATTTTCTGTGTAAAGCGACTCACTGATCTCATCGCCTGCAAGGTGTTTGAGAGAACGAACCCTGTAATTCCCAGATATTCCCGTATCCAGCCAGACAGATCGAATCCCAGAACCAGACAAAATAAGGGAATCAGCCAGTTTTTTTGCCCTGTTTGCATCCTTTATCTTAATGACAGCTATTTCCCCAATCCTGTCGTATGAACCTTTAATGGAAACAGGCCTCATCCTTTCATCAGAGGTTCGTGGAAATACATACTTCTCTTCAGATCCAGCGATCTCAATAGGTATGTCTGGAATGACTGGAATGTAAACCTTATCATTTTCATTAAAAATCCTGTATCTTCGGTCAATATAACGATTTTCAGTCAGCTTTCTTATGATATTATTCGCATTCCTTTTATCTACAATGATATGCCTGGTTATCCTATCCTCTTCACGATCGATTTCGCTGATGTTATCACATCCCTTGCCAGCTTGTCTGAAAAACCGTATATCCTCTTTATTGCAGTTATCTCAGCAGATGCAATCCTCTCCAGGTCAGTGAAACCGTTGCTGTAAAGTCTCCTTGCCCTGACCCTCCCGATACCTGCAATCATTGTAAGCGGTATGATATCCTCCTTCACACCTTCCTTTATCCTGAAGTTAAGATTGTAAAGATCCTCCTTAATTTCAGGCTTGAATGTGTTAGCTAGAACTGCCAGCGAATACGATATCCAGTCTGCAGAGCTTGAAACTGCCTGCACGTCCCCTGGGCCAATTCCATACTCATCCATAATTGCCCTCATGGGTGTTTCAGATATCCATTCCTTCAGAACCATGGCGGTCTTGGCAGCCGAAAAGGAATCGGCATCATAATCGTTAATGCCAAGGTTATCCAGAAAGTATTCGCATGAGTGGATATCATCCCTGCCCGCGTTCAGACGCATCATGTCCGGGCACTGTGCTATCCTGAACAGTGCAAGATTCTCTGAAGGTTTTTCTTTGAGATATTCGTTTAGTTTAATCGCACTTTCAGGATCCAGGTAAAGATCTGATGCGACCTTTCCCAGTTTCGTAACAAACAGTTTTCCTGATCTTTCAGTCACGAGATCATTTTCCTTCAGGAATTCTATGGAAGTCTGAACTTTTTTCTCTATATTCGAGATAGGATTCTGAACTGCAAATAACATCTTTGAGTAAAATTCCATTATCTCCTCCTGAGTTTTCCCTATTCCCATCGCTATAAGTGCGAGGGTGTTCATCCGGATGTGTCTCTGGCTCCCTGCTGATGATAGCGTTGGTTCAACTTCCATTTCCATATAGTCCTGTGCATGCTCATATGACTGCGGAGATGCAGCATAGATCAACGCCTCCCCATAGGGATCAAGTCCGGGTCTTCCTGCCCTTCCAAGCATCTGGAAAACCTCTCTTGCAGAGAGATATACACTCCTTCCATCCTGATATCTGGTTATATCCCTGACAATCACACATCTTGCAGGTAAGTTCACGCCTGCAGCTAGTGTAGGTGTGGCAACGATTGTGCTTATTCTTCTTTCTTTGAAAAGTAACTCAACCTGATTCCTGATACCAGTTGAAAGACCAGCGTGATGGAATGATACTCCACTCCTGATGAGTGAGTTGACCCTTTCAGCGTACGGATCATCCTCCACCTCAATAGTTTCGTCCCTGAGATATCCGTTATCCTTAAGAAAAATAGAGATTTTTTCTGCCAGTTCCTCACTCTTCTTCCTGGAATTCACAAATATGAGCATCTGGCCACCCTCCTCAATGACTCTAAGCAGCACCCCGAAAATATCTTTGCTATTGGTGTCTATTACTGTGCCATCATTATAGAAAATCTTATTCTGGTAAAGCACCCCCTTCTTAAGGTTAACCGGACGAAAATCTGACACAACAATGTTGCTGTCAAGCCATTCACATATATCCTCCGGATTTGAGATAGTCGCGGAGAGCGCAAGAATCTGGGTATCAGGATTCATAACCCTGGTTGCCGTCAGTACAGTCTCTAGTCTTGGACCACGATCTAGTTCACCAACCATATGTGCTTCATCCGCTATAATGAGACCAACGTCAAACAGAATCGACGGATCATGCCTGATCATGGAATCTGCCTTCTCCGCAGTGCAGACAACGACATCGTAGTTTCTGACAAACGAAGCAGAAGAATCAAAATCACCGGTGGCGATGGCAACACTGTATCCGTGTTTTCTTAAAACCTTCAATTCAGAAAATTTTTCAAAAGCAAGTGCCTTAAGCGGAACAATATATAGGGATCGTTTTCCCGCTTTTATATTACTCATTATCGCTGCATATGCAATCAGTGTTTTACCTGCAGCGGTTGGTACAGTAACAAGAAGATTCCTGTTCTGTCTTAATTTTAAGATAGCTTCTTCCTGATGGGGATATAATTCAAAGTCTTTGCCCAGAATCTCTATGAACTGATCATCATATCCAATCTCAGACAGCCGCATACAACCTCGTATAGCGGAGACGGATAAGGAAGTTATCTTACTGGACTGGAATAAAGATTTAAATTATATTAGCATATGCCTAATTATATGAAAATTGATATGAAGGAACTGACCAGGAGGGAAAGGGATTGCCTGATTGCGGTAGTTGAAAACATGGACGGCAGATTTCCAATCAAACTGGTGAATCTTTCAAAGATCTTAGGCGGAAAACCACCCACAATCCTAGAAATAGTCAGAAGGTTGCAGAGAAAGGATCTCCTGATTGATAATTCAGGAATGATATTACCGACAGAAAAAGGGTACGAGGCCTGCTCAAGGATTCTTGAAGCGCACAGAATCCTTGAATGCCTGGCCGCAAGGGGAAAGAAGTCAAACGACGAGGCGTGCAGGGAGGTAAGTGATTACGACTACCTTGTCAGCCATAAAACCATACACGAAGTATGGGCTCTCCTTGGTAACCCACAGAAATGTCCCCATGGTAAGGCGATAGAAATTGAACAGTCCTGAACAAATAAACTATATTTTGCAACAGGTATCAGCGAAATCTCAATGTGCCACCAGATGGGCTTCCAGGTTGTTTTGGTCTCTCCAGTAATGAATACAGTGAAAGTGAATTTCTACCTCTTTTATCCGGCTCTTTGAGCCTTGCAAACATAAAGGAAGAAAGGAATCTACCTGCAAATACGATTGAATAAGAGAAAATCAAAGCTTCTCTTAGCGGATAGAAAGAGAGCATTTCCTGCAGCAGATATCCGCCTACAAGTGCTCCAACAAGGTATATAACACCATTGAAACCATTTATAATGGACAGATACTGTGCTTTTTTTTCCTTTGGTATCACATCCAGAAGATATGAATTCATGACAACGTTCTGTATGGATCCGAGGAATCCACTATATATCTCTAATATTACAAACTCCGTGAGATTTGAGAAGAATGCATAAAGCAGAGGGATTGCGCTGAGCATTATCCTGTTGAGAAATATGAGCGGTGGTCTGTTGGTCCTGTCCGTAATTTTTCCAAGGAAATATTGAATAACAATGCTTGTCGACAATGATACAATCGTAAGGTATGCCACTACAGTCAGACTGAAGTGCATCACAGAAACTATTGTTATCGGGAACATGGGCCAAGCCATAGACCAGAAAATTCCCTGGACATTAGTTGCGATGAAATATTTGTAGAAAAGCGGGTTTTCCTTCAATTTTGAAAGCGACTCCTTCAGGTTCGTTGGCGAAACTTCGACCCCTTTTTTCTCCTCAAGCGATCCCATAAGGAGACCTGAAATTACATAGGAACCAGCGGCGGCAAAGAAAGGAATAACTATGTCACTCCTTACGGCTCCGGTGAAAAGGAATGTCATTACTATAAGAGAAAGTATAGTTCCGATCGAGCTTAATATA
>JAKAAI010000010.1 GCA_021797055.1 Thermoplasmata archaeon | reverse complement strand
GGATGTAGGGACTATAAATCCATACCTGGTCAAAAATGGATATTCCGTAATGGAACTGACAATGACTGAAAATCTTCTTGAGGATTATTTTAACGACAAGACAAGGAATGTAAAATGATAAAATTTCTTGAGGAGGAGATGAAACGTATCCCAACAACAAGTATAGTGGTGATTATAGTGATCCTTTTCATATTTTCAAGTTTCTTGATTGCTACAACTTTTTCTTCACATCCAAGGAACAGTTATCAGGTCGTTTCTGGTATTATGAATGTGAACGGGAACTTAACAGTTGATACCTATGCCATTAATGAGTATGGAATACCCTGTCAGGGTGTTAATTCGTCGGTCTATCTGACAAACCTATCCGATGCGAAATACAATTTAGCATACAATCTGACAAGCGGAAAAAGCGGATATGCAAACCTGACAATAGGTAATTTCTCTAAGTATGAGAGCGATGTCATCTCTGTTTACAACGATGAAGTCGGCTTCTCTCTATTTGGGTTCGAGCCGGGTCAGCTTCCAATGGGTTCGCCCGTTTCTTTGTTTAACTGCTCATTAGATTATGCGTTTTTTTCTTATTTTAAAAGTAGTAATTCACCTTATCTTTCAATAAATGTCATCTATTTTGGAAAGGAAGGGACAACTTCACCGACTGTAAGCGTAAATGCCGTGTTCCACAACAGCACAAATGATACACCGGAAAATGTCACTTTTGGCCCTTATTCAGGTTTCATAATTCAGCACATTCCAGGTAACTTTGGCACTGAAAATAACAGCTTTATTGAACTGACAGTTTTGAGCCAACAGAGATTACCTCGGGTCATAACAGGGATTACAGATTATTCAGAACCACCATTTTCTTCAGAATTTACTTTCATAGGTGAGCTTGGTGCAGTTTCAGGATTTTTCATCGTATTTGCCGGTATATTCACAATAGACATCCTCTACGGGCAGCAGGCGAAGAGTGGCCTCCTTGATCTTGAACTCGCACAGCCTTTGACCAGGCGGGACCTGGCCATAAGCAAGATGCTAACTGGATCTATTTTTATATTAATTCTCCTTGGGTCACTCATAGGTTTTGATGATGTGCTTTCATATTTCATTTTAGGTACATTTCTGCCTTCATTTTTTGTTGCTTCTCTCTTATTCGGGATAGCTGTTCCAACATTCTCGATAATGGCAATATCGTTTGCGTTTACAATCCATACCCGTCATGGAGATATCATTGGAACTCTGTTATTCATTTTCTTTGCGTTTGGCTTCCTTATATTTGAGGCGATCATAGAAGGATACGTTGGGAGCTCAGCATCAAAAGTTCCGCTGATCTATCAGCTCGTGTATTTTCTATCACCAGTAGACTATTTTTCACTGATAATTAGCAGCTTTGAGCATGGTATATCTGCCTTCTCCGGATTACTTACATTTCTTCCATCTAACTATGTTCCTTTGCTTGGAGTAGTTGTTGCAGGTGGTTTAATCTGGGTTCTGGTTCCAGTACTGATCCTTTACCTTACTGCAAATCCTAGGATAAGATATTAAGATAAAATTGCTCTCAAGATTCGCCAAGACAGCGAAGCTCAAAAGACAGTATGTCGCATGCTTCCTCAACCAGTCTTTCATGTGTAAGCCCAATGTGTCCTCCAGAGAAATCTGCCCTGAGGTATGTTTCGGATCCTGTTTCTCTTAGCTTTGCATAGAACTTCAGAGCATGTGCAGGATGAACCCTGTCGTCATTCATTCTGGTCCAGATAAGACTGGGCGGATACTTTGTGCCTCGAATATTACTGTACGGCGAATATTCTGCAAGAAATTTACGATCCAATTCATTTTCTGGATTACCATATTCATTGACCCAGTAAATTCCTGTATAGAGAAGGTGAAATCGAAGCATATCGATGACAGGTTTACCTATAACGGCTCCCTTAATGGATTCAGGATGATTGATTAATGTATATGATGTTAAGAGGCCACCATTACTTGCCCCTTCAATAACAATGTCATAACCTCTTTTCTTTAGATCCTTTATTACGCTGAAGAAATCATTGAAGACATTGATTTTCTTATCCCTTATTCCATCGAGATGCCAGTTCTCGCCGTATTCGGATCCTCCTCTAAGGTTGCATAAAACCACATCCGCGCCCTTTGAAAGAAGATAAGCGAAAGGAAATCTGTAATTAGGGGTGGTGCTGACAGTGAAACCACCATAACCGTACACAAGCGCTTTACGATGCTGGCTATTTGTTCCGGACGCAAGGAAATAGTGAACCCTTGTACCAGAAGAATCTGCAAATCCATCCTTAATTTCAACATCAATAACATTCAATTCCGACACCTTTTTTACCTCACCGTTCTCAAAGACGTATTCTGAATAAGGTATACCGAGAGAACTGCTGTAAAAATGCGCTTTTCTGAGATCCGAGCTTGATGTTATAAGACCTGAAGCTTTCTCCAATGGCATCTCCTTAACAATTTTTCCACTAAAATCGTACAATATTGTGCTTAGTCTCGCATCTTTTAGGACGAAAGCTAAAAGACCTTCAGTTACTATATTAACGTTCTCAACGGTGTATTCGGACTCAATAATCACAGATCCATTTTTTAAAACCATACCATTTTTACTGAATTTGAGAATGTAAATGTCCTCCCCTATCATCCCAAGCGGCTGGGCTGGAGAGTCGAATGAGTATAGTTTTTCCCAGGTAGACGGGTCCTCAATATGGCCGCTGAAGATCGTTGTTTTCATCCAATTTCCGACCGAAACAAGGCACCTTTTGCCATAAACATCGATGTCTATGAATTCAGTATTGCTAATCCCGCTTCCCCAAACAATCTTTCCATCAAGCATTACACGTTCAGCATTTTTCTCGACACCTTCAGCTTGATCTTCCCCTCTGAATGATTTAATTATATAGTAACGGTTCCCAAAGAACTTCACGCCGCCAAAAAACCCATGTAATTTTTCGATTAACTTTCCGGAATCCAGTATGTATAGATCGCCAAGATCTGATCCAGTTGTCACGAAATATGAAAGCATTGAGAAGGATTCATTTGTGCTGAACCAGGTTACTATTTTATCCGTTCTTACAACATCAGCGCCATCAACTGAAATACAGTAGATATCCCTCTCTTTGAAAAGCAGTGCCTTGTGATTACCATTAATTTTTACCTGAATGATGTTAACTACGTCGCTAAATCCTCTAATTTCCTTTCTTATTCTTTCAGAGTCATTACGAAAAGCACTCCGAAATTTTTCAGTCTCTATGGAAGCAAAATCCATTGTTTCTTTATTCAGATCCTCAAATATTTGATATTTGTCTTCATAATCTGCAGTCATTCCACCTTTGATGTTAGAATTGCATTAAAATTATCGCTTTTTTATTGCGTTATTGATATGTCTATTATAGGAAACAGGATAAAATTTACCCTACCTACTTCAGTATTTCTATTCCATAAGAAGCGAGTTTTTTAACATCATTTTCCCTGATATAAATTCCCATTCTTTCCTTTGAATCAATCATGGCAGGTCCATTATAAACATCCCCAGTCCAGTAACTGATCCATTTGCCTCTTGGTAGATACACGTTCCTTACACGTTGATCCTTTCCAATAATAGGTGCATGAAGAACGCTCTCACCAACCATGTATTCATCCTCCATAGAATACGTGTCCAGATCGTCCGGGAAATTATAGAACAGGGGTCTGACAATTGGTTCTCCTTTACTGGAAGATTTGTCTGCTAATTCCTTGACATAAGGTAGGAAACTGTATCTCGTATTTATTGCCTTCAAGATACGTTCCTGATAATATTTTGGAAGCATGAAAAGTTCCTGATCGTTTGCGTTTTTTATCTTGTGGTTCCTGTAAATCGGGAAAAAGAGCGCGGCTTCGTAATAGGCGGATAACAGTTCAGGATCGGAATCGCCCCAGAATCCTCCCAAATCACATCCGCAGTATGGGATTCCGGATATCGAAAGGCTTAGAACCATAGATATCTGCAATTTGATATCGTCGTACGAGGAAAGGTTGTCGCCAGTCCACATTGCAGCATATTTCTGTATTCCAGGGTAACCTGATCGGGTCAGAATGAATGGTTTGTCTATCTTTGATTTCATAGAAGAAAAAGTCGCCTCTGCTTCGTAATATGCATATAGGTTATGGACAAAGAAGTCAGCGACCCTAGTTCCATCATCCAGCTTATGCATGGCATCTTTCAGTATAGTTGCTCTCCTCTTCCCATTTTCGTAGGCGTTGTGAACCGCTGGCTCATTCATGTCGAGCCAGATACCTTCTATACCGAATCTTAAAAATCCACCTACCTCATCCGACCAGAATTCGCGTGCATTCTTGTTTATAAAATCCGGAAACACGCAGGATCCAGGCCAAACAGTATCTATATACAAGGAGTTGGACGAGTCTTCTAAGTAGTTTCCCAGTCCATTTCTGAAAACTTCAAAATTCTGATCCAATTTTATTCCGGGGTCCAGGATTGGAACTAGTTTGACACCCTTATTGCTGAGGTATTTAACCAAACCATCAGGATCCGGAAACCTTTCATGGTCCCATGTGAAAATTCTGTAATGATCCATATAATCAATATCCAGATATATAGCGGAAACCGGGAATTTTTCCAAATAGCGATCAACTATCTCTTTCACTGATGTATCAGGAAAATAAGACCATCTCGAAATCTGGTGACCAAGTGCCCATTCTGGAATTTTAAATGGCATGCCAGTTATCTTAAAATAAGTGGTGACAACCTCCTTAAGCGTTTTGGCTTGTGAGAGAAAAAGCTCAAATTCTCCAGACTCGAATGTAATGATTATTCTGTCATATTTTTCTATACCAAAATCAAACTCAATCTCCCCTGGATAATTTAGAAAAACCATGTATGTGTTTTTCCCATCCATAATATAAAAAACGGGAAAAGAACTGTAAATATCCTCCTTCTTCGTGTTATAATCCCATGCGCTTGTATTGTACAATACGTGTTTCGAACGTTTCCTGTTCATCCTAGAGGGCCTTTCTCCTAGCCCAAAAATTCTGTCTGAAACAGAAAGATCAATTTCGATTTGCATTCTTCGTTGATCCACGAAATTGTTCGTCACAATGTCACCACCATAAGGGTCAATATGGCCAGCTTCAGCGTTTTTTAGCTGGAAACTTATTGTTTTATTACCTATTTTTAGGAAACTTTCGTGTAGTAAGCTGCCTGGGCCATCAGAAAGGAATGATAAAACCGGTTTTCCGTTGTATATGGCTGTATAATTATCTGCATTGTGTTTTAGAAGCTGCATATTTCTTCATTACATAGAAAATCTTAAGAGTTCGCTAAGTCACTTATGAATAATTTTTCTTACGAAAATATAAATCATCGAGAATGCTTAATGAATGATGTTCTGCATCCCTCCAAGCGAATACCCTAAAAGAATAAATGCCCTTGTGGCTCTTATGGAGAAGCGTGACTTATCCGGTGTTTTCATGTCTAATCCAACTAACATGAGATATTTTTCCGGATTAACATATTTACAGACAGAGAGGCCAGCTGGAATTCTGGTGAACCGAGATGTCGAAGTATATTTCTTCGGGCCAAAGCTTGAGGAAGAACATTCAATGTATCTTTCAAGTATCATAAAGAACTCTTATTCCTATTTTGATTATCCAGGGAAGATACATCCATTCAGGCATTTCGGAGAATGGATTCATAAACTGATTCATGGAAAGAATCTTGGTATGGATAATACCTCTATTTATCCCAGCGTTTATGGATTCCGTGGTATACCAAGCACAGAGATAATCGGCGACTATAAACTGGTTGACATTTCATCTTCACTCTACGAAATGAGAAGAATTAAGAGTCAAAAGGAACAGGAATTGCTTAGGGAAAGCGCTAGATGGGCTAACTATGCCCACAGACTGCTACAAAAGTACACAGCACCAAAACTTTTTGATTTTGAGATAGCCTACAAAGCAAGCTCAGAAGCCAGTGTTGCAGCAATGAACGCATTTGGAATGGATTCTAAACCACAAATAAGGTACCCTATTGAGATATTCGCCGGTTTCAGGGGGCAGGTCGGTACCCATTCCTATTATCCGCACTCTCTTTCAATAAACAGGCCATTGAAAAAAGGTGACATACTTGGATCTGGGGCAGATGGCAGCATTGATGGATATCACGTTGAAATAGAGAGAAACCTCTTTGTAGGCAGGGTCACACCCCAGATAAGGAAATATCATGCAATAATGCTTGAAATGCAGCAGGAGGCAATTTCATCCCTTAAGGTAGGTGGTAAATTCAGCGACATAGATCGCGTCGTTGTTTCGATGGCGAAAATGAAGGACGTGTCACAGCTGCTGCTTCATCACACCGGGCACTGTATAGGTCTTGAAGGTCATGAATCACCATTCTTTGATGTCGGCGATGATTCTCCAATTAGGGCTAACATGGTTTTCACAATAGAGCCTGGTATATACGTTCCAAAACTCGGCGGTTTCAGGCATTCTGATACCATTATCATGCATGAGGATGGGCCGGAAATCATTACATATTACCCGAATAATATAGATGATCTAATTGTAAATTGAATCTAAATTTCACAATGAAAGCAATAAATATGAAGGATTAATACTAATATTATGCTTATAGCCGCACTGGGGGTTCGACTTTGATCTATCTGTTTTCTATACTACTTCTTCTGGGCGCGCTTGTTTCCGCAGGAATTTTCTTCTATACCCTTTATTCTTTATTCTGGAACGCTAAGTACATCCCACTGAAGAAGATCGAAATGAAACCCATTATCCTCAAACGAATCTACAGGGTAATCAGGAACGTTTTCCTCCAGGCAAAGCTCTTCAAGGATACATCTGGTGGTATAATGCATGCAATAATGTTTTGGGGGTTCATAGCATTTGGAGCCTATTCTCTATCCTTTTTTTATCGCGGCTTCTTTCCAGAGGCTCACCTGATACCTGCCGGGGTATTGAAGGATGCAATTTTTTTCACGGTTGATATCTTTGCAGCGGTTCTTATTGCTGATGTCATTTATTCAGTTTTTCGCCGTTGGATAATAAAGATTCCGAGATATCAGGGCTATAATGGATTCGAGGCCTCTTTCATACTTTTTTTGATAGCCCTTTTAATGGTAACATACTACGCGTTGGGTGTTTTACGAATAGATGGTATCAGCAGAAACATACCTGGAAGCATCATGGAAGGACTTTCACCAGGTGTGACTCCAATTACCACTGCACTCGCACACGCACTCCCTAAAATTTCTCCTGTTGCGGGTTACTACACATACTGGACATTATGGAGCATACATGCCATTGATTTTCTTGTATTCCTAGCATACATACCAAGATCAAAGCATCTGCATCTTGTTGCAGCTCCTTTGAATGTCCTGCTGTCAAAGGACAAACCACAGGCACAGCTTACACCGATAGACTTCGACAAGGCAACAAGGTTCGGTGCAACAGATATAAGAGATTTCTCATGGAAGGACTATATAGATTTCTATGCTTGTACTGAATGCGGCAGGTGCACCTATAACTGTCCTGCCTACACAACAGGAAAAACACTTTCTCCTAGGGATATCATATGGGATCTCAGGGAGGTCGTCCTCAAAGAGGGTTCTCAGATACGGAAAACACATGACAACGTGGCAGAATCCAAGATAGTACAACCTGTCATTGGATCCACGATAAAGGAAGAGGATCTCTGGTCGTGCACCACCTGCATGGCATGCGTTGAGCAGTGCCCTGTAATGATCGATCATGTGGATAAAATAGTCAGCATGAGGCAGTCCCTTGTTCTCAATCAGGGAAAGGCTCCAAAGGAAACACTGGACCTTTACAGGAATCTTGAAAATTACCAGTCACCATGGAACAATCCACCTTCTACAAGGGCAGACTGGGCTAAGGATCTGGGTATAAAGGTGGTATCAGAAGGTGCTTCTGACGACTTTGATGTCCTTTACTGGGTGGGTTGTGTCGCCAGTTTTGATCCGAGGAACCAGGAAATAGCCAAATCCGTTGTCAAAATATTGAAGGAAGCCAATATAAATTTTGCAATCCTTGGTTCGGAGGAGAAGTGCACTGGTGATCCTGCCAAGAGGACAGGCAATGAATATCTTGCACAGACACTTGCCAGCCAGAACATTGAAACTTTCAAGAAGCATAAGATCAAGGATATAATAACAAACTGTCCTCACTGCTTTAATTCATTGAAGAACGATTACAAAGCCATGGGTTATGAAGTCAATGTTATGCATCACAGCGATTACATCTCAAATCTTCTTTCGACTGGGAAAATTAAAGTCAAGCTGGATTCTACCGGTGAAAAATACACATACCATGATTCTTGCTACCTTGGCCGTTATAATAAAATTTATGATGCGCCGAGGAAGGTTATTCAGAACGTTTCCAGAAACCTGGTTGAGATGGAAATGAGTGGAAGCAAGGCTCTGTGCTGCGGAGCTGGTGGTGGGAGATTATGGATGAATGAAACAGTTGGAACCAAAATTTCCCATAAAAGGATGGACATGGTTGACAAAACAGGAGCGACAACACTCGTGACGGCTTGTCCATATTGCATGACAATGCTGGACGATGCGAGAAAGGTAACCAACAGGGAACAGAAGATCAAGATAACAGATATATCTGAGCTTATAGCAAAAAACATGTGAACTTCAAATTATTGCACTCTTTTTTACACAGATATATCGGGGGAAAATCAAGCAAAGTAAACAGATAAAATTAAGGATTACTTTATTATTATCCAGCATGAAAATTGAGAGTTATGACATCGAGCTTGACGTTGATTTCGAGCATGCTACCTATAAAGGCAGTGAAAAAATAAAACTTGATTCTAAATTGGAAAACATTGTGCTGAATTGCCTGGGCCCCGTTATAGATAAAGTGATCATAAATAATCAATCCGCAATTCATTCAAAGGGAAAGAGAGACGATGAGGTTTTAATCAGATCAGAAAATGGCAAATTCAGTGATATTGAAATCTACTTCCATGCGGAGGTTTCGAAATCGCTTATGGGGCTCTATATAGCTAAGACAGCAGATGGGAAGACAATGTTTACAACACAGTTTGAATCCACCGGTGCAAGAATGGCTTTCCCGTGCGTAGATGACCCAAGTTATAAGGCGGTTTTTAGGTTATCTCTAACCATAGATCGAAATCTTGATGCAATTTCGAATATGCCTGTATCCAGCCAAAATGAGACAGGTTCCCGCAAAACAATAAAGTTCCAGGAAACACCAAGAATGTCAACTTATCTCCTGTATATTGGGATAGGAGAGTTTGAAACAATAGAAGGTAAATACAAGGACAAGAAGATCTATTTCAGCGGCCTCAAGGGTGCATTAAATTCAAACGATTTTCCGATAACGGTTGGTGCCCAATCGCTTGAATTTTTTGATGAATACTTCGGAATTAAATATGCGCTTCCAAAGATGCATCTGATATCTGTGCCTGAATTTGGTGCTGGTGCTATGGAAAACTGGGGTGCTATCACTTTCAGGGAAACTGCAATTCTAGTAAATGAGAATACCAGCGGTATAACAAAAAAAAGGGTTGCTTCAGTCATAGCCCATGAGATTGCACACCAGTGGTTTGGTGATCTTGTAACAATGAAATGGTGGAACGATCTATGGTTGAATGAAAGCTTTGCAACTTTCATGATGTATAAGGTCGTTGACAGGTACTACCCAAAGTGGAATATTATTGGTGAAATGCTCCAGACAAGAGCATCCGGTGCTTTTACAGATGATTCATTAAAATCCACCCACCCCATCAACGTGGATGTCAAGGATCCGGAGACAGTTGCACAGATTTTCGACCAGATAAGTTACGGGAAGGGCGGTATGATATTGAGGATGATTGAAGGTTACGTTGGAAATGATATGTTTCGTGGGGGTATCCATGATTACCTTTCTAAATTTGCGTATTCAAACGCAGCAGGTTCTGATCTATGGAAAAGCATAGAATCCAGATCTGGCAAACCAGTGAGCAGGGTAATGGAAGCCTGGATAAACAGGCCAGGATATCCTTATTTGTCTGTCAAGAAAAAGACTGACAAAATCGAAATAAAACAGCAGAAATTCTATCTTGATGGTTCCTCATCGAATGAGCTCTGGCCGGTACCTGTAACTATCAAAAGGAAGAATGAAACTGAATCAATTCTTCTGGAAAATCAATCGGTTGAAATAGAGGGAAAGGATTTTGTCAAGCTAAATGCATCAGAAACTGGCTTTTATAGAGTTCTTTATGACGAAGCATTATATGGGGACCTGCTGTCAAACCTCAAGAACCTCACATTCGAGGACAGATGGGGCATCGCTTCAGACCTATTTGCATTCCTTGTTTCCGGGCACATCAGGATATCGACTTATCTTAGTTATGTTGAGAAGTTTGAAAACGAAGATGAATATTCTGTGATTCAGGAGATATCATCAAACCTGCAACAGTTGATGCTCATAAATCCTAAAAATACCAGAATAAAGGAAATAGCCATCAGATTTTATCGTATACAGCTGCAGAGAATCGGTGATAAATCAGGCAGCGACGACATCAACGAAGGCATTCTCAGAGGTATGCTCCATTCCAGACTTTCCGACATAGATCCAGAACATGCTGCAAAACTTTCCGGTCTGTTCCAGACTATTGAAAAGCAGGACCCAAACATGAGGACAGCTATTGCCATAGCTGCTGCAAGGCAATTTGGAAAGATAGATCCACTCATTGAGAAATTCCTGACTCTCAGGAGTGATGAGGACCGTGTAAAGGTTATTTCAGCAATGGGAATGGTACCTGGCAAGGAAGCAATGGACAGAGTCATACAATTAATGGATGCAGGGAAGATCAAGAAGCAGGATATAACGTCATATTTCACATCAATGGGAATTGAGCCATTGAACCGGGACCTTGCTTTCAAGACTCTACCAGATATTGTAAAACGCATGAGTGATGTCTTTGTTGGAACTGGCACTCCGTCCAGACTGGTATATCAGCTTACCCAGTATATTGGCCTTGGAAGGGTCAAGGAGACCAAATCCCTTCTTGAAAAAATAAGGACTCCACTGATAGATCAGGGAATATCGAAAGGTCTTGAAAGCCTTGAGATAAACGAGAAACTGCTTCTCTCTATCAGTTAATATCTCCTATCTTTTTAAGGCAAATTAGTTATATTTCTTGTAAGCATATTGATCTGAAGTATCATGGATGAGAATAACACCCCTTACTTGGTTTATTTCAAAAGGACCGCTTTTTCAAGATCAAGACCTGCTGATCCTGAACGCGACGTTTTTAATGGAATCAGAATGGATGAGGCTCTATCCCTGCTTATAAACGATTCAATTGAACAGACTGGCATTAATGCCGAGGAGATATCAGATGTAATATCAGGATGTGCCCTTCAGGCTGACGAGAACTGGATGTATGGTGGAAAACATCCAGCGCTTCTGTCAAGACTGCCAGTGACAGTTCCGGCGATGGCTCTTGACAGGGCATGCTCATCTTCACTTAATGCAATTACAATCGGCGCAATGGAGATCATGACCGGTAATGCTGACATTGTGCTAGCCGGTGGAATGGAACATATGACACATGTGCCACTGTCAAATAATCCGCATATTAAACCAAATCTGAAGCTCCTGGTACGCCCAGAATACATGAAACTTGACATGAATACAGGTTATTCAATGGGCTTAACAGCTGAAAAACTTGCTGGTCTAAGAGGGATAGAGAGGAAGGAAATGGATGAATTTTCTCTAAGAAGTCACAAACTTGCCTCTGAATCTCAGTCATCTTTTATCAGGGATGAGATCCTTCCAATCGAAGTCGAATCACAAGGTAAAATGATCAAAGTCGAAAAGGATCAATCTATCAGAGCAGATACAACTATTGAGCAGCTCGAAAAGCTTCAGCCTGCATTTAAACAGGGCGGCAGGATAACAGCCGGAAACTCATCGCCCCTGAACGCAGGTGCATCCCTGGTAATGTTAATGTCTGGTCGCAAGATTCGTGAATATGGAATTAAGCCAATAAGCAGGATCAAGTCCTTTGGCTGGGCGGCAGTAGAACCATCTATAATGGGTGAGGGGCCTGTGCCGGCATCAAAGAAAGCGCTGGCTTCCGCCGGTCTTTCTGTTGATGATATTGATCTATGGGAAATAAACGAGGCATTCGCAGTGGTTGTGCTTAATGCAATGAAAGAACTTAGGATACCCTTGGACAGGGTGAACATACATGGTGGGGCAATATCAATCGGTCATCCGCTCGGAGCAACCGGTGCAAGACTCGCAGGTACTCTTTCTAGATCCCTGCGGGAAAAAGGGAAAGATCTTGGAATGGCTACACTGTGTGTCGGCGGTGGTCAGGGTTATTCAGTATTGTTAGAGAGGGTGTGATTAAAATGGATTTTGACCTGCCTCAGGACATTGAAGATCATAAAAAGAAAGTCCAGGAATTTGCTCGAACTGAATTCACTCAGGAACTCGCAAGAAAGTTCGATCAGGAAGAAAAGTTTCCGTTTGATCTGAAGAAAAAGGCATTTGATCAGGGAATTGTGGATTTTTCAAGCCCATGGAAGAGTCTCGTTGCAATAGAAGAGTTATGCAGAGTTGATCCCGGATTGGGCATATCTGTTACAGTTCCATATTTTGGTGCCGAGACAATTATGCTTTTTGGCAGCGATACACTGAAGGAGAAATATCTTGCGAAAGTGAACGCAGGTAAAGCAATCATGGGCCTCGCCGTAACTGAACCAGGTGGAGGAAGCGACGTTGCTGGAATTAAGACAGAGGCAAAGAAGGTTGGTAATAAATACATAATAAACGGTTCCAAGATGTTCATTACAAATGGCTCAATAGCTGATTTTTTTGTCATGCTGGTTCGCACATCTAGACCAGATGACAAAAGGCATCATGGTCTTAGTGTGCTTGTGGTAGACTCAAATTTAAAAGGATTTAGGTCAAACAAGCTCACTGGAAAGCTTGGGGTGAGGGCAACAGATACTGCCGAGCTGATATTGAATGACGTTGAGGTACCAGAGGAAAACCTCGTTGGCGATGAGGGAAAAGGCTTTTACTATATAATGACGTTTTTCAACATTAGTAGGATATTTGTAGCTGCTCAGGGGTTGGGTGTGGCCCAGGGCAGCCTGGATCGCACAATGGAAATACTCAAAACGTTGCCTGACAGTTATAGAAATTTAGAGAATGTCAGCTTCACGATAGCTGAGATGGCCACCAGAATAGAAGCGGCAAGGCTGCTCACATACAAGGCTGCATCGTACCTTTTCCAGTTCAGACCTAAACCAGAAATAACAAGCATGGCAAAGGCATATGCATCGGAAACTGCGGTATACTGTGCTGAGAAAGCTTTAGAGCTGACCGGTCTTAAGGGAATAACAGGCGATCTCGAAAGATACTTCAGAGATGCAAAGATACTTGAGATCTGGGAAGGAACAAGTGAAATTGAAAAACTTGTTATTTCCAGGTTCCTAAACAAGGAGGTGGCCCAGTAATGCCGGAGGACCAGAATGAAATGCTTGTTTCAGCGGTAGATGAGTTCTGCAGGAAATATGTTGAAGGACAGGCTCTCAGAATAGAAAGAGCTGGTCTGGACAAGGATCTGATCGAAAAACTGGGTTCTCAGGGTCTTATTGCTCTTAAATTTCCCGAAGAGCATGGTGGATCACTTTTGCCTGACGACGCCTATTTGCAGGTTCTTAAAACAT
Organism: Thermoplasmata archaeon; assembly: GCA_021797055.1. The sequence goes on along the minus strand of JAKAAI010000010.1, from coordinate 24,189 downwards.
TTGCTTCGTATTCACCTTCCGTTGCTCTATTCATAGCCGTCCAGAACTCGATTATATTACCGCTTCTAGTTAAATCTGCAGAAACTCAGGAAATACTTAAGGAAATTGCAGCGGGCAAAAAATCGGCAGGTTTTTCGCTATCCTCATCCACCATGAGCAAAGAAACTCTTGGAAATCTGAATTTCTCCGGGAAATCGGTTTCAGGAATCAAGAATTACATTCTCGGCCCAGGACTCGATATACTATTAGTTTCCGCAGATCCCCTTCCGGATGCACTTCTTCTCTTTACATCCGGCTTCACAGTAAGAGAGAAATACCCTGTCCTGGGTTTCAGGGGGCTTGGAATCTCATCAGTAGAATTCTCAGACTCATCATACATAGTAATTTCAAAGGAAAATGGGCGTTCGATGATAGAATCTGCAATCAGAAGCATGGGGAATGCAGTTTCAGCAATATCTTTAGGTATTGCAAATGGGGCAATTGGTAAAGCTATGGAATATTCAAAAGTTAGAAGCACTTTTGGCCACCTTTTAATGGATTATGAACCTGTTGCTTATCCCCTGTCGATGATAAAAAGTGAAATCGATGAACTTTCACGGTACCTTGCGAGGTGGGATTCACTCTCTGAAACAGAAAAATTTTCTATCAAGATACGTTCCATCGAGATATCACTAAAAGCATCGAGACAATCTATCCAGTCACATGGAGGATATGGATATCTGCAGGACTTTGGTGTCGAGAAGTTCTACAGGGATTCTGCAACATTGACTGCTTTATTCATGGACGGACAGTCTGACAAGATATATCTGTCAGAACTTTCTTACAACGGGAAGGCAGGTTTTCTCTAAGCTATAAATCAGTATCCAGGTCTAATCAGACCACCAATCAGGCCGCCGAGGGCCGGCATGAGTACAAGGTAGAACATGGTCTTCTCAACTATGGTAAGGGTGGAATCAAGGACGAGTACATACAGCTGTGTGTCGGCTTTTTCAATTATAGCGAACTGTGTAAAGTAAGGCATCGTGTTATATAGAAAGGTATCACCATTTATAACAGCAAGCGTTATCACCACTGCAACCAGGACAAACCCCGCTATTATAGTGGAAAGAACCCCTCTTGCGACACCCCTGCTGACTATTCCAGAAATCAGTCCAGCAAATATAATTGCGTAAACTGAAATCAGGGCAAAAAACGGAATCAGAATGAGAGCGACAACAACTCCTCCGATAAAGCTTCCAAATCTTTTGGGGGTTTTGATCATTACAAGGTTGTATCGGACATGTTTATATAACCGTTTTTATGGTTAAATTTATGTCTTATAATCTTTATCCCATTTAGATAGTGATTAATTAAAAGACAGTCAAATTTTAACTGTGATTCTTAGCATACTTTTTCCTCATGACCAGTACAGTTATAACTGCAACAAGAGCAACTATTGTAATAATTGCAATTAACAAGAAGAGGACAGTAGAAAAGAAGCTGGGATATAATCCACTCATAATCAGAGTAACAGTAGAACTCGAATTCACATCTATGTTCTTTGATACCGTCTGCGATATGGGTGTCAGGTCATATTCTCCGTTATAGTATACGGATATGTTGTAAACTCCTGCTGCCAGAGTTAATGTGGCTGTGCCGTTTGCATTCGTTTCAGTAAAGAACTGAAATCCGTTTGAATTGGATGTGGTCTTTATGACTGCGTTAGTTAGTGGATTCCCATTATTGCTTACAACCTTAACCTCAATTGTGAATATGTTGGCTATTATTCTGATGGAACTGTTATTATTCATCAGATTAACAAAGGCATCATCGTAAACAAGGATTCCTTTCCAGTATGCCTGAACAGAATAGATTCCATATGGTATCAAAATGGATGTTGACCCTTCGCTGTTTGTGGTGTTGAAACCAAGAATCAACCCAGATGTATAGTTTTCCACGGTGACTTGAGAATCTGGGACTATGTTTCCAGATGCAGTAGTAACAATGAAAACCTGGGAATATGCGTTCACCACTATGCTAGTTTTTGTGTTGTTGTCGACGTTTATGAAATTTGAGTATACAAGGCTGCTATGCCAGTAGACTGTAAAATAATATTTTCCAATCGGGAACTGGTTTAAACGAAGAGTACCGTTGGAACCGGTTGAAATCAATGGAAGAGTTATATTCAGTGGATTCTTGATTTCTACTATTGTGTTTGAAAGCGTCTGGCCTTCTATCGATGTGAAGACAAATGACGGAGAATAAACTTCTGTAATAATAGTAAAATTGCGTGAGGTATTGTTTACTGACTGTATCTGGCTGTAAACATTAATTCCTTCCCATGTTACAACTAATGTGTAATTACCAGGTGATAGAGCCGCACCAGCAAGCCCCAGTGAATTTGTAATATTGGTTGATATTACTACGCTATTAAAATCAATTGAAATTTCGGCTCCAGTGAGAGGATTCTGTTCAGAGTCAAGAACGGTAAAATTTGCTTTAATGGGCGGTTCACCAACATATATCTGGAAAGAGGCTACAGCATCCCTGCCATACAGCGCTCCGTGTATATTGTAATAATTGTGGGCAGTGTTGTCTGTAGCATTAATTGTGATTAAGTAATTTCCTGGAGCAAAACCACTGTAATTGAATGAGAAGGAATACGTTCTCGAAAATGAAAAAGCGGAATATGTAGTAACTGGCTGCATTTGTCCGGATAAGATGACTGTTGACGAATATGTTATATTATAGTCCACAGGCCAATTTGCAAAATCATATTCACCAAGTGGATCTGTAGCATTAATGTATACAGTAACAGATTTATTCTGGGGTTGAGTGCTCAAAGATCCATTATATTCCCCCGCTGAAGAAATTACCCTTTCATTTTGCAGGTTTAAGTAAGTAGAAACTGGTATTATCGCTCTGGAATAGTAGAATGTCCCCTTGACGTTTCCCCAAAATGCACTGTAAATTTCGCTGGTGCTGCCTATCAGTTCTATATAGATCCTCAGGCTGTAATTTGTTGGTATTGTTTCATCAACGGTCGGTCCTGTAATGAGCACTGGAGTTGGGGTTGTTCCAGGTGAAGTGATTGATGTCGTTATTGACGGACCGCTCCCCAGATCTGTTGTTGAACCATTTGGCGCGACCTCTACAAAGCTGGCATTTATCTTACCTGCAGTTGGAGAAGATCCATTCTGTGCAAAATAAAACCAAATGTAAGATGTCCCATTTAACTTAAGGTTCCCCGAAAGTTGTGGGTATAAGATGAACGAAAGCGACAGATAATGGGTTGAACTAACATTTTCCCCGGTAAGGTAATACTCGCTTGCTGTATCATTTATGGTATTGGAAATATGGAGGCTCTGCTCACTGCCTACAGTGACAGGTTTGCTCAAGTTATGGAAATAAACTGTAACGTTTGTGACTCCACCAGGTGAGCCAGAATAAGGCTCCGCATTTACCTCGGAAGGCATAACGATGAACAAAGAGGAAGCAAGCACTAGAATTACCAGCGTAATTGCTAGATTCTTACCAGTTAACATTACACAAATAACTATAACTGAGAAATATGCTTTGTGGTGCATCTTTGTACCAATATTTCTGGCAGGTATGCTGACAGCCATAAGAGATAAATTAGTTCCAAACCCTGAAATAACTGTTTAAACGATATATCTAATATATAGTGTATTGATATGTTCGATCCATGGTTTCAGTTGTTACCTCCAAGGGTGGCAGGGAGACACCTTATCTCACATTTGACAGGAATAGCTGGAAAGAGCTCAGGAATTCTACTCCTTTGACTCTTAATTCAGAAGACCTTGAAGAAATTAAGGGAATAAATGAAAATATATCACTGGATGAGGTTTCTGATATTTATCTACCGATATCCAGGCTCCTTCATCTCTACTACAAGGCTTCGAGGGCACTTTATCGCGCCAGAAGACAATTTCTTGGCATTGAACATGAGAAGATAACATTCATTATTGGAATCGCTGGAAGCGTAGCTGTTGGAAAAAGCACAACAGCAAGGCTGCTCAGAACACTCATCTCATCCTGGCCAGGCTCACCAAAGGTCGATCTCATTCCTACAGATGGTTTTATATATCCAAACAAGGTGTTAATTGAAAGGAACATATTGAATAGAAAGGGTTTCCCAGAGAGCTATAACATACGAAATCTGATATCGTTTCTCTACGATCTGAAATCAGGTATCGGCAATCTGAAGGTACCTGTTTACTCCCACCTGTTATACGATATAGTACCGGATAAATTCATCACGGTTGATAGGCCTGATATACTTTTGCTGGAGGGTCTTAATGTTCTTCAAACACCACAATCGAAAGAAGTAAAGGAACCACAGTTTTTTGTGTCTGATTTTTTCGATTTTTCGGTATACATAGATGCCGACCCATCATATATAAAAAAATGGTTCATTGAGAGATTCAAGGTTCTTATGAGAACAGCTTTCTCAAAGAAGGAATCATATTTTAATTCATATTCCACCCTTTCCATTGATGAGGCCGACAGAGTTGCTGGAAAGATCTGGGATGAAATAAATGCTGTGAATCTGGTGGAAAACATAGCACCTACAAAATACCATGCACATCTGATACTTGAGAAAAACATCGATCACACAATAGATCATGTCCTGATGCGACGGATTTAAGTTTGAAAAAAACATAGGTAATTTTTAGTAAGAAATAAGAAAAGAATAAAGAACGTAAGAACTATCCACCTCCGACAATGGAGACGGAACTAAACAACAACTACATGCTACCTGTGATTGGATCTTTCTTGGGGTGGCTGATGGACGGGTATGTTACAATTTCATACCTGATTCAGGAATCCACAATCCAACCCTTATTTTTCCCCGGTGACCTCTACATTGTCTATTTCTTTCTTTTCGTTGTTAATGGTATAGCAAGAGCTGTCGGTGCTGCTTTTTTAGGTAATTTCATAGGTGACAGGCTTGGAAGAAAGAGAATGATGGTGGTTACGATCCTGATATTCTCATTATCAAGCTTCTCACTCGGGTTCCTTCCAACTTATGCACAGATTGGTCCTGTTGCTCCTGTCATAATGGGAATCCTTCTCTTCATGATGGGGCTTTTTGCAGGTGCGGAGTATGGAGGAGGAACTGCACTCTCTATGGAAAGTGTTCCAATGGAGAAGAGAAACCTCCTTGGCGCCTTTGTCCAGAGTGGCTTTGGTGTCGGCTACGCAATTCTCGGGTTTGTTTACTTTATAATATCCAGCGTGACCGGCTCAGCTTATGTCACCATTGGCTGGAGGATTCTTTTCATTACAACCATTATCCCCGGTCTTTCCGCATTTGGAATCAGGTTTTTCATGCCGGAATCAAAGGTATTTGAAAACGCGAAGAAAAAGAAGGAGATCTACAAATTTCCTCTCGTGAAACTAGTAATGGATTCATGGAAAGTTATCCTGGTTCTGTTAGCAATTACTGGTGGATTGTTGTTCATAGATACAGCCACCTTCAGTCTATATCCTACAATTTTTCAGGAAGTTGATGGTTTTACAAGACCAACAACGGGTTTCTGGGTAGCTATTATAAATCTGATCTCTATCGCCGGCGTTATACTTGGAGGAGCATTTGCAAGATTTTCCAATAAAAGACTTATACACATGCTACGTTATTCTGTGATTTTCCTGATTTCGACTGTTATAATTGACATCTTCGCATTTTCGCATTCATTATTGGACGTCGTTGTTGCATTTTCAGTTCAGGCATTCTTTGAGGCAATGATTTTTTCATCTCTGCCTGCTTTTATGTCAGAATCCTTCAGTAAGTTATACAGAACTACCGGCGTTGGTTTCGTTTACAACCTCGGTTCAACATTGGGCTCCCTTGCAATCCTAGTCATTCCGACTTTTTCGCTGATATATGGTTGGAAGGGATTCTGGTTATTTTCAGTTGTTGGTGCAACACTGATAATGTTACTGGGAATGTCCATTTCAGCCAGAATGGTTGCTGAGTCTGATAGAAGAGTTGATGCCATTACACAGTGAACATCACTCTTCGTAGACTGTTTTCCCCTCTCCGATTACACTGACAGGATGACTTGTAAATTCAAATGGATCGCTGTTCCAGACGACAAGTGAAGCCATATACCCCTTCCTGATTGAGCCTATTTTTTCTGCTCCAATTATTTCCGCAGTTGATTTTGTGAGTCTCGATACGGCCTCCTGCTTACTCATTCCGAACCTGATAAAATGTCTCATTGTCAGGAAAATATTACGCTGCAGGATAACCGGGTGGTCGCTCATCATCCCAAAGTTGACTCCAGATTCATGAACTATCTTGCAATTTCTCCAGGTTTCATGCTTCAGTTCAACCTTATAGGGATGTGAGTCGAGTGGTCCGTAAATCAAGGGAATATTATTCTTCTTCAAATCAAGAAATGGTTCGGGTCTGAATATGTCAAGCCCATGGTTCACAACGAATTTGAAACCAAATTCCCTTGACAGCTGGATTGCGGTATAAAGATCATCCTCCTTGTGAAGATGGATCATCATTTTATATTTTCCAGAGAGAATGTCCATGAATACTTCAGTCAAAGGTTCAACCTCCTCTGGTATTTTCTTCTTTTTCCTTAAAAGTTCCTTAGCTTTAACTGCCTTGGCGAAGTTCTCCCTTAGAAGGGCTACAGCGCCCATTCTAGTGTTCGGTCTTTTTCCATGCCATTCCACTGTGCTTCTGGGATTATAACCAAGCGCAGCCTTGACTCCAATTTCCTTGACAAATGCATCTCTCGTATTGTTGGCAAAATTTCTGATCAGAGCAGCTTTGCCACCTATCGGGTTTCCGCTCCCCGGAAGGACTGTTGAATATAGAACCCCTGCCTCAACCGACTCCTTGAATGCATGATCATCCATATAGACGCTGTCAATTGCCCTGACCAGCGGATATATGGAATCCATATGTTCGTTAGCCTCACTCTCTGTGTAAGGTTCTCCGGCTCTATCCATTCCTATGTGACTATGACCATCCACAAACGCTGGTGTGACAACGCCTTCAGCTATTAATTCACCTTCTGGTTTCTTCTGACCCACATATTTTATCTCAGAATCAAAACCAACATACTGTTCTTTTAGGAGATTCTCACCATCGTACAGGTACTTTGCTTTTACTACTTTCATATCATCATGAGAATATCTTTGTATAAATAAGATAATTCCGATCCAAAAAGATAGATACGCAAATTGCAATCTGGAATCAGTGAAGGGCTCTAAAATCAGGAAACGATACATTCTTCTGAATGCAAATAATGATAATCTTAGGGGAACTGTTAGTGACCTATACAGAAGATTTGGCACAAAATTAAAGTGGATAAATGGCGATCATGCAATCATCTTGACTGATCAATTTCAAAAAGAAGCTATATGCCAGTATCTACAAAACAAAACATGCGTTTCAATAATCACAGTAAGTGGGACTATAAAAAAATGCAAATCATTTCTTGATATTTCGAAGCTCAATACCGGATAAAATCTGGATTTCAAGATCCGAAAGTTGCAGTCTATTTGCTAAATCATCAAAAAGTTGGCCAGAAGTTCTTGCTAATTCCTGGAAGAACCATTTCTGGTCGGAAACAGTCGAATCTGATCCATGTGTATACCTTGCTAGTTTGTTCAGGACAAACCTCCTTGCGCTTCTTGACTCCTTCATAGAAGACATTTTGCCTAGATATCCTGGAAATTGAAACTTTAGGAAATGTTTCTCTGATCTTGTAATCGATGACCCGATCAGAGCCGCAAGCTCCTGTGAATACGATAAAAATCCGAAGTGCTGCTTTCTGTTAACGAAATTTGCATATAAATCTGCGATTGAAAGAATATTATATGATTCATCGAGATCCTCGATGTCCTTTGCAGCACCTGAGAGGTTATTATCTATCCAGAGTTGAAAAAGGTCTGGTGTTACATCCAGGTCACTTATAGACTGAAGAGAAAGATCCGGGTCTCTTAATATTAATACGTTCTCCAGGGCTTTAAAGATTGATGTAATCTGATCTCTTTCCGCTGAAGGTAGCGCATTTTCATGAGCGCTTGCAGCCTCGACATCATTCAATATGGCCCTTATGTCAGTGCCATCGCGATCAAATATCTCATTCAGGACATCAGCCCTCACGGTTCGGTTTTCAAGTTCAAGAATCTGCCTGATTCTTTTGAATAGCCTTATCCTGAAATTTTTTGCATTATTGTCATTTCTTCTCATATACTGCTTGAACTCTATTATTTCAGACATGCTTAAGACCAGATCTGCACCCTGTTTTCTTCTGAAATCGTAGTATTCATTCATTGTTATTATTACAGGGTTCTTTGTTGTTCTAATAACATACGCGAGTTCTCTGATACCTCCAGAATCATCTCCGTTTCTCCCTTCATGCATATTGTCCGCTTCATCAATCAGTATGACCTTATCCAAAGATCGTCCTTCCGTCTCAAAAGACATTAGATCTCTTGTAGATGCCGCATTTCCGGCAATTTCCCTGATTTTGTCCCTGTTCCTCTGAGAGGATCCATTCATCTCTATTACCGGGACGTTAAGACTGTTAGCAATGCATAGTGCAGTAGTTGTCTTTCCTATTCCAGGAGGACCGAATATCACAAGTGATTTTTTCCTCGGATTACCGGATTTCCATGAATGAATCCATTCATTTATTTTTAGAAAAATTTCATCTGAAATAATAAGATCCGAGAGCTTTTTAGGTCTGTATTTCTCAGTCCACTGCATCTGTCATGTTATCTCACAATGAATTTAACCTTTCATTTTCATCATGGTCTTGTACGGTTTCTAGGATACAATTCATACGTGTGAATCAATATACATCACGGAAACGCTTTAATTAATAATATTTATTCTACACTGTATTGCACAAAAAGGAATCCCTTGAACTTGTTCCATGGTTTATCATTTTAGCCTTCTGTATTGTTCTTGGTTCTAAGCTTACAGCGTCTCGAATTAAAATGTTTGGAATCGAGATAACATATTATGGTTCATTACCAGTAGCTGTAGCAGGAATCTATTTTTTCACTATAATAAGCGTCGTTGCAGCATTCGCTATCGTCAAAGCTAAACGTAGGGATATAATTGATGCGATATGCCTGACTATTTGTGGGCTGGCTTTCTATGAGGCCGTCTTATCTTTTGCCTATGCTTTATATTCAGGTGATATGCTTCTTCTGATACCAAAATACGATTTTCCCGTCACCGGCTGGCCCGGGTATTCAACCTGGTTCATCGAGGAGGTCTTGATCTTTTTACTGAGTTACCCTCTGTGGAAGCAAATGAGGATAGGAAAGTTACAGTTAGTTCTAATCGTATTATTCTCGGCTTCATTTTTGGAATGGTCCTATGTGTTTGATTTTCTATATCCTCCGATCAGCTATTCTTTTGGGGTTCTTTTTATCAACACAATCACTGAGCTAACAGGAACAGCTCTACCAGCTGTCTTCGTAGCACCAAAAGGTAATTATAAACGAATGTGAACATTCACTGAAAAACATGTTGAGATGAATATTATCATGTAACTACGGGCTGCCGTCGTTTAAACATTAATACTTAATTGAAACAGGTCACATAAGAAGACATAATATTAATCCTGCTTATACATTACTGCCTCGTTGCTCAGGTCTAAGACACCTTTATTGATAGTCCAGAACGTTTTTAACAGTCTTTTCGGACTGGTGGGGGTTTTCTTTATTACCAGATTTTATCCAGTTTCATGGGGCATACTTTCATTCGCGATAGGTTTCGTTGGCCTTTTTTCGTTTCTTTCGGACCTGGGGTATTCAACAGCTTATGTTAGATTTCTTTCCAGTGGGATGGACGAGGGAAAGGCTAATTCAAATATACTTGCGATCAAAATGGTTCTGGGTGCAATATTTGCTGCAGTAACTTTTGCAGCCTTGTTTTTCTGGACGGATATACTTCACAGGGGATTCGAATTCGCCATAGATTACTGGGTAATTATCGGTTTAATACCGTATTATTTCTTTGTGAGCCTTGGAAGTTTTCCACAGTCATACTTTAGGTCAAAAATATCGTCAGCGAAATATGTAATACCACTTATGGCAGACGCAGCGATAAGAAATTCAATATTCATTGTAATGGGTATAGTTGCAGTAATAAGTCCAAATTATCTATCAGATGCTTCAGCGGCAATATTGCTATCTCTATCATATGATGCATCATATTTCTTTTACTTTTATTTTTCATACCGGTTCGGCAGGCCATGGAAATTTTCAGGCGTTGATCTCGAAACAATAAAAAAATACACACAGATTGCCATCCCTCTTGCCATAGCCGGCGTCGTTGGCTCAATAAATACCAATATAGACAAGATAATCATTCAGTTCTTCTGGGGGGACTTTGCCACCGGTGGTTTTTACCTTGACCAGAAGCTTGCTCTTGTTATAAGCAGTTTTGGCGGGGCTCTCACCGTATTCTTCTTACCTATCCTGTCAAAACTGCATTCGTCTTCATATAGTTCTGATTTAAACGATACAACAAATGAATTTGAAAGGCTTGTGGTCATTTTCCTGCTACCACTTGTGATAATGACATTTTTCCTCAGTTACTATATAGTGAGAATTTTTAGTGCACTGTTTACCCCATATTCTGATATATTATCAATACTATCAGTATCAGCTATCTTCACTGTTCTGGTCACGGCATCTAGTTCGGCCCTGATTGCCAGGGGCAAGGCAAGAATCGTCGGTGGTCTTTCTATTCTTTCAATGACTGTGAACATAGTACTAAATTTTCTGCTTATACCCCAGGAGGTATTCGGAATACGATACTTTTCAATTGGTCCTCTCGGAGGAGGAGTAAGCTCTTTGGTTGCAAGCATAATATACTACGTGAGTCTCAGGATTTTTCTATCAAGAACATCCGGAATCAAATTCGCTGGTAGAACCTTTTACCCTCTACTCGCCGGAGCAGTTGAGGCGTTATTTCTTTACTACATTACCAGGATTATCAGTCCTGAAAGGATTTTCATACTAATACCAGTCATGTTTGCGGCGGGTGTAATTTTTACAGGCATACTGCTTCTCTCAAGACAGATAGAATGGAGTGACTTAATTGTATTCATTAGAAACCTGTTCAACCCGTTTCATCTTTCCAATACTTTTAAGGAAGAGAATAAATGAGATATTACATATATTCCTTCCCGAGCGTTTCCCTTGCTATTATGACCTTCATGATCTCTCTGGATCCCTCTGCAAGCTGGAATGATCTTATTCCTCTTAGTGCCCACTCCTCGGGGCAATCCTTGGAATAACCATAGGCTCCCTGCCACTGCAGTGCATCATTTATTGCATCAAATGCCCATGTAGTGCTTAGGAGCTTTGCAATTGCAATCTGCCTGCTTACTTCGAATCTAGAGAACTTATGGTTCTTCTGCTCCTGATCGTACATGTAAAGGGCCTTGTATGCGACTGTTTCTGCAGCTTCAATTCTTGCAACATGGTCTGCAAGCTGGAATTGAAGCCCTTGGAATCTCGAAATCTCCTTCCCGAACGCCTTCCTTGCCTTCAGATATGCAACACCATTTTCAAGAGCAGATATCGCAGAAGCTGTCGAAATAACGGATATGAGGCCACGGGCAAATTCAAAACCTTCATGTATTATCCTGAAACCCTGGTTTAGTTTTCCAAGCATGTGGTCTTCAGGTATTTCTATATCTTTAAATCTAAAAGCTGCCCATGAAGAGCCTTCTCTACCCATTTCCTCTAGATAAGTGATATCAAAACTACTATCATATGGCATGTAGAAGAGTGAAACACCATCTGTTCTCCTGGAACGATCGGTCTTCAATACAGTAACAAAACCGCCCCCTCTTTCCGAAATGTCTCTTACAAGACTGATGTAAGATTTCTCACCAGTTGCAATAAATGACTTTCCTTTCCTTTCTGCATAGGAAACCATTGACCCGATGTCAGATCCGAAATTGGGTTCGGTTGATGCAATCCCAATGAGTTTTTTTCCATGTGCGGCATCAGGGAGTATTTTATCCTTTAATGAGTCTGTTCCGTATTTTGCAATAAGATAAGACCATGCGTTGTGTACTAGAAAAAGCACAGGGATTGAAGATGTTGGGTCTGCTCTTGCTATCTCTCCTGCTACTATTCCAGTAGAAATGGCATCTGCGCCAATGCCTCCGTACTTTTCGGGTATGCTCATTCCCAAAAAATTCATTTTTGAAAGCCCTTCGAATATCGAAGGCGGTATCTTTCTCTCCTTGATCATCTGCTTTATTCTTGGCTTTATCTCTTTCTCGCAAAAGTTTTTAGCAGTTTCCTTCAATTGCAGTTGTTCATCGGTTAAAGTAAAATCCATGTTACCACAGCCAAAGGTATTACATGCTAATAGGTTATGGTTTCCTTTCAGTCATTTGAGAATAAGATTCCTACTGGAATAGAAATGAATGAAGAACTTGTGAATCTGAATGTCATTAATTCGGTGTTTTTTCTCGTTTACTAGATTCTGTAATGTGGTCAGCTCTAGGTATTAGGGGAAGCATTATTATTGCGGCAAGAGCAAATACAAGCATCAGGGTCAGGGAATAATAAAGAGAGACAAAAACCTTGAATCCGTCTATAACTGCTATGCCAACAGCGCCTCCAAGAGTGTTTCCAAAACCCCAAACTAAAGCATTGGAAGTAGTTGAAATCTCTCTGGGAACTACTTGACCAACATAGCCGAGCAGTACAGGAAAACCACTGTAGGTCACAAAAGCGAAAACCGCAAAAAATATCCCGCTCAATATGATGTCCGCCGCGAAATATAGAAAAAATGCAAAAGATATTCCCGATATCATGGTTGTGAAAGTGACTATTTTTCTACCTCCATATCTTGTCGTGAGGGAACCAAAATAAGGCTGTCCGAAAACCGCTGTCACAAAACTAATTGTTACGATTGCAACAGCTAATGTTCTGCTTTGGTAAACGCTTGTGAGAAAAGCCGGAACAAATGTAATCGTCCCAGAAAGAAACATTGCCCTGATAAATACCACTGCTGTTAGAATGTAGAGAAATTTTGAGTATTTTCTGACAATTGATTTGTTCACAACCGGTGCGGCGGATTTTTCGTCCTTGGGTCTGTCAGGATTTCTTCTGAAGTTTCTGAGCCCAGAATATATTATTAGAGCGAAAATCAGCAGATAAAACATGATAAGAAAGAGTCCGTCTGCATCTCCAAAGAGAAGCATAACAGCAACAATTATGGTTGGAAATACCGCTCTGCCTATGCTACCAAAAGAACCATTTATGCCGAGCATTCTGGTGGCGGCTTTTTTTTCAAAACTCTCTGTAATAATAGTTGCACCGATTGGGTGGTAAAACGATTGTCCAAGACCTAGAAGAACTGAACCTGCTACAATCGAAGGAACAGTAAGTGAGTAATCAAGGAATGGTATTGCGAAGGCACCAACTGATATGCCGTTTATACCGATCCCAAGCGCAAGCAGGAAAGCATCCCTGTCCGTTCTGTCCGCAAAACGACCGATTGGTGTGCTCAGCAAGCCTGAAAGTGCATTATATATTATTGCAATGGCACCCAACAGGATCAGGCTGATTCCTGGGATAAGACTGTAGTATGTAATAAGCACTGGGAAAAGAAGAAAATTTCCGTCGTTTGAAAAGTGCCCCATCGATGTGAATATTAGTGACCTGATCCCTCTGTTCATATTCACCCACACTGCAATTAGATATTAAAACCAGATGACATCAGATGACTTTAGAAAAATGTGAAATCTGTTACAATTCAAACAATCATATAGCAGAAAAATCAATCTTTGCCTTTGATGGGTCTCTGCAGATCAGGGCAACTCTGCTCTCTCTCCTCTCAGCGGTATATACGTAACCTAAATTGTCAGCGAGAGATTTTGAAAATTCGACGATTGAATCGTGTGAAGGCATATTGTCTGAACTGAGGTTCGCTATTGACGCTCCAACGTGCACGTATCCTTTAGATTCTATGAAATCAGGAGAAGCCCTCCTATCCATTTCGGTATATTCTTCCAAGAAAGGGAAATTTACATCCTTTACAAGAGTATGTCTAATCACCTTCCTTGTGTTTAATGAAGGGAGCAAATCAAGAGTTTTATTGAAATTCTCCCATGCATTTCCAATAGCAGGATTAAGAACTTCATTGAAAATTTTCTTATTCGGGCCAGCCACTGTTACATATAACTGCGTAGGAAGCGGATTAAGTTTTTCAAGCACCATAGGCAGTGTACCATTTGTAACCAGAAAGGTCGAAATCCCTCTCTTACGCGCGAGTGCAATAAATTCCCCCAGTCTTGAATAAAGCGTGGGTTCGCCAGTGAGGGAAATTGCAATGTGCTTAGGATTCTGAGACTCTTCCCATTTTTCTAAAGAAACCTTGGGGTTTCCCTTGAAACCGGTAAGAAGCTTCTTATGTGCTTTAATGCTCTCATCAAGTATGAACTCAGGATCATCCTCATCCGAAATATGCATCCCGTCAAATCCTTGAAATCTCCAACAAAAGGAGCAATTTTCTGTGCATGAATTGACCGCAGGTGTCATCTGAACACATTGATGTGATTTTATCCCGTAAAAAGTACCCTTATAGCAGCCCTCGCCACCTCTCAGCTCGCTTTTTGTCCAGTGGCATACCTTGACTGCTGAATGTTTACCAACAATTGAATAATGCTGTTTTTTGTAAACCTGCTCGTATTGAGATTCCACAAATCAGGAAGAAATAAGTTTATTTAAGGTTTGACCAATTTGATCTTGCTAACTTTAATACATTATTTTGATTGTTGAATCAACGATCCGATTGAAAATTAATTTTTTGCCTAATGTATTTCAAAATCATTATTTCTAAAAAAAAAGTTAGGCTTTCTCTATCTTTTTCTGCAGCTCCTTAATCTCTTCCTGTAACTGTTTATTCAGAGGGCTCTTACGCGCCTTTTCCTGAAGTTCTGAAAGCTTATCCTCAAGGCTTTTTTTCTTCCTAGAAAGATCTCTTTTTCCGAGGCCCATGTATGAGAATCCTGATCCAGTTATAAAAGATTCTTCTACTGCTATATTTGAAGTTCAAATTTTTACTTGACAAGTCGATTCAACGCTGGCCCATAAAAAACTGTTTATAAGAATAGTTTTCTGATACCAATACCCTTTGGAAAAGATAATATTGCGCTTATGGATCAGATTTGGTGGCAAAAAGTCATTTGAAGAGGAATATAGCTGTACTGGCTGTTGTAGTGGTAATAATAATTTTA
Source organism: Thermoplasmata archaeon (assembly GCA_021797055.1). The sequence continues at coordinate 8,932 of JAKAAI010000010.1, read as the reverse complement.
CTTTTTGTTTACGTTATTCCTATAGGGCCTCATTCTGGTTTCGTTTCTGAAAGTCAAGCATCTTCGATAACCAAACAGAAGTATACATCATCGTCCACATCATCCTCCTCGACATCTTCAACATTAGGAAGTCAAAGTACGCAGACGAGATATTATAACACATCAAGTGGGGGGTATCTGTTGATTTCAGTTGCAAAATTCAACTCTTCTGCTGAGGCGGAACAGTCTTTTGCTTCTATAAACACATCATTATCTACTGAATACCATTTATTTGGGCTTAATCTTAATACTGGAACTTTCAGGGGTTTTAAGTATGACTACACATCAATTAGCCTCTTTTCTATCAGCCTTTCTTTTTCTGCGGGAATTGAGGGAAGTTATGAATTCGTCATTATCTCCAATGTATACATGAGCAATAGCACAATGGCATCCATGTCCCATGCACAGATAACTGCAATGACAAGTATCTAATTATAAAACAAATTCTGCATAATTTATTTGTGGCAGTACATCCTTCTTATTTTGTCTCGACTACAATGTGTGCTGGCCGGTTCCCTGCAGGCCTAATTCTAGTCTGTCCGGTGGCGTTCTATATTTCAATATAAGCCGTTTTTTATAATATATTTATCGGAAAAGATTATAAATTTTGTGTGACCGTTTAAAACAGGAAAAAAGTGTTTTGACCATGTTAGCCGGTTTACATAATTTTAAGTGCCCTTGTCTTCACCCGGAATAAACAGACAATGTCGCAATTTGAACCTAAATATTACTGATTCTTCCATCTTAAGGCAGTATTTGATTCGAAGGGTATTTAATGCAAACAACATGAATAAACTTTTTTTCAATATATCTGCAGGCTAACTGCCAAAATAGTTATCAGGGCCATTAGAGCAAGGCTAGTGTAACTCATAAAATGTGACATTTTTCTCAATTTGTCTAATTCTTCCTTTCTTCCCTCTCTGCTGAGCCTCATGATCCGTTTTCCATGATAAAGGTTGTTTCCATAAACTATTATTATCATAATAGCCACGACGATCATCTTTGCAAGAAGAATGTGGCCACTTAACGTTGTAAAAAGATCAGATGGTTCAGGAAGATACCATCCAAAGGCAAGTATCAACCCGGTTATAACTAGTATTAATAAAGTTGCGTGCGAAAAATATGCAAATCTTTTGGCTATGTTACCGACGATTTTAGTTCTCTGCTTTTCATCATCAGATATCTTAAAGGAAGAAGGCCAGACAACGAGCCACATGAAGTAAGATCCACCAATAAATATAATTGCCATAAAAACGTGGATCCACAGGATCCCATCAACCAATGCTTGCTCCACGGCCTGAAATACAAGTATTAAATTTAAACTTACCAATTCTTTTCAGCTAAAAACTCTAAATTTAATCATCTGTCGAGATACATCAAAACAGATCTTTTCTGTATTCAGCAGAATTCTTTAATTTCCCACCTGTGCGCATGTAAAGATTTACTTCCTCTTTTAACCAGTTTTCCATACTTGTAAATGAAAAATTTAAGTCGTTTGCCTTCTTTGTTGAAAGGATATAATCAACCCGACTGTAATAATCGGATATATCTTCGTTTTTATCTGGATCCTCCAGTTGAACATCTGCACCTGCAATATTTGCTATTTTCTTGGACAAATCCCTTACAGTTATAGCTTCAGGAGAAGCCCCGTTATAAACACCCTTTTTGCCGTGGAGTCCAATCCAGGCAAGAAACCTTCCACAGTCGTCGACCCAGGCATAATTTCTTCTTCCTTCATTTACCGGTATTGCTATTCTGTGTTTTTCTAAGATTTGTGATAAATGGTGCTGGAATCTTTTTGTGCTGTCATCATGTCCCAGAACGTTAGGGAATCTTGCAGCCAGAACATCAAATCCTGCTTTCTGAAAAAGATAGGCCTCAACATTTCTCTTACCTTCGCTGTAAGTCGTCTCCTTTCTGTTTTCAATAATCTTAAACTTCAAAGGATCAAAGTGATTTTCGGTTAAGATTCCAGACATCCCTTCATAAACTGCCGCACTTGATATGAAAACATAACGTCCTATCCTGCCTTCAAAGAAATTGCTTGTTTTAACTACGTCATCCTTTCTAAAAGCAAGATTATCGAACACGACATCAAAGAAAGGCGGTGAAGACAGCCTGGATTCTATGCTTTCTTCACTGAAACGATCAAATGTGATAGATGCGACTTCCTCCTTGAATGGATTATCAGTTTTTCCGCTGCTGGCTATTGTGACCTCACAATCGTACTTTATCAGATATTCGACCAATCTTCTACCTATAAATCCTGTTCCACCAATAACCAGCGCTCTCATAGCAATTCAGATCATATGTCGGTGATTATTTATTTTTTACATGGTTGGACTGGCGTAGCTAACTGTCATTTAAGATATAACCATCAGGTACTGAATTATAATTTTAACGAAATTGAAAATTGATCAGCAAAGGGCGATCTTCTGCTATGTAAATGTAAAATTAAATTCAACCAGGTCTCAAATTTAGATGGGGAAATAATACAATATAATAAGACATGATTAACCTTTATGGATAGAAAGTCTCTGCTTGACAGTCCCGTAAAGGATATGAAAATTTCAAAGGATACTACTGTGGATAAATTAATGGATACATTTGGACGGTCAGGTGGTTTTACATCAGCTAAGGTATTTACTGCCTACCAGATCCTCAAGAAGATGTTTAGTGAGGAAAACACGACATTTCTTTCATTTCCTGCTGATATAATTGCAACAGGCACAAGAGGTCTGATCAATGAAATAGTTAAGAGAAAGATGGTCGATGTAATAATCACAACAAATGGAACTCTGGATCATGATATTGCAAGAACTTACATGAAATATTACAGTGGCTCCTTCGATATGAGTGATCGGGAGCTCAGGAATTTAGGCATCAACAGATTAGGGAACGTCTTTGTTCCGGACGAGAGCTATGGCGCGATCATAGAGGAAAAAGTCCAGCCTGTGCTGGAGAAACTCTATTCTATAAAGAAGGAGTGGACCGGTTCTGAATTAATTTCCGAATTTGGTAAAAATATGAATTCTCAGTACTCTATATTATATAATGCAAGTAAGAATGGCATTCCTGTCTTCGTACCGGGAATGATGGATGGCTCATTTGGGTCGCAGCTCTGGTCTTTCTATGAAAGAAACAGAGACTTTAAGATAAATCTTCTAGCTGACGAACATCAGTTATCCGACATCATATTTGATGCAAAGAAAACAGGTGCCTTGATGGTTGGTGGTGGCATATCCAAACACCATACAATCTGGTGGAACCAATTCAGAGGCGGTCTAGATTATGCAGTCTATGTCACAACTGCACAGGAATTTGATGGTTCACTATCAGGTGCTAAACTGGAAGAGGCAATATCATGGAAGAAAATACGCGAGGATGCTGAATTCGTCAATGTGTATGGGGATGCAACGGTGATACTACCCTTGCTGATTGGGGCTCTTCTCTAATCCACGTACTTAAGCCATTCCATGACAGGATCGTCTTTACCCTTCAGCTCGGTTCTTGTTTCACCAAGGCTGCTTCTTGTGACAAATTCTGTGAAGTATATGACATCATCTTTCAATATACCGAACATTATGTGTTCCACTTCACTTCCATCAGGGAAATGCTGTATTGCTTCAGGTGTATTTGGAAAGAAATGAAGCTCAACCTTTTCTTCTTTAATGGAAAGTGTAAACTGCCTGTTAATATCAATATATGTAAGCAGTCTCTTTCTGCTAATAGACGGTAAATCCATGCTGGAATATTGCTTCACTCTATATTAACAAACCATTTTAATAGAACCGGAATATTTTGAAGTATGCGTTATATAACAGAGGATGAGGTTGCAAGAAATCTTCCCATGTCCGATGTGATTAAGGATCTGAAGGAAGCACTGACCTACCTGAACAAGGGTAAAGCGCGATATTATCCCAGACAACGGCTGGAGGCTGATGGGGGCATCTTGAATACGATGCCAGCTGCTGTGGACCCTTGGCATATTGCAGGTTTAAAGACATATTACGCATCAAAGAGTGGCGCCCGATTTGTTGTAACTGTATTTGATACCACAAACCAGAAGCCATTATGTGTGATAGAGGCAAACAAACTCGGCCAGCTCAGGACTGGAGCACTACCTGCACTTGTATCGAAAATGTTGCTAAAGGAAAGTGATCCTGTTTTCACGCTTATTGGGTCTGGCTATCAGGCTGAAACTCAGCTTGAGGGAATTTTAAATCAGTTTAGGCCAGCAGAAATAAGGGTTTATTCTAAAAACAATGAGCACGCTAAATCATTTGCGACAAAAATGCAGGATAGACACGCAATCAAAATAAAAGTGGCGAAATCCAATCTGGAAGCGTTAAGCAATGCAACACTGATAAGCTCAATAACTGATTCAGTTGAGCCCGTCATTCAAGGTGATTTCTTAGAAGAAAGATATCACCTAAATCTCTGCGGGGCAAACCTACTTAATAGAAGAGAAGCGGATTCGAAATCTATTTCACAGTCAGAAATAGTTATAGTTGAAAGTCTTAATCAAGCCAGACTGGAATCAGCTGAAATCTCTGAATTTGAGAAGGCTGGCGACCGAAGCAGGCTGATTGAGATGAAGGACATATTTGATGGAAGCGATTATACGGGAAAATACAGAAAATCAGTTTTCAAGACAATGGGAATAGGGTTGGAAGATCTGGCCGCAGCTCACGCCCTCATGAGAAACTTAGGAATCAGCTGAATGCTCATTCATCACCTTTTTATATAGTTCCAGCAGATGTTTAACATGATTTTCAGGGCTATATAGATCAGCGTATGGAATCGTATTGTAATTTGCTTCGTCGCGGATCATCTCTCTGATCTTTTGAGCGAGATCTTCAGGATCCGAATTAATGAAAACACGACCGCACTTTCCTCCATGAACAAGCTCTTCCTGAGATGTGTAAGATGGCACAAGGATAGGGGTACCAGCAGCAAGTGATTCAACATCCACTGTACTCATAACCTCAAAATTTGAAGGGTTGCAGAATATATCTGCTGCTTTCAGATACAGATGTATTTCTAAGTCGTCCACAAATCCAGGAAATTTAACATTTCTAAGCCCCATATTTGCGGCCATGGTTTTATAAAATTCAAGGTGTGGGCCGGTACCAACAATGACAAAATCTATTTCTGGCCCGATGATTTTTGCTGCTTTAATCATAACCTCAAGGTTTTTCTCCTTACTGATTCTGCCCAAAAACAGAACTATTTTTTGTTCTTCATATCCAAGCTTTTTCTTTGCCTCTCCTCTTGACACATCAGATGAAAACCTTGAGACAGCAACAGCGTTGTTGATAACAACGGAATTTATACCAATGTGGTCAAGCAAAACCTTTGCGGTAAACTCAGATGGAGATATTACAGCATTATACTGCCGGTAATGCCATGAAAAGTAACTCTTTATCCTCTTCTCTACAAATTTAACGGTATGTTCATTCTTTGGCAAATAGCCCCTGAGAGCTGATTCCTGAAAAACGAGTGAGTGAAATGTAGAAACTGATGGTATTTTCAAAGTCTTGGCAAAACGTTGGCCCGCTACGCCCAGCATAAAAGGGGTTTGTGTGTGAACAATGCCTGCCCCTGAAGAAAGTAGTTTTTTTCCAATTGAGAATGGCATTACACTTATCTTGTATTGATCATATAATGGGAATCTGTGGCCCCTAACAGTGTAAACATTCTTAGTTTTATTCCCAACATCATTTTTTCCAGCCACTGTTGCTATGATAATATTATGCCCTCTTCTTTCCATCTCAGATCGAAGCGTTTCTATGTAGGTAACAACTCCATCTCTCGCAGGAAGATATGTATCTGAAAAAATAGCAATAGTAAGCGTTTCCATCTCTGCCCTCTGTATGATAATCTTTCTAATAATCTTGAACTAAATATCATTAATGCTGAAAAATAATCGCCTTACCGCATTACAAGTATTAAATATTCAAAAATGATTCCGAAAACAGTGGAATGGCGTTTCCATTTAGTAAACCACTGGCGGTCGCCGGTTGATAACGCCTGTGACAACGGTGGTTTAACACATGATAACGCTAATAGAAGAAACACTGACTCAACTCCTTTTTGTAATTTTTCTCTCTCCGCTATTTGCTGGTATTTTTGCAAGAATAAAGGCAATTGTTGAATCCAGAAAAGGGCCAAGCATCTTCCAGCCATATTACGATCTTTACAAATTATTGCGCAAAGACACCCTTATTCCGGAAAACTCATCCTTTCTGTTCAGATATGTACCATATGTTGCGTTCGGCGTCTACTGCATTATAGCGCTGATAATACCCGTGGTGATCCCTGAGCCAATTATATTTACAGCCAGTGCAGACTTTCTGGGAGGTGCCATACTATTCTCACTAGCAGCATTTCTTAAAATGGCTGCGGCTATGGATTCTGGCAGCAATTTCACTGCAATGGGTGTAAGCAGGCTAATGTCTTTTAATGTGCTTGGAGAAGGTGCGCTGATAACTGTGTTCATTGCAGTTTCTCTCATCACGGGAACAAATAACCCATATGTTACTAATGCCTTCCTTGTTTCACATCCTTCAGCTAACTTAACCCTGGTCCATGTGTTTGCAACAGTTGCATTTTTCATGATCTTTCTTTACGAAACAGGAAAAATACCACTTGAAAGCGCAGGGATGCAGGAGCTCGGAATGATAGATGAAGGCCTGAATTTCGAGTACAGCGGGAAATTGCTTGCGATCAACAAGTGGTCCTCTTATATCAAGCAATATCTGCTTGGAGCAGTTCTCCTTAACGTTTTCCTTTTTCCGTGGTGGCTCACAGCTTCCTCCCCATATTTCCTGATTGATATACCTGTTATGATAGGTAAATTTGTCATTCTTATTTTGATAGTCATGGTTATAGAGACCACACTGGCAAAGGTCAGGTTATTCAAAGTGCTTGACTACCTTGCTGTTGCATTCACTTTCTCAATATTGTTCCTTCTGCTAAGCGAGGTGATTCCTTGAATTTCAGTTCTATCATATACCTTTCATCTGCTGCAGTCCTGATCACAGCATTCTACATACAGGGGCAAAGATACCTCATATCTGCAATTAAGGGCCAGCTGATTCAATCCATCATAATAGCTGCAATTGCATTCATATTAGGTTATACTGAGAAGTCTTTTGATCTTGTCATACTCGGAATATTACTTTTCTTCCTACGCGGCGTTCTGATAACATACCTGCTTGTGGAAAGGGTTCCAATGAAAAAGGCATATTACTTCGAGTCGGGCATAAATGTACCATATCTGTTCCTTGTCGATCTTGTCTTCATGGTTTTATCGGTCTTCATTCTTTATTCAATCGCTTTTTCAGGTCTTATTCCTGTAACTCTGCCGGATTCGCCCCAGAATCTCCTGTTCCCGCTTCTTCTATTCTTCCAGGGATTGTTCCTTATAACGTCAAGGAGGAGTACATTCACACAGATTGTAGGTTATGTTGAGGAAGAAAATGCCCTTGTTCTGTTTGCGATGTTTCTTCTTCCTGTTCCTATTGTTATTGAGGCCAGCGTGTTTCTCGACGTTCTCGCTCTTGTAGTGATATCTTCAGTCATTACGGTAGAAAAGGTGAATCACGAGCAGATGGAGGAGTTGAGAGGATGAATTTCGGATTTCTACTTGCAATCCTGTTGATGGCATCACCGGCAATAGCTGCTGCGACATTCTTTCAACGCATAGAATATTCAACAATTATTGCCGCTGCCGTGGATATTGTAATTGCATCTCTGCTCTATTTTATTCGACCGCCAGATGGTACTTTCTTTGTCGATAATATCTCATGGGTTTTCATAATAATGATATGCAGTATTTTCCTTTTATCGTCTCTATACTCATTAAGATATTTATCTGGAACCGGTGGGAGATTTGGGTTGCGGATATACTTTCTCCTCCTTAACCTGTTTGTTATTTCAATGCTCTTCAGTGCATTAATAAATAATTTTGGCCTTATGTGGGTTGGTATTGAAGCTACAACAGTATCTTCTGCCCTTTTGATAATGACAGAAAAGACTGAGAGTTCGATTGAAGCAACATGGAGGTATATTATCATCGTTTCAGCTGGTGTTACTTTTGCATTCTTTTCTGTGATTCTAATCTATTATTCTTTCGGCACACTTAATGTTTCTGCGATACTTTCAATGCATTCCAGAAACACATTTTTCGCACGTATTGCTGTTGCAATAGCCCTGATAGGCTTCGGCACGAAGGTTGGAATTTTTCCCGTGCATACATGGTTACCGGATGCACACAGTGAGGCACCGTCGCCAATAAGTGCTATGTTTTCCGGTGTTCTGCTTCCGGTTGCTCTTTATGTGCTGTTCAGGATATACGAGATCGATCCGGATCCAGAACTTTTCATCTGGCTTGGAACAATTTCAATAATTGCTGCTTCTATTTTCTTAGGCTATCAATCCAGATACAAACGAATGTTCGCCTATTCAACGATGGAGAACATGTCGCTTGCCCTTGTTGGTTTTGCGACATTAAATCCTTTAGGTATTATAGGTTCGCTTTATCTTCTCATATCCCACAGTTTTTCAAAAGCTGGGGCATTTTACTCTTCCGGTAATTTCCTGAAATCAACAAATACGAAGAATGTTGAGGAGGTAAGCGGCACATGGAAAAACATGCCTTATTCCAGCGTGTCCATGCTGATGTCCTCCCTCGGTGTTTCTGGTACTCCTCCATTCGGTACCTTCTTCGGTGAGATACTAATCCTGTATTCACTTGCAATTGAAGGTTACATATCACAGCTTATTCTAATTGTTATTTTCCTTGTCACCGCCTTCATTGGAATAAATTATAATGTTTCCAAGATGATAATGGGAGAACCAAACAGTTTTAAGGAACCAGGCAGGTTGA
>JAKAAI010000009.1 GCA_021797055.1 Thermoplasmata archaeon | reverse complement strand
AAAATACTAAAAACATAAAGAATTATGAGATTTGCTGATATATTGTATCGGTAAATATTCACGAGGGATACAGCGTTATACTGATTATCTACCTGTATTTATTATTCATTAGTTCTATCCTTTATTTCTCAATAAATTTGTCTCTGTTAAAATTTTCTGTATTAGTAATTCTGGAGTGTATCTGATTCTTTAGACGTTTATAAAAACGCGATTATTCAAATATAACTGCTATAAAGACGATAAATCTGGACGCATATTTGAATGATTGAAACCTTTTTAACATCTGTGATATACACCAATAGAGCGGGTGTGGTGTAGCCTGGTAACACGCGAGCTTGCCAAGCTCGTGCCTCGGGTCCAAATCCCGGCACCCGCAATTATTTGGTTTTTATAGGACATTGCTGTATCTACAAAGCTTCAGAGAAATTGACTCTGCAATTAAATTACCCGGTACGTTACGACTCAGTATCTGTCATGATAGTTAAATAATCGGTTTCGATATCTATTTCGATATCGAATGAAACCGGATGAATCCATTTATTTTAGAACAGATAATAAGATGTCCAGACCAGAATTTTCAAACCTCAATCTTGTAAGGTCGTTCCGAAGACACGGTGGAATGAAGTACTACGTTTTATGGCTTTTAAGCTCAAAGGCCATGAAGGGATCAGAGCTAATGGATGAGATCCAGAAACAGTCTATGGGGTGGTGGAGGCCAAGCCCAGGCACAATTTATCCACTTTTAAACAACATGGAAAAAGATGGTTTTGTCCATCGTTTGAATGATTTGAAATACAGTATAACTGAAAAGGGTCTCTCCGAAATTGGTATTTCAAAAGACGGCAAAACAAGAGATGATGACGAGAACTGGACAGCGGCTAAAGTACTTTCAGAAATGGAGGGTTATGTGTCCTATTTAGAGGAAATATCCAGTGAGGTCAGCTTGCATAAAGAGAGCATTGAAAATATAATTAATAGACTCACAAGGCTAATCGATCCGCTGAATAAAATGAAGGGAAAGGTAGGAAATGGAAAACATCATTGAAACCAGGGATTTAACCAAGATATACAATGGAAAGGTAAAGGCCGTAGACAGACTCAATATCGAAATAAGGGAAGGAGAAATTTACGGTCTCCTCGGACCAAACGGTGCAGGTAAAACAACGACTATAAATATGCTTATTACAAGAATAACACCTACAAGTGGGACTGCAACGGTTGCGGGTTTTGACATAAGAAAACATTCGCTTGAGGTTCGTAAAACTATCGGTGTTGTACCACAGGATTTAACAGCAGATGAGGATCTTTCTGGTCGCGAAAATTTATCGATGGTTTCTCAGTTTTACGATGTTCCGAAAGATGTCGCAAATGAAAGGATTAAGAGGCTGCTGGAACTTGTAGACATGACAGAAGCTGCTGACAGGCTTGTCAGGGGTTATTCTGGTGGTATGAGAAAGCGTCTGGAGCTTATCATTGGACTTGTTAATGAGCCCAGGATACTTTTCCTTGATGAACCAACGCTGGGCCTTGACGTTCAGACAAGAACGCAGATGTGGAATTACGTAAAGGATATACAAAAGAAACTGGATGTCACCATAATACTCACGTCACATTATCTTGAGGAGATAGATGCACTTGCGGACAGGGTATCGATAATAGATCATGGTAAAGTTCTGATTACTGGTAGCCCTAATGATCTCAAAGCTTCGCTAAAAGGGGATGTAGTTACAATTACACTGAAAACTGATGAGGATGTGGATAAAATGAAAAAAGCACCAAACGTTGTAGAAATAAGCGATTCGGGACCAAAAACGTTGCGGATCAAGGTTGCAAATGCAGATGAGGATCTTCCTGAACTGATCAATTACATTTCTGACAATCACCTTTCAACTATCAAGTTGACCGTCCAGAAACCATCCCTTGACGAGGTGTTTTTGGAATATACCGGGCGGGATATAAGGGCAGAAGAAGCTGTTGATGCTAGAAAGATGATGATGAACATGAGGAGAGTCAGAAAATGAGTGGCATTGGACCATTGACCGTTCGGGAACTTAAGAAATGGTACAGAAATCCTGTCTTCTTTATTACAGGTCTCATCCAGCCGTTCTTCTGGATTGCATTATTTGGGAGTGCTTTTGATATTACAAAGTTTTTTCCATCTGCTTCCACTGTGGTTCTTGACGGTGCTCCGGATTATATAACTTACATTGTTGGTGGGGTTCTTACAATCACAGGTCTATTCACTGCAATGTTTGCTGGCACGAATATTATATTTGACAGAAGGCTTGGCCCTATGGGAAGATTTCTCGCCTCGCCTATCAGGAGAAGTTCAATTGTTTTCTCCAAGATCATTTCTGCTACAATTAGGGTGCTTCCACAGGCACTGATACTGGTAGTTGCCGCTCTCTTCATACCAAATGGGCTTAAATTTGTGCATGGTTTCACGGTTCCAGACGTACTTGTAGTAATAACTGCAATAGTGCTTGTATCATTCATATTCGCTTCAATATTCAGTGCCATAGCAATCAGGATGACAAATATGAACTCAATATTCGGTATAGTAAACCTAGTTAACCTGCCGTTATTATTCGTGAGTTATGCAATGTTCTCGCCATCAATGATGGCATCATGGCTCTCAAACGTCGCAAAATACAATCCAGTCTCATGGTCAGCGGAAGCCATCAGGATGGTTATAATAAATGGTTCATTGACATTATCACAGTGGGACCAGGTAGGGATATGGTTATGCGGTCTTGCCATCCTTGCCGCTTTTATGATTTTGCTGACAGCATTACTGGCAGAGAAAGAAATCAGAGACTGATTCTAACCTAATTTTATATTATTCCATCCTATATACGTTAAATGCGAGCTTTAATCGTTGGTAGGTTTCAGCCTTTTCACAACGGGCACTTTGAGGTTATAAAGTCAATAATTAGAGAAAATTTTTCAGTTATAATTGGAATTGGCAGTGCACAGTATTCTCATACTTTGAAGGATCCTTTCACCGCAGGAGAGAGACATCTGATGATATCATCTGCGCTGGAGGAAGCAAAGGTTGAGAATTTTTATCTAGTACCGATAGAAGACGTAAATTCAAACCCTCTCTGGGTCGCTCACGTTGAAGCACTGACGCCAAAATTCGAAAAGGTATTCACGAACAATCCTCTGGTGAAGAGACTATTCAGCGAGAAGAACTATAAGGTCGAATCTTTTGGCCTGCTGAACAGATCAGACTGGTCTGGTACCAGGATAAGGGAGAAAATGCTGAATGGAGAAAAGTGGGAGCATCTTGTCCCACCCGCAGTCGCCAGGGTAATTATGGATATAGATGGCATACAGAGGCTGAAAGATCTTTCAGTCTCCGACGAGGACTAATTATACAGCATGTTCTCTTCTACTTCAGCTGCCTTTATAATATAATCGATGACCACAAACTCATCCGGTTTATGATAGGATTCCGGAGCTGATATCCCCCACACCACGGCATTGATCCCCTTTCTCCTGAAAAAGGCTGCACATGTACCGCCACCAATACCGATGGGTTTCCCTTCCTTGCCAAGTATCTTCTTTATCGTCTCGTTGAGCTTCTTATACACCTCCGAATTTGTAGATGTTGGGTGAGGTGCCTGTTCTTTCTGGACAAGTTTTATATTTATCTTTATCCCCGTCCTGTTAGTAAATTCATTAACCCTTTCCCTTATGAAATCCATGAGGAGATCCAGGTCATATTTTGGAAGGACCCTGCAATCCATATAGAATACATCTTTGCCGGGTATAGTGTTAATGTTTTCCACATTTTTTTCATGCTTGGTAATTGCGAATGTAGATTTGGGATATTCAAAAGTTTCGTCCGAATCTGCAAACGTGGAATGAAGCTGCTCATCAAGCAATGTTAAAAATGACATTGCACTGCTTGTAGCATTCAGTGCAAGATCCGGCCTGCTAGCGTGCCCCTGTTTCCCCTCAAAAGTAAATTGGATCCAGAGTATGCTCTTTTCCGCTATCTCTATTTCAAGACCATCTGGAGTACCAGAATCAGGTACCACAACAAGATCCCTTTCAGAAAAAATATTCTTGCTGAGTAGATGAGAAATGCCATATTCGCTTCCAGTTTCCTCATCAGCCACGAACACCAAACCAAGGTTGTATTTCATTCTGGATTGATCAAGGTGCCTCAATATCAGCAGCGATGAAATTATACCCTCTCCGTTGTCAGCTGCCCCTCGACCATATACCTTGTTTCCTTCGACGGTTGCAGCAAATGGAGGGCGAGTCCAAAGTTCTGGTGAGCCCTCAGGAACAGTATCTATGTGAGATACGAACCAGAGGGTCTTATCCTTGTTGCCGATCTTAAGGACAATGCTTGACCTCTTTTTACCTGAATTATCATTGGTATCATATCTGTTATAGTTTTCGAAACCCATCTCCTTGAGTATATTGCATAATTCATCAGCTTTTGCACCCTCTCCTTCACCACCGGAAGATGGGGATATTGATTTTATTGGAATAAGTCTCCTTAGCATTTTGATTACAAATTCTGTATCTTCATTCTCTGCTGCAACTGCCATAGCAGTTCAATAAACGAGGATATAATAATTTAACCTGAAAGTTTGAGTTCTCATACGTTAAGTTGGCTTTAGGTGTTTGATTAGTGTCAAGATTCAATCAGGAGACGAAGGTCTTTTTCGTCTCCTGTCAATCATTGCTATGACTCCAAAAACTATGGCGATAACAAAGAAATATATTGCCAGATTATAATCAAATTGTTGCGCCTAGAAAACGTAAATTCTACCTATAGTGGGGAAAATATGACCAACTATGAGTGAAACCCCACCGAGAATGAACGAAGCGACCGATCTTGACTCAAATATTTCATGGATGTATTAATATTTGATTATTTATAAATGTTTTTGCGAGTTTTTCCAAAAAACTCTATTTCCCTAATTGCGCAGATGGATAAACGGTCATCTTTTAACGTTTGTATAAAAAGCCCTGTATCTGTATTTCTTCGAGTCTGGTCGCTTTTTGCCATTTTCGTTTTCGTAACTTCTTATAAACGTCGGGTCTCCAAAAATATCTGAAAGAGACTCGTCTTCGCTGTTCAGGGTTAAAAGGTATTTTCCCTTTATCATCTTTATTTGTTTAGCCAAGTCAACGAAATCTGTTTCTTCAAAATTGTAATTATACCATACCTTTCCCGGGTAGGGAGGATCAAAATAGAAGAAAGTTCCAGGTTTATCATACCTCGAGATAAGTTCTCTGAAATCCATATTGTGTATTGTCCAGCCAGAAACGTTTTTTGAAATAATGTCAAACGTTTCAAGCGTTCTTTTAAGATATGCCTTATAGGCCTTTTCCTTCACTGTGGAATAAGTTCTACCCATTCCGCCAAATGATACTGAGAATGAAATCACATAGCTGACAGCATCCTCAATATTTTGCAATTTTATATCCGGAATGATCTTTTTATTGTGAACCTTATTTTCACTTTTGCCGTTCAATAAAAGTGAAATTTTTTTTGTCAAGACGGATTTGAATTCTAACGGTTTATTTTTAATGATTGTAAAAACACTCACGAGATCACTATTTATGTCGTTGTAGACAGGCATATTAGAGGATACGTTAAGAAGCACAGAACCTGATCCACCAAATACGTCCACTAAAACACCGCAACCCGAGGTTTGGAAGATCTCTTCTATAACAGGAATAATGGTAAACTTCGAACCTGGATATTTTATGAGTCTCAGATATTGCACTGCCAAGACCATTACTATGACCTTTTAACATTTTCAGTTAAATCTCCCGATCCACGATGACAGAAGACAAAGTTTAATCCAGATTTCAATCCTCAGACAATTAAAAACGTGATATTTTAAAACTCAAATTATGAGAACGCAATATCATTAATCGAAGAAAAACTGCCAAATCTCAAATATGCTATTGGAATGAACGGAAAGGATGATCAACAAAAAGACAGATTCCAGTGAATGGTATAACGAAATAATAGAACTTTCCGGGCTTGTTGACAAAAGATATCCTGTCAAAGGCATGAATGTTCTTCCTCCGTATGGTTTTAAGGTTGTAAAACTGGTTGATGATCTTATCAGAGAGGCGGTTAATGCACACAATCTTCAGGAAGTCCAGTTTCCTCTTTTGATTAGCAGGTCCCAGTTATCAGTTGAATTTGAGCACGTGAAAGGTTTCGAATCTCAGGTATTCTGGGTAACAAAGGGTGGAAATGAGAAACTTGAGGATGAGATGGCTTTGAGACCCACAAGTGAGGCGGCAATGTATTCCATGTTCCCTCTATGGATCAGAACGCACGGAGATCTGCCGCTTAAAATTTATCAGATCGTTTCAACATACCGTTATGAGACAAAACATACAAGGGCATTTATAAGAGACAGAGAAATCCATTTCTTTGAAGCTCATACTGCACATGTTGACTATGATGATGCCGAGCGGCAGATGGATGATTACATCAAGATAATGAATGAGTTAACGGAATCACTCTGCTTGCCATTTACTATCAATCGGAGGCCGGATTGGGACAAATTTCCTGGCGCCATGTATTCGCTTGCATTTGATCTTATACTTTCTAGCGGCAGGAGCCTTCAGATCGGTACTATACATCAGTATGGAGATAATTTTTCAAAGAATTATGGAATCGCTTATTCTGATATCAATGGAGAAAGGAAATATGTCTCTCAGACAACTTACGGTATGAGCTCCAGACTCCTTGCTGCAATTGTATTCACGCATGGAGACGATAAAGGTCTGATCCTTCCTCCAAAGGTTGCCCCAGTCCAGGTAGTTATAGTTCCCATACCAGGTGAAAATACAAATATTAACTCCTATTGCACAAGGATAAGGGATATCCTTAAAAATTCAGGAATAAGGGTCAGCCTGGATGATAGGGATAATTATACACCAGGTTTCAAGTACAATGACTGGGAAATGAAAGGCGTTCCATTGAGGATAGAGATAGGCTCCAGGGAAACTGAGAATTCCTATGTAACAATTGTTCCAAGGCATACAGGCAGGCGTTCCAAGATAGACCTTCAGGAGACAGCTGTTAAAGTCAGGGAAGCACTGGATCTTGTTCAGATTGAATTAAAAAAGAAGGCAGAAGAGACTGTGAAGAAAATGACGTTTAAAGCAACTTCTCTTGAAGAGGCCAAAAGTTTGAAAGGTATGATCCAGATCGCATGGTGCGGCTCCAAAGAATGCTCGGACAAGATTGAAGCCGAAACAGAACTTGTATGCCTCGGCACTCCGCATGGTAAAAATGGATCGGGTAGGTGCGTGGTCTGTGGCTCACCGGGATTCCCGGCAAATTTCGCAAGGACATACTAGTGCATGTATGTAAGAAAAAAGCTGATAGCAACTGACATGGATGGTGTTCTGACAAAACATCCCAGCAGCTGGGGTTACCTGCACAAAATTTTTGGCGTTGACAATTCAGAAATATATGCAAAATATAGAGCTGGAAAAATTCCATATTCGGAATTCCTCTCTGCTGATGTTAACCTCTGGATAAATAAATACAACAAACTGAAAAAGGATTACATTGTTTCTCTCCTTGAGGGAATCCCATTGATGGATAACCTGTTTGCGGGTTTGGAACTGCTGAGAAAATCAGGCTTCTTCATAGTTGTAATATCAGGCGGCATTTCATGGTTAGCAGACATAATATCCAGATCATTCAAATTTGACCTAGTTTTCAGCAACGAGATAGGGACAGACATGGATAATAATGTCATACCGCAGGGAAAAGTGAATGTAATACCACGCGAGAAGGAAAAGACACTGATAAAAGTTCAGGATATACTTGGAATTTCTCCGGAAGACACAATTTCGATCGGGGACTCAGATTTTGATGCAAGGATGTTCCCACTGTCCGGGTTCAATGTTGCATATAATCCTAGTCACTCGGAAATCATTGCAAAGTCTGATCTTGTTGTTTATTCAGATGATTTTATGTTTCTTGCCGGTTCGATTTTGAGAAATAGCCAGAGTTAAATATATTGTCTGTATAATACGATAAAATGCAAAAAATTGAAGTTGGTGCCGTCCAGTCCAAATCTCCCATTGGAATAGGCTGCATAGATTCGTTGTTAAATGGTGGCCTTGAGAATGGTATAATAACTGAGGTCTACGGCGAAGGAGGTTCCGGTAAGACAAACTTCTGCATGCAGTTCTGCATCAACGTTGCAAGATCTGGAAAAAAGGTTTATTACCTTGACTCTGAGGGCTTTTCAACGGAAAGATTCAGGCAGATGTCGGTGAGCGATCCACAGATATATGACGAAATAGCACTTTTCAGGATAAACAGTCTTGAGGATCAGGAATTATCACTTCTAAAGGTGCAGAAGCTGCTGGAAAAGACAAAGCTACCAGGCGCAATCGTTCTTGATTCGTTTACAGAATATTTCAGGTTGGAAGCAACTGCTGATTCACAGGCCAGGATTTCAGGTTTTCAGAAACAGCTCTCCATACTTATATCTATTGCATCTGATTTCAGCATTCCTGTACTGATCTCCAACCAGATATACCAGGATATAGGGAGCGGCCTACTTCAGCCATTTGGTGGTTTCGTAATTGATCACGCTGTCAAGGCCATCCTGTCGATAGAAAAACGTGAGTCCGGTTTGAGAAAGATAACAGTTGTGAAACACAGGTCTATTGAAGAGGGCAGATCCACATCATTCAAAATAGTATCCACTGGCCTGGAGTGCGCCTGAATGGGTGTAGATATATCAGATATAATTGTCAGGATGCCAACAACGTTAAAGGAACATAAGGGATCAGTTGTTTCTGTTGACGCATATAACGTAATATATCAATTTCTCAGTAATATAAGACAGGCAGACGGCACTCCACTGATGGACTCAAATGGGAGGATAACTTCACACATATCAGGTCTTTTCTTCAGGACAGCAACATTTCTGCAGAACGGTATAAAACCTGTTTATGTATTCGATGGCAAACCTGGAATGCTTAAACAGAACACAATCGAGCAAAGGCGTCTTATCAGGGAGAAGAACATAGCAGATCTCGAGGCAGCTAAAGCTTCAGGAGACCTGGAAAGGGCAAGGTCTCTTTCGTCAAGAATTAATTACATTACAAAAGAGATCGTAGAAGAATCGACACACCTGCTTGATCTAATGGGAGTACCGTATATCATGGCGCCATCAGAGGGAGAGGCCCAGGCTTCAATTCTTTCACGTCTCGGTCTTGTCTCAGGTGTCGTCTCACAGGATTATGACTGCCTGCTTTTTGGTGCAAAGCGTGTCCTCAGGAATTTTGTAACCGGCGGCAGGAGAAAGATTCCGGGGAGGAATCTTTATGTCAACGTCTCACCTGAATTACTGGACCTTGAAGCAACGCTGAAGAAAAACGATATCACACAGGATCAGCTGATATCTATAGGCATACTGGTTGGTACAGATTTTAATTCAGGGCTTGAAAGGGTGGGTGCAAAAACCGCTTTAAACCTGATTAAAAAATATGGTTCTATCCATGAAGTCCTGAAAGCTAGAAACGCTGAGATCGATCATCTTGACGAGATAATTGAGCTTTTCAGAAATCCGCCAGCCATAAAGAATCCTGTCTTCAGGTTTAACAGACCTGAAAGAGATAAACTGATAAAATATCTTTGCGATGAGAGATCTTTCTCAGAACAGCGGGTTTCAACTTATGTTGATGAGATAGCATCAGCGCTGTCATCGTCCAATCAATCTACTCTCGAATCGTTCTGACATGCTTTAGCCAGACATGGTAAATATATCATTTTTAGGATAAAATTATAATAGCGAATTTCATTAAATCCGGCAATGGCAGATAGATCGCTAATTGATGTTTCACACATATCGAAAAGTGGGTCTTCTCTCAGAATAACTCTCCCGAGAAGAGTTGCTGAACTCTGCGGCTTTAAGCCTTCAGATATTGTTGCATTCATAAATGAAAACAACAGGATAATAATCGAAAAACTCAAGAATCCTTAGCCGAAACATATCCAAGTTCCGAAAGATCCCATTCGAGCTTTTCATACAGCTTTCGCGCCGGCAAAAGCAACTCTATGAGTGCCTCTCCAGTAGCAGCTTTCAGATCTGCAGGGTGAATTCTTTTTTGAATGAATTCTATCTCCAGTTCTTCATAATCGTGTGGTACTATCTCACCACCCTTTTCCTTTGGGCGGTGTATGACAAAATTCTTTCCGTAGTATGGGAAGATTATGTGCTTTATTATATCAAGGACAGGATTCCCATTAATCTCACCAACCGGGCAGTATGCACGTGATATTTTCTTCCGGATTGAATCCTCGCTGTCAAATATGAATATTGCCGAATCTGGGTCGCTTTTGCTCATCTTCACAATATCGTTTTCATTCTGTGAATCCATTCTTCCCGGCCCCTTCAGACTGCCAAGAAGAGGACCATGGATAGCTGTGACCTTTTTTCCACCCGACTTCTCAGCTATATCCCTCTGAAGCATGTGGGCATGCCGCTGATCCATACCACCAAGCGCAATGTCTACGTCCATTACTGCAATGTCTGTAACCTGCATTATAGGGTAGATAAACATACTGAAATCCTTCTCAGCTTCACCTTCAACCCTTCCCATGATGGGTAGAGCTCTCTTCAGCCTCGACAAAGAGGTGTGTTTTGAAAGTTGTATAAGAGTTGTAAAATATTCTCCTGAGTCAACGAGATCAGATGCCCAGATAAACTTGACGCGGTCGCTCAGGCCCATTGCCTTCATCCCCTCCTGGAATACCCTTCCACTGAGCCTTATCTTTTCAATGTCTCCTGAAAGTTTATTGTTCACAAAGGCATGCCAGTCCGCAAGAAGAATAGTGAAATTAACGCCAGCTGAAACAAGGTCGTTTATTTTCTTAGGCCACAGCACACCTGTCCCAAGGTGCGGTATACCGGAAGGCTCAAAACCAATATACCCTTTTGATTTGGAAAGATTTAACGAAAGTATCTCCTCCTCTGTGACAATTTCCTGCATATTGCGCTTCAGAAGATCGAGTATGTTCATTTTTGCGTGATTGGAGAATCACCTAATTAAGCTTTGCACGCAGCTGTCCCTGAAGGAGCACTTGAAGCATCTTCCCGATGAGTGATGGTTCCTTGTTGGTATCCCAAAATTGTTCCGGATCTGATTGGCCACCTCAAGTGCAGCACTTTTGATTCTCGGTGTGTTATCTATCCTGAATGACATATTTCTATACCTTAGGATTCCGTAAGGTATCTTCTTATCCGGATACAGTTCCTCCAAAATTATGAAATAGGCCCCCATCTGCAGCATGTGTCCTTCCCTTGGTCTCTCTGAGTCTGTTGATTTGAATTCATAAGGTATGACCTGTCTTCCGGAAAGAACAACCTTGTCAGGTTTTCCTGTCAGTGCATATCTGTTTGACCGTAAAGTCTGTCCCTCTGATACAAGATCACCGTATATCTGCGTTCCCTTTGGAATTGAATATCTAGCTCCTGTCCTGAAAGATCTGTAGGACAAAAGAACTGCTACTGCAAAAAGCAATACAAGCAATAGGACGACATAAAACTGTATCACTGATAGACCTCCATCAGATATGTCAGTATCACAACTGCAATTGCTATTGCAACAATGAGATAGGCCCTGGTCCCAAACTTTGACCTCCGGACTTTTGTTTCCAATCTCCTGTGCATTATTCTTCCTGTTGTCATCCTGGAGTTTGCGTACCCGGATCTCCTGTAACCCTCCTTGTCCATGTACCAGGCGGTGCTGCAGAATGCGTATTCAGCAATTTCTGATGCACTGACATCCTTTTCAGGCATTGGGGTCTTCCATGAGTTGAATCAGAATCCTTCCGTAATCTTGTTCCTGAATGAGCCTGATTCTCCGCTCTTTGGCAAGGAATAAGGAATATGCAAAGAATGAGGATTTTTCAGATCTTGTATTTCCCCATATATCCTCCATTGGAATGTCGCCATCACATTCGACAATCTGCTTTAGTATCTTCAGTTTCTCTGCTTCCGGTTCCTCCGCGTTAAGCTCAACTATAATTTCCTCTATGGAGCTTTCCGGTAATGGTTCCTCAGTTATTTTATTGCGAACATATGATGGTCTCTGATAAAATGTCCTGACACTTTCAAGAACCTCAAGAAGCATTATTTTCCTCTTCTCAGGATGGTATATTCTTGGTTTTACGTCTATTGTCTCAATATATGGTAAATTTTCAAAAAAAGGAGATTCAATGTCGTCCGATATCTCCTCTTCCTGCTCTGGCATATAAAGAATATTCTTTGATTTTTCAAGAAGGAACCTCCATGATTCGGCTATGAATCTGCCAGCTATTGAGAAATTGGGCGATTTGTTGTCAATCGACCCTGCGAATAGCTGTGTCAGTGACATGAGATCTATGTCCCATGGATCCATCTGTCCGCTTTCGCATCTTGCAACTATTTCAGATACAACCCATATGAATTCATTTCCATTTGGATGCTTCTGTTCCTTGTTTAATATTCTGTAGTATATTCCCGTATCCAGCTCAAGCATTCTTCCCTGAGCAGTTATGCTCTGTAATATTTCTTCCACCTTCATGGTTTCACCTCTGTGTCGCTGTCAAAATCCTTTGAATAAATCTCAGTATTTTCCTCATCCAGCGTTGTAACACCAATAAGGTTGTCTGCATATTTCAACATGGCTTTCTTGAGGGATACCATCAGAACCTGTGAGTATTTGGCATTCTCGCTGAACATTTTACCTATTCTTTCAGCATTTGCGCCATCAAGAAACATGTCTATCTCGTCCAGATAATAGACAGGCGATGGCTTAATCCTCTGAACTGCAAGTATGAAAGATATTGCAGTCAGGCTCTTTTCTCCGCCGCTCAACGCCTCTATCTTACTGAAAGTGCTTCCCTTTGGCCTTGCCCTTATGTAAAGATCAGAGTTCAGTGGATCATTCATGTCAGATAGATCTAGTCTTGCCTCTCCACCCTCTGAGAGGACAGCATATATATCCTTCATCGTGTCATTGATCTTATAATACAGATCAAGGAAAACAGTCCTCTTCTTTCCATTCAGGTCTTCCATCATCTCCTCAAGCACATGTTTTTCAAGCTTAAGTTTGGATGTCTTTTCCAGCATTTCCTTGAGTCTGGAGTTAACCTCGTCGTATTCGGCTATTGCAAGTTGGTTAACAGCACCAAGGCTATCCAGTTCCTTTCTAAGAGAAGTGAGCTCTCTCTTAATCTCAGCTACAGAAAGATCTGTGTTAATAGGTTTGTATTTTGATTCTTGTATCTGCTGATTAAGCTGCTGTATCTTGTCATTTGCGCTCTGTATCCTCAGATTTGTGCTCAGTTTATTGTCCTCAAGGGTTGTTATCATGACTGAAGCAGTGTCCAGGTTGCCTTTGAGCGCCTGCACTTCAAGGCCAAGCTTATGCAAACGGTTATTGAATTCCTTTGCCTTGGAATTCAATTGTTCCTCAAGCATCCTGTATTTTTCAAGTTCTTCCTGAAGTGATCTTATATCATTCAATCCAGATTGCAGCATTTGTTTCTTTGAAACGATCGCATTTGTGTCCTTATTTTTCTCTGCGATCAGATTGGTTATGTCATTATCGCATATCTTTAGATCCGAAATGAGCGAGAAATCTTTTCTGGATAGATCTTCTTTTTCTGACCTAAGAATGGATGCCCTGCTTTCAAGTTCATTCTGTTCATTGATAATTTCGGGAGATATCTCTGCCATTTTTCTATTAAGGTGGTTCTTCTCTTCAGTTTTTTTATTAAGATCATCAGTAAACTGATCCAGTTTATTGTGTACCTCAAGAATCTTTTGATCCTGCTCTGATATAGCATTCTGAATCTCCTTTATCTCTTTCCTGATATTTTCAAGTTCCTTACCTGAGCGATCCCTGATCTCTATGAACATGCTAATTTGTGACGAACCTGAACCAATCTGCTTTGAGCTTGTAGCAATCTTCGTGGATATATCATCAAGTTCTGTTCTTTCCTGTTCCAGTTTTGTTTTAAGTGCTTCAAGTTCAGAAGATATCGATGCCATTCGATCAGAAATTTCAGTAAATCTGGTTTCACTCTGTTCATCCTTCTTCTCTGAGAAACCGCCTGTTATTGCACCACTTGCCTCGAAAATATCACCGTCCATTGTAACAAGACGGACACCACTCATGTGCTTTCGTGCAACTGTCGTATCCGGCACTATGATACAGTCCTGGAATGTATACCAGATAATATTTTCATATTTCTTATCATATCTGACGTTTTCAAAAACATAGCCGTTAGTTTCGCCGGTGTTTTTTACCATTATTGCCTTCGCTCGAGGCCTTCCTGTCAGCATCTTGTTCATAGGCAGGAAAGTCAGCTTGCCGGCCTTTTTTCTCTTTAATATGTTAAGGCACCGCTCAGCTACAGCATCGTCTTCGACAACAACAGAATTTAACCTTGCACCGCCGCTTGCAGAAATCGCCATTTTCATCTTTGTGTCATACGATATGAGATCCTTGACGAGACCGTAGACACCGGTTATTTCGCCGTTGGCACGTGCTTCAAGTATTGCCGAATAAGTTTTGGAAGACTGGCTCGTTCTGGAAAGAGATGCAGACAGTTTTTCATATTCCTTGGTCAGTTCGATAAGTTGCCTGTTGAGTTCATCTTTCAGCCTGTCCCCCTCTGTTACGCTCTTCCTGAGAGAAATATATTTCTGGTTCAGTTCTTCATATGCCTTCTTACTGCCTGTTGATTCCTTTTCATTTGCATCGATCTTGTATTTAGCATCGTTATATTCCAGAAGAATGTCCGATTCCCTGGATTCAAGATGTCTCAGTTCTGAAACAAGGCTTTCCCTTTTTCCCCTGTTTTCTGACTCCTCCTGTGTTGTTTGAAGAATCGACGCATTTAGATCAGCTATCGTAATATCAAGACGATCCATTTCTTTCTTGTATTCAGCAAAAAGCTTGGATGAATTTTCCGATGATGCCTTGAGTTCCGATAATCTCTTATTACACTGTTCTAAACCTGTTTCCGTCTCTTTGATTTTCTTCTTTAGGTCCAAAGATTCCTTTTCAATCCTGGTTTTCTCGGTTTTCCTTGATTCCAGTTCAAGGTTTATCTCCTCTATCCGGTCAGAGAGCGATTTAATGTCATCCTTAAGGTTCTCAGTATTTATCTCAGCTTTTGCTTTTTCTAGCGTTAAATTTTTTATTTTCTCAATGACATTTTTAAGTTCTTCTCCGCCAAATCTGTTTTTTTCTGCCTCGACGGATCTTATCTCGTCTTCCTTCTTTTTGACACTATCATTTAACTCTGCTATTTTGTTTCTCTGAGATAAGAGCTGGCTGTTGATCTCGTCCAGTATTTTTCCATAAGACATCAGCTCTCGGTTCACACTGATCAGATCTATGTTCAGTAGTGTAACTTCATATGACCCGATTTTTTCGTTCAGCTCATTATATCTTTCAGCATTCTTCTTCTCCACTGAGAGCTGTTCGAGTCTTCTCTGATTCTCGTCTATCAGGATCTGTATTTTTGAGAGGTTTTCCTCAATGCCATCTATGTCAGTCTGCGCCTTTTCAATCTGTATGTTATAACTCTCTATTCCCGCTATAGATTCAAGAAGTTTTCTTCTCTCAGTGCCTGTCATCTTAACTAAATTGTTTATGTCGCCCTGAAGAACAAAACTATAAGCGTCCAGATAGATCTGCGCATTGTCAAGAATCGTCTCAACGTCGCCACGTTTTGCTTTGGCACCGTTTATGTAATATGTGCTTTTGCACTCCATGTTTTCATCGACTGATATCTCCCTCGTAATCCTTGTCTTCCTTTCCGATTCGGGTAGATTTGGATTCTCTGAGTCTAGAACAATGGAGACTGAACAAGAGGATTTCTGCTTCTTCTCCGGTGGAACCTTATGAATTAGATCTGGTAGCCTATCAGCTCTTATTGCCTTCGAGGACCTTATACCTAAAACAAAAAGCATCGCATCGCCAATATTGCTCTTGCCGCTACCATTTGGTCCAGTTATTACAGTAAATCCGTCCTTGAATAGGATAGTTCTCTTATTACCAAATGACTTGAAATTATCGAGCTCCACAGATTCAATTAACATGCATCACCTGTCTGACAAACGCCGTTTAACGTAAGAATCATAACTCACAATAGTATATAAATATTGTGATATATAACACTGCAGAATCAAAAACATGAACTATTATAGGTACGTATCAATAATTTTTTGCTTTGTCTGACAGCAATGGTTATACATCGTAATATCGATGCATAGAAAAGGCAACATGTATTTTGATGTGATAAACTGGACCCCGTAATTCCAATATATATTATTGCTTCACGCTTTTTGTTCAGGCAAAGTTTTTCTGTCTCGTCAGGATAAACTGTTAATGGCTAAATGCGATTCCATAGAGATATATCAAGAGGTTGCTGAAGATGCATACAGATTTGGCATCGGTAAAACGCCAATTTATTACCATGAAGTGGGAAGCTCTGTAATTTATGCCAAAATGGAATACAGGAACAAATATCGATCTATAAAGGACAGAGCCGGTTTCTTCATGATATCGTCAGGTATAAAGAAAGGTCTTCTTGATCGAAACAAAACTATAATTGAGGCAAGTTCTGGAAATACTGGTATAGCACTTGCAAACATAGCTAAAGAAGTGGGTTACAGGGCCAGGATTTATGTACCGAACGCATCCAGTCAGGCAACGAAAGATGCTATCAGGATGACCGGGCAGGAAATGGTCGAGGTATTTGATGAGGCAAGCAAACATGGTTCAATAAACATTGATACTGCCGTCAGCATGCTTAAAAAAGAAATGGAAATGAAACCCGGAAAGTATGTCAATTTCGATCAATACTCAAACGAAGCAAATACACTTGGGCATTATTATACCACAGGGCCAGAGGTCACATCAGTTGTTGGAGATTCCATTACGCATGTGGTTATATCCATCGGGACAGGTGGAACTATTACAGGACTTGCGAAATATTTCAAACAGAATTTCCCAACAGTCAGGGTCATAGCAGTTATGCCAAAACCCTACCATAAAATCCAGGGTCTTAAGAATTTAAACATCTCAAAAACGCCAGAGATCTTATCAAAAAATATGAATCTTATAGATGAGTGGATGGACATTGATGATCGCGACGCGGAAGAAATGTTAAGAAAGATGACCGACCTTGAACTGTTTACCGGTCTCTCCTCTGCTGCAAATTATTTCTCGGCTGTGAAGATTGCCGAGAAGTATCCAGGATCGAAGGTTTTGACCGTCTTTCCAGACAGTGCTGAAAAATACAGGGAAGCATATGTCCACAGAAAGTTGTTCACAGAGGATGAGTATGAAGAATACACTGCATACTTCAGAAAAGACCCATCAAATACGTTGTATTATACTAATTGATTTCACTCTTTGAAGACAGGTTTTCTCTTTTGAAGGAAGGCCTCAACTCCCTCAGAGCTATTGCTACCTTCAAAGGACCTACCAAATAGGGTCATCTCCTCTTCAAACATCTCATCTGGAACAGTTCTGATAAGCGATTTAACGAATTTAAGAGTCTTCCTGGATTTTTCCTTGAGTGTCTTAGCAATTTCAACTGCAGCCTCTACGGGATTCTCTGCCTTCTGCAGTAGAATGCCATGTGCAAGCGCTTCATCTGCATTCAGTACCCTGGATGTCATAATCATGTACAACGCAAACTGTTCTCCCACAAGAGCCTTCAATCTCTGGGTACCGCCCCATCCAGGAATAATGCCAAGGTTGAGCTCCGTCAATCCAACCTTTGAATCCGGAGAACCTATCCTGAAATCACAGGCAAGCGAAAGCTCGAAACCACCACCCAGAGTATATCCATTTATTGCAGCTATGACAGGCAGATCATAGTGCGCAATGTAATTATATATCCTGTGCCCTGTCCGTGCAAAGGAATAAGCAACTTCAGGAGAAAGACCTTTAAAATTTTTTATATCGGCTCCGGCGGAGAAGGCTCTTGAACTCCCCCTAATTATTGTAATCCTTGGCTCACTTTTAAGGCAGGATTCAATTTCTTCCAGCGTTTCAATATCAAGTGGGTTCAGTTCAGAGGGTCTTGCTATCTGTATTATTCTAATATTATCCGTCAATTCGCATTTAATGTTCCTGTATTCCATAAATACCGGAAGGCAATTTTACTTATAATATGATCCGGATTTGCTCAAACAATTTCCACTGCCATTGTGTGTGCGCCTCCGCCGCCATGGCAAATCGTGGCAAGCCCTTTTTTCATTTTTTTATTTATAAGTGCGTTTATAAGAGTCACAATTATCCTTGACCCGCTGTTTCCGAGGGGGTGCCCAATTGCGACAGCGCCTCCATTTACATTGAATCTCTCCGGATCAACTCCCAGCTTTTCTCTTACAAGAATGGAAGCAATCGAGAAAGCCTCGTTGTGCTCGACAAGATCATAATCATCTATCTTGGTACCTGTTTTTTCAAGAAATTTTCTGGTGCAGGGTATCGGTGTCTCAACAAAATCTGTTGGTTCCAGGGAATAAGATTCGTATCCTGTAATCTTAGCAATTGGTTTGACAGAGTTATCGTTCACAAATTCTTCAGACGCTAGCAGAAGAGCGGATGCACCGTCTGAAATCTGAGAGGAATTGCCTGCTGTAAGTACACCACCATCAGTGAAGGCAGGTTTAAGTTTTCCGAGCACATCAGGATCTGATAACCTGATCCCTTCATCGCTGTTCAGGCCAAACGTATCAAAAGTCTCCTTTTTGAATATGCCATTTTTCCATGCCGCCTCAGCTCTCAAGTTGCTTTCATATGAGTACTGATCAGCCATCTCTCTGGTTATCCCAAATTTCCTAGCAGTTCTATCAGCCGAAACTCCCATATGTTCATAGTAGAACGCATCCAGAAGGCCATCAGAAAGGATCGCGTCCTTAAGACTTTCATCCTTCCTGAACAGCTGCTTGACACCCCACCTTAGTTCTGAAGGAAGCAGAAAAGGGCTGTTTGACATACTTTCCATTCCACCAGCAACTATGATATGATGCTCTTTTAGGGATATTTCTCTTGAAGCTGACTCAATTGCAAGCATACCGGAGGCGCAGACAACGTTAACAGTATATTTCAAAGTGCCGCTTTTAAGACCAGCAAGAGTAGATGCCTGACCAGCAGGATTCTGTCCATTCCCGGCCTGCAAAACATTTCCCATGATCACCTCTTCGACCATATCAGGATCTATTCCAGACTTGCTGATTGCGTTCTTAATAGCAGCAGCTCCAAGTTCAACAGCTCTCTTATTTCGAAATGCGCCACCGAATTTTCCGATGGGTGTTCTTGCGTAAGAGATAACGTAGACATCTTTCATTTCAGGTAAATTGAATCGCATAACATATACTATATTTTATTTCACAAACCTGATAGAAATCCAACTAGCTCTGGAATTGAATATTGATACAGAAAGTCAATTGAAAAATGACCAGTGTCATATTCATGATAGGTATGCTCTACTTGCTGTATTTTCAGAGTATGATGCATTGAACTTATACCTATGTTGAGTGTAAATTCATCCCTCTTTCCGACCTGCAGTATGATTTTCTTACCTTTTAGCCTATGCGCGAATCTGACAATAGTCCTTGCCGGGTCAACATCCAGCCAGCGGTTCCAGACATCATATCTTATTTCCCCGCTCTCAATATTAAATGGAAGATCAAAACCGTACGTGGAGCCAGCATTGGGGGAATAAAATGAAGACATCGCTATAACTTCCATTGCATTTAGTTCCTGGTTGCTGTGATATTCTTTCGACCTGAAATCCTGAAGAAATTTTTCAGGATCTAAATTCCTGAAAATATCAATTGCACCCGGGAAATCCTTAAGATAGCAGTACTCAAATAGACTATCACCCGAAACGTCAATGAAACCGGAAAAAACTTCGGGATGCCTCATCGTTAGATTATATGCCCCAAATCCACCAGAAGATTTTCCAAAAATTCCAGTTTTCCTGTCGCCGAATTTTTCCTTTAGAAAATTCATCAGATCATATACGATGAAATCTTCGTAATTACCGACAGCTGAAGAGTTAAGATATTGATTTCCATAATAGTATGTCATAGTGTCCGGTAGAGCCATAATGTAAGAAATATCAGGATTTTGCTTTGAAATCTTTTCAAGTGTCGTCAAAAAATCCTGCGATGAATAAGAACGGTTGAGAAAGTTAAAAGATGTTCCATAAAATCCTGCAATACCTACCAGCAGAGGCGAACTCTCATTATAATTATTGGAGATAATCAGTATCTCCCTTTCTACAGGATCACCGGGTTTATTGTTTTCGAGTGATTTGGCATGTATAACTTCCTTTTCGATTTTTACCATCTTTTATAATCCTCCATGATAGAATAAAACTTTACACTTTTTCCTTTGATGAATAAATATCTTAAAACAGCTAAATCCAAATGAAGACAACTTATAGGCAGAGAAAAACTGGAATACGATTAAATAAAATGATTACCATGATGTATTATGGAGATATTCAAGAAGAATATAGTTTTGCAGACTTCGAAAGATGTCAACACAGTGGCTACGGCCTTTGAGCAATATCTTAGAGACTCCGGGTGGAAGACACAAAGTAGGATTGAAGAAGGGCAGGCAGTTCTACAGGCCAATAAGGGAGGATTCTTGAGAGATATCATCGCAGCTGACCGAGCTCTTACATTCCTGTTTAAGGAAAATGCCGGAAACCTTGAGGTGCATGTTGGTGTTGGTAAATTAGGTCAGAACTTGGCTGTAACTGCAATTGAATTTCTGCTGCTCTCAGACCTGTTTCTGGCAGTCGATGTACCTGAAATGCTTTGGACAAAGCATGTCGAGACAGAGTTGCTTGGGCAGCTGAAGACTCTTGCACAATAAACGTGTAAGGAATCCACAGTTTAAGATAAAGGCAAATACATTTTTAATTTAGAAACCTTATTTTTTAACTGTATGATTGGATAGATGCATTCACCTTCATTAAAATTCTTTCAAATTCCTTGAGCTCTTCAGGTGAAAGACCTTTGACTGCATCTCCGACCAGGTCTTCATAAATCTTCATTCCTGTTTTGACCAATTTTTTGCCTGCAGGAGTGAGGGACACCTCAATAATCCTTCTGTCGTTTGCGCTCCTGTGTTTCCTGACCAGGTTCCTGTTTTCAAGTTCTTCCACTATGCCGGTCACCCAGGCAGTTGTCACGTTTATTTCCGATGCAAGACTCCCGATGGGGCATTCCCCCTCTTTAGATATTGAGAACAGCAATCTAAGTTCAAGTGGCTTAATAGAGTGTTTTTCTAGCTCTCGTGCAATTCTTTTCTTGCCGTTTATGTAAACATTTGAGAACGAGTGCCACAGTTCGGTTGTCATGCGCTTTGAACTGTCAACCCGATCAATTTTAACTGAATTCATCTCGACTCCGTTTTTACGGTCTTTGGGTCAACCTGCGTGGTAGTAGTACTAACAGAACCGGATTGAGCCGTGTTTTCTCTTTCCAAGCCCGGATATACATTTGACTCTGAATGAATGTACCTTTTTCCTCGAATCGCTGAAAGAATAGCTGCGACTGCGAAAATGAGCGCTCCCAGATAGAATGAAACTCTAAGTGAACCCATGAATGAACCAGCAAGTGCATTCGGGAACCATGTCTTTCCCTCTAGTAGTGTAAGCGTTGAACTGCTTATTAACGAAGTGAAGGATGATGGAAACAGGCTAAGTATTGTTGCCACAGGATTATACCCGAGGAAAGCGGAGAACAAAGCTGATGTTGGCGGTATATTTATGAAATAAGGAATGAGTTCCGGCGCATTTGCCGAAGCAAGGGCTGTAGTAAACGCACCAGGCAACCTTGTCGTTAAAGAGACCAGAACTATCGTAAAGAATATACCCATACTGGCTGTCTGACCGGTATTCTGTAGTGTAGCTCTCATTCCAGACGCCACACCTCTCTGCTGAGGAGCGACAGAATTCATGACAGCGGTTATATTTGGTGCTGCAAACATCCCCATTCCAGCCCCCATCATGAACAGCATCAAACCGAAGTCTACATAAGCAAAGTTATAGCTCAACGTGGCCAAGAGTAGGAATGAAACTGCGCTGATTGCCATACCAACACTTGATATAACCCTCGCTCCAATCCTATCGGATAGAGCACCACTTAATGGGCCAAGAACAACGAACCCAAGCATCATGGGGATCATATAGATTCCTGCCCAGAAAGGAACCGCATTGTAATTGTAACCATGAAGTGGGAGCCACACTCCCTGAAGAAGTATAATCAGCATAAACATGGCACCACCCATTCCCATTGATTGAAGCATGCCTGAAACACTTCCAGCAGTAAATGGACGGCTCTTAAAGAGGCTCATATTGAACATTGGTTGAGCAACAACCCTCTCTATAAAAACAAAAGCAACAACCATTGCTAAACCCACAATCAGTGAAAGTATGACCCACGGATTGGACCAACCCATCGTAGAGCTACCATAAGGCATCAATCCGTATGTAATAGCTATCAGTATGAGTGTTAAACCACCAGCAAAAGCAACATTGCCTGGAACGTCAACCTTCTGGTCTTTATGTCTTATTGAATGATCCTTTAACTTCAAGTATGACCAAACCGTTCCAAGTAAACCAACAGGAACACTTACCAGGAAAACATAACGCCAGTTAATTGTGGCAAGAAGACCTCCCAAAATTAGACCTATAAGGGATCCGGCAAGAGCTGCAATCTGATTTATGCCCATTGCCTTTCCTCTCTCATTTGGACCGAAACTATCTGTAATGATTGCAGCAGAATTAGCGAACAAGAAAGAGGCCCCTATTGCCTGAATCATTCTAAATATTATAATTTCCTGAGCGCCAAGATCACCTTTACTGGGTGTCAGGTATAGCAAAACAGAACCAACTGTAAAAATCAGGAAGCCCAGGTTAAAGAGCCTGACCCTTCCGAATATATCAGATAGCCTTCCAACAGTTACAAGCATAACTGCTGTTACGATCATGTAACCCATCAGGATCCATAACAGGTACACAAAGGATGAAGCATTGAAGGGATTGATGTCAATGCCTCTGAAAATAGCTGGCAGTGATATCAGCATAATGGTACCATTTATTGATGCCATCAAAACACCAAGCGTTGTGTTAGACAGCGCCACCCACTTATATTGAACCATGTAATCGCAAGGGCATTGGTTAACGATATAAATATTTAATTAATTAGTTAATTATTCATAAACATTTTATAAGCTCTAACCATATCGAACCGCTAAAATGATAGGCAGAAAATCTTCATTAGTAATTGCCATAGTTCTTCTAATCATATTCTCATTTATGACTGTGGAGACAATCAACAATTCTTCATCATCAATATCAACCTCATCAGTTAAACCATCACCATCATCACTATCTGTTTATCTTCCAGAGAATGGCTCAGTGATTCCAGTCACACAGTCCACAACATCAATTACACTTAACCTGAGCGTTAAATCAGCTGAGTCCACAGTATATATTTATGATCTGATACTGAATGATTCTCCAATACAGAATTTTACGCATTTCAATATAAGCAAATATCCTTATAACTATATGAATGTTCCAGTAAAGCCAGGAATTAATGAAACTATACAGATAACACTGTTTTTTAATCTGACTGATCTTTCTGAGATGAACTACTCATATCCTCCAAGCCACATTGTGCCCTATCCTGTTTCATTATTGATAGAGAATTCAGTGGGCGCAGCTTTCACGGCATTTGCTGTTTTGAAATTGCCTTCGTGATATAATCCCTGCGAATCTTTTTACCTCCATTTTTTAAGGCCATCATTATATTTAATGTCAAAACAACTATTTGATAGAGAAAGACGCTTGTCAAATTCTGAAGGAAAGATTTTCGTTCAATTTTGTTTTCGATTCAATCACTCATAGGAACATCATAATTGTTTGACAAATCACCAAAATATGCATCCAAACTTAATCTGGCCATAAATCTGTCGCCACTATGATCGGGAAAAATAAAGTAAGAATACGAAAAAACCACGTTTTCTCCCTTTAATCCAGTTCTATGGTCTCTCTCTTTCTGTCAGCCAGAATGTCACCACACCAATAAGTATATGCAAGGCGTGGTACCATCACCTTCTAAACGGTGACTCCACAATGGTGAAGGCGAAATGTTACCTCTCTGTATGGGCGACTTAAGCATTCCATCACGGTTTATCATTTTTGATTTGAGTATTGGTGGGAGGAGTCAGGATCATAATTCGTTTCTCTAATAAACGGAAATCGCGGCGAAATTTGGTTCGCATTAATGTTAAAATGTGACATTTAAATACGCAAACCCAATAGGCATTTATGCGAAGAATAATCCTTGACTCAATTATATCATTAGACGGCTATTATACTAGTCCTAAGAATGAAATCGACTGGTTTAGCTTCGATCGGAAGGAAATTGAATGGTCAAAGGAAATCCTCAGGAGGGTTGATGCTATGCTCTATGGTCGAGTCACATGCCAGGAATTTAGTAAATTCTGGCCCCAGGCAACGCCATCATCAGATGGATTCGATTCTGAAATCATAGGTCATCTTAACAACAGACAAAAGATAGTATTTTCCAAAACCATGAAAGAAGCGCACTGGAATCCTGTCCGGATTGTAAGAGACGATCCAGCTGTCGCGGTTCCAAGGATTAAGAATGAAAATGGTGGTGACTTGGTTGTGATAGGTAGCGGGACACTTGTATCAACTCTAATCAGGAATGATTTAGTCGATGAGTACCGAATACGTATCAGACCAATAATATTGGGTGCCGGAAAATCTTTCTTCAGAGACGATATGAAGAGGCACAATCTTAAGTTAGTATCTGCAGGGGCTCTTGATAACGGAGTCGTTGCAATTCACTACGAACCTGTTCATTGACTAGGAACTTCTGATCGAATCAGCATTGTTGTCTGCTACCAGAATAATGAGAGATTCGCTTTAAGCCTTATTTTATTTTTCTGATGAGAAGATAAAAAATTTAATTGAACTAGAGCGGGCCCGGGGGGATTTGGACCCCCGATCACCGACTTAGAAGGACGGTGCCTTATCCAAACTAGGCCACGAGCCCAACGGGGCAATCCTTGAGGTGATTTTAACTTTTTGAGTTTCCTCAGTAAAAAATACAGCGAATAGCCTATATCTTTTAAACAGATCAAGGTGTATGGATTATAGATTCATGGTCCGCCTTAAACTTAATAAATTACAGTTCACCGATGCGATCAAGTCTATGTTACCTGAGGTGGGGACTATGGAGGGAAGATCGAGAGAATGGATAGAGGAGGACGAGCAAAATTTTTACTTTTATATAGGAGCGGCAGATACAGTAGCATTAAGAGCTAGCCTGGGAACTTTTACCCGGCTAATTGCTATGATAGAAAGGTTAAACATGGAGGTAAAATAATTGGACAGTCAAAGTAATATGATACAGAATAAATTGAAACAAGCACAGCAACTGGAGATACAGATTGAACAATTAATGAATCAGAAATACCAGCTTGATTTGCGCGTTAAAGAACTCGAGCGTACCCTGAAAGAGCTCAGTGAAGTAAAGGAAGGTTCACCTGTCTACAAGGCAGTAGGACCATTATTGTATAAAGTAGATGATAGAAAGAAGCTGATCGATGAACTGGAGGAACAGAAAGAGCTGAGTTCTGTGAGGATAAAAACACTAGAAAAAAACCAGAAAGCTCTTGAAGATAAGTATAAGGAGCTTGAAGCGGTCTTAAAGAAGACTTATCAGGACTCGAAGGGATCACCATAGCGGGAAATAACACGATCCAGTCAAAAGAACCAGATCATAATATCCCTCTGTCAAGGGTAGGGGTTAAAGACCTGCATTTTCCAGTTCAGGTCAAAAGACATGGTAAGGAAATATTTCTTTCAGCATCTGCAGACATTTTTATTGATCTTCCAGCAACCAGAAAGGGAGCGGATTTTTCCTCTATGATAGATGCTGTCACTAAAGTTGTGACTCAGAACAGGGATTTCAGCGGTGTGGAAAGTATAACATCCGACATCTCAAATCTGGTTATGAGCAGGATCCCCTATGTTACCAGGTGTGAGTGTATCTTAAGGGCAGATTATTTTACTAAATCATTCGATGCCGACAAGGTTTCTGTCCGTTCATATGGACTTATAGGTAAAACTGTAACTTTCAGTCATACAGGTGAGGATGACTACATCGGTGTCCAGGTAACCGGACTTAATGCATGCCCCTGCACCATGGATGCGGAAAGAAAGAAGCTGATATCTGAAAATCCTCAGTATAGCGATATAATAAACAACATTCCTGTCATAACGCACAACCAGAGGAATCGAGTCGAAATATTAGTTCAGAAGATATCGGGTGTTGAAATTGAAGCTGATATGCTTATAGAAGTTGCATCAGACATCATAGGTTCACCGGTGGAACTTGGAGAAAGTCTGGAGAGCGATGTAGAGTTAATCTACAGGCAGCATAAGAAACCACAGTTCGTGGAAGACGTTGTCAGAAATATAGCCTGCAACCTTAAACAAAAACTTCAAAAATTCAATATAGACCCACAAATCCTGATTACATCAGAAAGCGAAGAAAGCATTCACAGACACAACGCTTTCGCAGAATTTACCGGTAAACTATCAGATATAGAATGCTGACGTATCTACCGGTTCGCCAGTATCACTTTTTTCTTATATCTGACATTCTCTTGATCATCTTGACGACAGACTGAACTGCATCTTTGGCAGTTTCGATTCTTGCCTGCGCCTGGAGTCTCGTCTCCCCCGGTCCAGATATTCCAAGTGCAACCGGTTTCGAGAACTCAATGGACAAATCAGCAATTTTTCTTGCTGCATTATTCATTATAACCTCGTCGTGGTCTGTCTCTCCCTTTATAACTGCACCAAGGGTAACCACACCATCGATCTCCTTTAGATCCAATAAAGTCTTCACACCTAGTGGCATGTCAAAAGTACCGGGTACCTTGAATACCCTGGTGACTTCAACCCCAAGGAATTTAGCCTCTTCTTCAGCGCGCTGCAGCATGTTCATGGTTATGTCGTAGTTATATTCCGATACAACTATCCCTATTTTCATTTTTTACACCTAATGATATATGCCTCTGCTTTCCTCTATTGAACCAACGTCCTCATATCCCTGCCTGAGACCCCTTCCAGCGTTTCTTCTGAGGTTTTCAGGCCTGAAAATAAGATCGTAGGCATTGATCGCATGTTCGCGTGATCGCCGGTCCATAAGCCAGGCAAGTTCTTTTTCGTCATGCGCCTCGTCTTCATGGACAAAAACTTCAATGATGTGAACCATCGTCTCTGTCTGAACCCTTGACAGCCCTTCTGAAGCGACCTGTGCACTCATCTTATCTATCGGCTTTGAACCTGGCATTCCCAGTGCCATAACTATATCACAGTTATTCTTCACAATAAGTATCTTGCAGGCTACAGGCAGGTCCTTGATTCCAGGGACAGTATATCTGATGATTTCAAAGTTCGTTCCTGTCTGCTCAAGCTGATCTATTGCAGATCTTGCCATGTCGTAACGGGCGAAGGTTGTGTCTGCGATGCCAATCCTCTTCAAAATTTCTCACCTATTATCTGCAACAGCTTTTCCCTGATCTGTGTGGAGCTCTGGTATATAGCTCCGCTGTTTTTCCCTATTCGCCTGACTTCTACATTGATACCTCTGGCCCTGCAATTGTTTACAATTTCGTCATCATTGAATTTTTGATCGTATCCAAGTGTTATGATGTCTGGTCTTATTTCCTCCACTGTTTTGTATATGTCTCCTTCATGACCAAGAACTGCGTGATCCACGACACGGAGTTCGCTCACGATACTTAGCCTTGTATTTTCGTCGAAGATGGTTGTCTTTCCTCTTTTATTAGCTGTCAAATCCCTTGCGACCACGACGTATAATTCGTCCCCCAGTTTTTTCGACTCTTTAAGGAAAAACAGATGACCTGGATGCAGTATGTCAAAGACCCCCGTTGCCATAACCCGTTTCATTTGACCACGATTCTATTATCGCTTTGCCGTCTATAAAAGTTAGTTTGTTTTTCGTTGCATAATCGAGTGCTTCATCTCTTGTCATGGCTTTGCCCGAATCCGATAACATTTCAACCATGGTCACTGAAGGGATCAGACCAGCTTTCTCAACCAGATAAGTGCCCAGCTCGGTATGACCTCTTCTTTTGCTGAAATAACCTTCTCTGGCTATAAGCAGGAATACATGGCCTGGAGACCTGAAACGTTCGGCAAAAATAGACGACGCAGTTCCATTATAACTGCCAAGATCTGACAAAAAAGATGCGAATTCACGGATTGTAGCTGACCTGTCAATATCCGTTATGCCTGTAAAGCTATTTCTTGTGTTTATTGTCAGCGAAAATGCGCTGCTGCTATCATATTTAAGGTCGTCGTTCCTGAATAGCCCTTTCATGATACCGGTCTGTGGAAGTATCGTTTCTAGAAAAGGCAGTCCTATTCGGACAGCATCTTTCTCACGCAGGGAAAGGCATATCAATCCTCCGCCTTCTCTGCGCATTTTTCGTATAATGTCAGGCGTCATGAACTGAGACGGGAGCATCATGTCAGTCTCCCCTTCTCTTTTTTCATCATCAAATACAAGGAAGGGCTTCCCTTTCCTAATTTCATCAGTTAACGATTCAATCATATACAATAGATGCTATTGCATGCTATAAGTATTTTGGTAATTACTAAATTCTTGGTTAATAAATTAATATTTCCTGCCTATATATGGAGGAATATGAAGATCAGATCCTACTCCCGGGATGACCTGCCATTATTAGTGAATCTCGAGAAGGAAGCATTTGGAGAAGCTGCATATACCAGGAGAATGTTGAAGGTGATGTTTGAGTCTCCGAAAAGTATCTGTTTCATCGCAGAAAGCGAGCACGGAATACTCGGTTATATATGCGCTCTACCCCTAACAAGGGAAGAGGCTGACATAGAAAGCATCGCAGTTGATCCTAGGTCGCAGAGATCTGGTCTTGGCACGTTCCTGTTTGATAAAATGGAGGCTGAATTAATATCGAGGGGATACAGGGAAATTGTCCTTGAAGTCAGGGAAAACAATACACAGGCGCTGAATTTTTACAGAAAAAGAGGGTTTAAGGTAACAGAATACCTATCATCTTACTATAAAACCCCAGTGGGCGGTACGAGGAATGCCTACAGGATGAGAAAGTTTCTTGATTCATGAAACTGTCTTAGTAAAGACCAATCCATAGTGATATTCGCCGCCGTATATTTTGGAATTTAATTTGAAACCATGCTTTTGAAACATCGATATACATTTCTCCTCAGATATTCTTATTTCTTGAGGCGGGCCAATGTCTGTTGGTTCAGCTCTCCAGTCAATGTTTACGACTCTTCCTTCTGTCTTTAGAATTCTTGACACTTTTATAAGAAATCCATCCTTGTCCTTCAGGTCATGAAAGGAATTTGCGATAAAAATAAGATCAAAAGATCTTTCCGGGAAGTACATTCTTTCAACATCTGCTGCTCTGGCTCGTACAGAGTACTGGACTTTCTGATCAAGGGTTTTAATCCTTTCATTCAACACAGCAATTGCTTTCGGGTCGGAATCAACAGCATCGATTGATCCTTTGCCGGCAATCGCCTTTGCCAGTTCGATTGTAAAGAAGCCAGGCCCACAGGCACTGTCAAGAACGTAACCTGAAAGTGGCCCTAGTTCGTTTACTATTCTGACGGGATCCTGCCACTTGTACCTATCCTCTGAAAGAAGATGGGAATACGAATCATGTTCGTTCATTGACACAATAGAGTCAGGTAGAATAAAAAGTAATCGGAACCGGACAGGCTTCAGTCGGGCCAGATGTCCTAACAGGTCCCCCCTGCTTCAGCTCCACTCCGCACCCCTCCAGCACCCAGAGTCCTGGATACCGGTGCTCCCTTCCGGTCCTGGCGGGTTTTCCAGATTGACTGCAACCTTTTTCTCCTTTGAGATAAAAGCTGCAGACCTTGAGTCCGGAGGAACAGAGTGTCACAGCCTCCACAGGGCCTGATAGAAGTCTGGTTGACCTTCCAAAGCCGTCGCCCCCGCATATCGACTTCGGGTTACAGAAGGTGCCTAACCCCCCGGCCTAGTCCGGCCTGACGTCATTGAAAACAGAATTAATAATCTTGTCTATCTGTTTGACCATTCAATTTCAAAGAAAATTATGATGGAAAGACAGAAACTACTGGGATAAAATGGGATAAGATGATTTATTCGATGGCATTCCAGATCAGAACTGGTGGAGATTGAATAACGTAAAGATAATTACAGCGGTATCTACGATCCGGGGATTTGGATATTCATCTGTCTGGATCTATAGTTCATTATATTTCCATTCAATCCTGAAAATCCCGTATTTTGAGGATGGGTTAATTTTTACAGTCGGTGGGATTTTATCTGCATTTGTATCACTTTATGGCGGATCCCTCGGAGACAAAATAGGCCATAAAACTACAATTTTAATATCGCTCCTGGTTCAAAGCTTTACATTTGCTTTTATTTTTATTTTTACTGGTCTGTCTCTGTCTCCGGTATACTACCCGGTTGCATTCATAACACTTATGTCAGCAAATGCATTGCAAGCTCCTTCTATCAATGCTCTCGTCTCGCTTTCAAGCACAGTCAATCTGAAGGGTTTCTCGATCCTGAGAGTGGGCAACAACATAGGCTGGGGATTTGGACCGGCAATTGGCGGGTTTGTGATATCAGCAGTCGGTTACAGATATCTATTCCTATTTGCTTTAATTTGCTTGTTCACGTCCCTTGCGATCTCTCTCACGATAAATAGAAATTATGGATCCAAGGTAGGAGCTGGTCTTTCATATTCAAGAAACAGAGCTGTTTTAATACTTTCATTTGTGGTATTTCTTGTTATGATGGTGCAGTCACAGGAAACAGTTACTTTGACAAATTACGCAGTTTCAATAAGACACATTGCAGTCTCTGAATTAGGTTTTATCTACCTCACCAATGGTTTATTTGTCATACTGCTTCAGGCACCGATCTATATCATGACGGGAAAGATAGGAATATTCAGATCATACTGGATTGGAACGTTTCTCTATGTATTTGGTTTTCTCTCATATGGATTCGATAATTCGTTCGTTGGCCTAATATTGTCAACCATGGTTCTAACAATAGGTGAAGACTTTTCGTTCCCGGTTGGTTACTCAATTGTATCAGATATATCAAAGCCAGAGAACATAGGACGAAACTTGGGTCTTTATAACGCATTTATGACTTTTGGAAGAGCCGTCGGACCTTCAGTTGGAGGTCTTTCCTTTTCAGTTACAAGAAATCCTGTGATATTATGGCTTTACACAACACTTTCTGGTTTCGCAGGTGTGGTAATTTTTATCTTTGCCTTTAAAGGCAAAAAGTCATCGATTGTCAAATGAATTTAATGCCAAAAAACTATTATATTAAGAAAACTTCACCAAAGTGAAGAAAACTTAAAGTGATTAAAATGAAGCGTCAGGTTATGATCTTAATAACAGTGATAATTGCAGTTGTTCTGGTTGGTTCTTTCATCGCTTATACGCAGGTAAGCAAGAAAACTGTTTCACCTTCGAGCATTGGAAAAATAACGGTCAGGGATTCCCTCGGTAGGACAGTTACATTCAACCACACTCTCACCAGGATAATATCAATAGATCCGTCAGCCACTGCAACATTATATGCACTGGGTGCCTACAAGGATCTCGTAGGTGGAAACGAATTTGACTGTTATCCTCCAAATGAAACGTTGCCAAATGTAGGCAATGCCTGCGGTATAGATCTTGAGGAGATATTGAATCTCACACCTCAGGTGGTTCTTCTGTATGGTTCCACAATGCCGTCCTATGGATATGAACTACTTAACTACAGTATTCCGGTACTTGTAGACAATCCAGAAAACATACAGGAGATTGAGAATGAGACAACCATGTTTGGAATCCTTACTGGAACGGAACTAAATGCATCTCTGATCAACAACTGGATCAATGTTTCCCTGAAGACAATTACATCAGATATGTCTAATATAAATTCGTCCGCGGAATTTACTGCATTCTATTATCTTTCTGAAGGTGACTGGACAGCTGGAAATGGTACTTTTATATCGCAGATTATGCAGTATGCTCATCTGAAAAATATAGCAAACGCAACCGGATACTATCAGATGTCACCTGAACTTATAGCTGCAGACAACCCGCAGGTAATCGTACTGGATCAGTACGTTCCTTTTGGGGCCGTGAATTCAGCGCCATTCAATGAAACATCAGCATATTACAACAACAGGATAATTTCTGTTGTAAACGACAGCTTCTTCGAGGAACCAGATTTCAGGATTGTATATGGTATTGCGTGGCTAGCGAATCAGGTTTATCCAAACTTCATATCACTCCCACAGTTTCCGATTAAACTTGAATACTCACCTACTATGGGCCTTTGATGAATCTTGCTTGGATTAAGGAGTACAAAAAAGATTTTCCCAGGAAAAAATTCATAATTTTTTCCTTTTCAATTTTAATCCTAATTTTAGTTTCACTTTTCTCAGCATTTATAGGTGCAGTCTATATACCTCCACTTACTGTAATTAAGGTTGTTTTAAGCCAGATACCTATTGCTGGTCATATTTTTGCATCCGGGACATCAGATATTCAGAGGGAAATTATTATCGATTTAAGAGGACCGCACATAATCGGTGCAATCGTTATCGGTGCTGTTCTTGGAGTTGGGGGGGCAACCATACAGAGCGTCTTCAAGAATCCAATCACTGAGCCCTACATGATTGGCATATCAAGCGGAGCAGCTCTTGGTGCTGTCCTTGCTATAGCATTGGGAGTCACAATTTTCGGTTATTATACACTTGAGGCTCTGGCTTTTGTCTTCTCAGTTGCAATAGTGCTTGCTATCTATATATTCTCGTTAAGAAGCAGAAGGGTACCGGTGCTCTATCTTCTGCTTACAGGTATTGCAGTCAGTGTTTTCATCTCATCTATAGTTGCATT
Organism: Thermoplasmata archaeon; assembly: GCA_021797055.1. The sequence continues at coordinate 4,977 of JAKAAI010000009.1, read as the reverse complement.
CCTGCTTTATACAAGCCCAAGCCTTGAGGGCGCAAGTGAGGTTTTTTTCTGGTTGATGGGTTCAGTCGAAAATATCACGTGGAATTCTCTGATCCCGGTCGCAATTCTAGGCGTTGTAAGCATGATTATAATAGGGATGTATGCAAGGGAACTTGACACAATCCAGCTCGGTGAAGAATATGCTAAAAGTGTAGGTGTGAATGTTGAAGCACTTAAGCTAATTGCCTTAATCCTTGTAACGTTGAGCGTATCAGCTGCTGTATCCATTTCAGGGTTGATTGGTTTCGTGGGCTTGATTACACCCCATATTTCTCGGCTGATATACGGGGGCAGCAACCGTAAAGTCATACCCGCTTCAGCTATATTCGGCGCCATTTTTCTTGTCGTGGCCTATGACATTGCAAGACTGATAATATTGCCACGAGTTGTCCCCATTGGGATCGTGACGGGTATTATAGGTGTGCCATTTTTCATATACTTGCTTAGAAGGCTGGCAGGTGGTTATTATTCAGATTGAAGTGAGTTCCCTTAGTTATCGTAATGCATCATTTTCTCTTGGCCCTGTATCATTTATGGCAGATAGAGGAGAGGTTTTTGGTATCGGTGGTCCAAATGGCTCAGGGAAGTCTACTTTAATAAGGCTGATCCTGGGTCTGCTAAAACCTGTGGATGGGTCCGTCATGATCGATGGTAAAAATTTAGCTGGTCTCACGCAGAGAGAGATTTCCAGGAAGATATCATATCTGCCACAATCCTTGTTTTCTCCTTTGAATCTTTCGGTCCAGGATGTTTTACTAGCATCCGAATACAGTATGGTAGACAAAAATGAATCTCTGTCTGATCTGATAGGATACTTTGGTCTTGATTCTCTGAAACACAGGGATTTTAACACACTGAGCGGAGGAGAAAAAAGATTAGTTATGTTTGCAGGAGCCATACATCAGGGGGCGGATATAATAGTAATGGATGAGCCAGATACCTTTCTCGACATAGACCGGGAAATCTTCCTCTTCAACGAGATGAAGAAACTTTCTGATTCCGGGAAACTTGTAATTACTATATTTCACGATCTGAATAAGCTGAGAGAGACATGCGACCGCGTCCTTTTGCTTAAGTCAGGAAAACAGATAGCATACGGTAAATCTAATGAAGTTTTGATTCCTGATATTCTGGAACAAATTTACTCTGCAAAATTTATTCTGGATGAGAGTAGTGCAGGAACCAGAATAATTGCAACCAGGTGATGATTAAAGATACATTACCCTCTTCTCCAAAAGAATGGTTTCCGTCTCATTCATTCGTACCTTGATAAATGAACAATTTGTGAATCTTATAGAGTGCGGATCACCGATGTATATTTTGTAAAACATTCTGATGAAGCCTCCGTGAGATACTGCAAGTACGTTTTTTCCCCTATAGTTTCTAAACAGTAAGTTCCTTGCCTTCTTGACTCTATTTTTCAGTTCTTCGACGTTCTCGGATCCTGGTAGGTTGTCTATAGTATTGTCCAGTATATTGGTGAATTTAAGACCGAAGACTTCCATTATACTTGCAGATGTCATGCTCTCTCCTGCTCCCAAGTTCCTGTCCCTCAGTAAATCACAACATCCTATTCTTTGCACACCAATTATTTTGGATATTATCTCGGCAGACTTTACAGAACGCGCCATCCCACTGTGAAGTATCAGGTCTATATTTTTTGGGAGCGATGATCTTGCTACTTCGATTAACTCAAGTTTACCTGATTCAGTTAAATCTGAATCAGTGGAACCTTGCCATTCGCCTTTTGCGTTAGCGACTGTTTCTCCATGCCTGAATAGGGTTAACTCCATCTCATCTTTTCTCATACTAAAAACGGAAATGCTTTGCGATTTATAGAACATGTCCTTTGAATTTGGTATAAATTATTCATCAATTCATTGCGTAAGATTATCGATTTAAGATATTAATTAATCGCTTACCATATCTGGCTAGGCTGAAATGTGAGTATGATGCCTGTGCATTCAACTTATATAAGACATCCATTCCGTTAATTCCATTTCCCCTGACATTTTTCATTACTAATTTTTCAGAAGTCTCGGTACGGCTGTAATGAAACTCGTGTCCATATGCAACCTCGCCATTTCTGAAAAGGAGAGATTTATCGATGCTAACAAGCTTGGTATAGGAAATTGAAGGTATTTTTCCCATCCTCGAAGAACCTGAAAATATCCCTGCCATCCTGTATTTTCCATTATCGGTAATAAGTGCGTCTAATGTTACCATCATCCCGCCGCATTCAGCAATTATAGGAGTTCCAGCAAGAAACTCGGTTTTCAGGTCCCTGATAAATCTGCTCTTTGAAATCTCTTTCGCATAAAGTTCTGGATATCCTCCTCCAATGTAGATAAGAGATGAATTATCACAGCTTTCACCAGAAAGTGGAGAGAAAAATTCCACATCTCCTATTCTATTTAAGAAAGCAAGGGAGTCTGAATAATAAAAGCTGAATGCCTTATCCATGGCTACTTTTATCTTTTTTCCTGTTTTGGGCGTGTTTATTCTTTCTTGTTTTCTATTTGTAGCAATATTACCAAATGACTGAATCAAATCATCTGGAATATAACCGGAAACAATTTTGGCTTTCTCCAGAAGATCTGGAATCTCATTCGGAAGATGTAGGCCAAGGTGTCTCTCTTCAATTTTCAATTTATCAAGATGTGGTATAGAAGCGAGTATTTTGACACCATTTTTTATGAAGTTTCTAGAAACCATTGCGTAATGTTTTTCTGAGTAAAAATTGTTTATAATAACTCCTGCACAATTTCTACCTAAAAACCCCTTTGACATGGCGTACGCAGATTCAGCCATCTTCTCGACATCAACGATAAGGATATATGGGATGCCTAGAGCGTTGAAATACCAGTGAGAGCTCAGATCAATGTCCATTCCAGAATCATATAGGCCCATTACACCTTCAACAACGATGATTTCAGTATTTTCTGGTAATGAAGATAGAAAATTACGCCATTTTTTTCCCTGAATCCAGCGGTCTATGTTCGGAGATCTATTTCCAGATAAGTATGTATGGAACATGCCATCTATGTAATCTGGCCCAATTTTAACACCCATAGAATTTTTATATTTGTTGAGTAAACCTATTGTAAGAAGTGTTTTTCCCGATCCTGTAAATGGCGAAGTTATTCCTATAGCCTTCAATTGCTTAAACCATTATTTTACAGTATATCTAACTTGTTAACAAATTATAAGTATGAACAGAATAAATTGACCATTTTAATTGGAAGGAATTATATCCAGCCATAAATGAGTAATAGGAGAGATAACGCGCAGGATTCGGCGCACTACATACAGGTTGATATTTAAAAAAAGGAGTAAGATGGCAGAGACTGATTCCTGATTATTATGGTAAAATGCCTCATTTCAAATAAAAGTAGATGATTCAATTTTCATGATTTCAGTTAAGTATTGCATACAGCAAAATATAAACCAAATCATGAGAATGTTGGACAGAAGAAAATATTTTATAGAATCTCTAGATTATAAAAGGAAAGAATGAAAGCAGGTGAGGATTTCTTATTGGAGATGCAAAGGTCATTGCAGGATCCGTATCCTTTCTATAGAAAGTTGAGAATGCAATTTCCCATAGTATATTCTAAGAATTTGGACACTTTCTTCGTAAGCAGGTACGAAACATGCAACATGATTTTAAAGGAGAAACAATTTGGACACACGCCAAATGATTTAGACGAACCATCTCCAATATTCGACAAATACATGAAAGAATATGGGGATAAACATCCTAAGATGAAACGTAGGTCAATACTGTCTCTCAATCCTCCTGACCACACGAGAATAAGAAACTTGGCATCCAAGTCTTTTACGCCCCGAGCCATTGAGCAATTAAAACCATTTATTGAGAACCTTTCTGAAAATCTTCTTAAACCAAATGGTAAACGCGAAATAGATCTAATTACGCAATTTGCAGCTCCACTTCCTGCTTATGTTATAGCAAAACTGATGGGCGTGCCTGAAAAGGATATGCCCAGGTTCAAGATTCTATCGGACGAATTTGCAAAACTACTTAATCCGCTTTCCTCAGATGATGACATTTACAATGGTTTCGTAGCAAAAGGAGAGCTTGGGAAATACTTTAGTGATTTGATGGAAATCAAGAAAAGGGATCCATCGGAAGATCTTCTGAGCAAAATGGTGACCGATATGGAGGGCGGGTACAATATAACAGTGGAAGAGCTTTTGACGCTATTGCACATTGCTGCTCGTTGCTGGGCACGAAACTACCACTAACCTAATAGGAAATGGATTCTATGCCCTGATGAAAAACAGCGAGCAGATGAATATGCTCATTGATGACCGTTCACTTATCAAAAATGCTATAGAGGAAATACTTAGGTATGATTCTCCAGTTCAAATGGTAGGTAGGGTATCTATGACAGATGACGTTAGCATAGAAGGTCTTGATGTTGCAAAAAATAAGTTTATAGCTGTCATGGTGGGATCTGCCAATCGAGATGAAGAAATATTCAATGAACCAGACAAATTTGATATAACTAGAAATGAGATAAGACATCTATCCTTTTCCGAAGGGATACATTTTTGCCTTGGTGCACCTCTCGCAAGGGTTGAAGGTGCAATAGCCTTTAACAAGCTTCTCGATCACCTTAAAGGAGGGAAAATCATCGAAGAACCAAAGTACAGAGGAAATTATAATATGCGAGGTCTTGAGCACCTAAGAATATCGTTCTAACTGTATCTCCTATTTTTCAACATACTATAGATTTTAATGCTAAAATTTCAGTAAGATACACAAAAAAAGACGTGTTTTACTGCAGCAAGTCTTATTGACTGGAATCCAGATGGTATCACCAGGTCTTTATTGGGTTTTGATGATATTTCCAAAATTTTGTAAAATAATTCAATACCGGAAACAATATACGTCTTACTCACTAACAACTTACA
>JAKAAI010000061.1 GCA_021797055.1 Thermoplasmata archaeon | reverse complement strand
AAATAAGAAGGCTTGCAAAAGCCGAAACTGCGAATAAATTGAAGAATCCCTCCAGCTTGAGGTATTTCCTGAATTTATCATAAAATTTCCATGGTAAAACCCTCTGGGAAATACTCATCAGGGCTAGCACAATGATAAGAATTGTGATAACGACAGTCAATCAGGTCACACCCCTTACCTTGCTATAATAATAGCCAAATAGAACTCCTGCCAGTATCGGTACTATAATAAAATATGATGGAAGATCAAGTATCCTCCCTGTTATGGCGATGCATATGGCAGATGCTGCTGTAATGATAGCTGGACCATTCCTGATCCTTGGCATAAGAAGACCGATGAAAAGTGCCGGAAGGGCTATGAGCAGAATTTCTATAATCCTTAATGGAGCGAGGGCGGCTAGTGTCACCCCTATTACAGTAGCAATAAACCAGTTAATGTAACCGTAAACTGAAAGCTTAAGCAGGTCCCCTGTGCCCATTCCCTGAGCAGAGATTGACAGGGCATAAACCTCGTCAGTCAAAAAGGGCCCGATTAGTATGATACCCCGGGATGAAACATTGTAACCTGAGGAGGAAAGGTGTGGGCCATAAAATGTATGCCTTAGGTTTAGCAGGAACGCAGTGAGTACCATGGAAAATGGATCCAGGCCGGTTGCCCAGAAACCAAGAAAAGCTGACTGGACTGCTCCGGAGAATACAAGCAATGAGAGCATGACCGCGTATAAGAAGGGAATGCCGAGGGCGACTGTAAAGGCCCCAAAAGCTATCCCGGACGGCATATAGCTGGCTGAAATAGTAAAGTAAAGAGAACGGAGAGTACTGGGCATTGTTACCCCTCCATGCTTTTAGGGGAAAAGTATTTTTAATCTCTCACCCCATCGAAAATACAATAAGAAAATACATGAATTCTTAAAGGAAATCCTTACAACGCCTGTTTGTATTTTTTGCTGTCTAATAAAGATTAAATACATTTGTAAACTATTATGTTTGAAAACATGGTTACGAAGGAAGATGTACTGGAAGCCCTTAAGGCAGTATCGGATCCAGAAATAGGAATGGATGTGGTGAACCTGGGCTTGGTTTACGATGTTGAAATTAATGGTGACAAAGTATACATAAAAATGACCATGACTGCTCCAACATGCCCCGTCACTCCATGGATACTTGCGGAAGCCCAGAGGGTGGTTGAAAACATTCAAGGGGTGGAAGCGGCAGATGTCGAACTTGTATGGGAACCTCAGTGGACACCAGCATTGATGACAGACTTCGCGAAAGAGCAGCTCAACATGATGTAGGATTAACAGATTTTACCTGAAAACCTGCAAAAAAAATGCCGATTTTAGGCGTTATGTTTTATATACTATTTATAAATAAGCCGGCTTGAGAGGTATATTATGAGCGAGAAAGAGAAAATTACAATTGAAAACATTGTCGCATCGACTTCACTTGCAGAGCGTCTTGATTTAAGCAGAATCGCTCTCGCGCTTGATGGATCTGAATACGAGCCGGAGCAGTTTCCTGGTTTGATATACCGTCTACATGAACCCAAAACCGCTGTATTGATTTTCAGGAGCGGAAAGGTAAACTGTACAGGCGCGAAAAATCTTGAGAATGTCAAGTTAACAATTGACACAATAATTCAAAAATTGAAAAAAGCCGGGATAAAGGTCTACGATCACCCTGATATTGTAGTGCAGAATATTGTTGCTGTATATGATCTCGAGTCGGATCTGAATCTGACAGATATTGCAATGTCATTAGGACTGGAGAACGTAGAATATGAACCTGAGCAGTTCCCTGGGCTTGTCTACAGGGTAGAGGAGCCAAAGGTAGTTTTGCTGCTTTTTGGTTCGGGAAAGGTCGTATGCACCGGTGCCAAGGAAGAGAGCGAGATTGAGCAGGCAGTCATAAAGGTCAAGAAAGAGCTTCAGAAAGTCGGCCTTATCTGATAAGGTCATATATTAGACATATTTTCCTTCAGTATTTCCCTCAGATAGGATGTAGCGTATATCCCCTTTCCCAGATTGAAGGTGAACATGCCATCCAAGAAACTGAAATCATTTGGCTTGGCTGATATGATCCTCTGCGATCCGGATGAACCCATGTTCTTGTGATTTCTGACTCGGAAGGCAGTTTTGTCTATCCCTTCATTTTCCATTATGTCTCTGATCCCATCCTGCTTTATTACAGAATCATCTGTATTATAACCTATGAGAGGGAGTGTTATCCTAACCCGGTCTTCAATTATCTTCTTCCTGATAATTTGTGAATTTAATTCATTAACCTTCATCGGTTCAGATACAGGATTGAAGTACTGATCAACTTCAACAAAATAATCGCCTGAATGAGGTTCCGTTAAATTATGATCCTCCTGCATCCTCTTTGAAAGGATAAGATTGAACAGATATGACTGATAAGCATGAATGAACATCATCTGCAGTGTTCTCGGGAGCTTTTCCATTGCTCCCTCGAATTCTCCGGTTTCAAAGACATGCTGTATGAGTAAATGCTCATAGTTCAGATGTTTCGGGAAGTCTTTAAGCGCCCTTTCGAAATCTCCTGTCTTCAGGAGATCGATCCTGAATGGTTCGGTATCGAATTTCGGATCGCACAGGTATTCCATGGCAGCCTGCTTGAAGTCACCCTTAAGAATCTCCTTCCCAACAAGGTGGGTGATGGGTCTCTTTGAACCGAATCTCTGGTATCCGAAAAAATTAGGGAATCCGCCCAGGTGGTTCATTTCATCATTCAGTTCTCTGACCCTCGACTCCTCAGTCAACCGGGATGTGTTAATGTAAAACCTGTTTCCTGTTAAATCGCCAAGCGAAAGCATTCTGTCTGACCTGAAAGTTTCGATGACCTCGGCATCCCTGATGTTCTCAAGGTTCGGGTACCCCTGATAATTGAGACAGAAATATTGCGTGGTTATGCCATTTCTGTCTTTAGTACCGGCAAAGGTGATTCTTTTATCGTTGATCTGAAGCATCCTGCTTATATAAGTCACGAACCGGTTTGTTTCCCAGTTCCTGAGCCTGACCTTGATTATCAGGTACTTTCCGGTGTCATTCCTTGGAATCTGGACCGGTATTTCCTCAACAATAAAGTCTTCGGGTTTTGCCTTGAAGGTGCCTTCTGCAGCTTTCCCTTTTGTTAGGTAAGAAAGCATGCCGGCTTCTCTGTCATTATTCATAAATTTTAATTGTTCTGTAGAGGTTGTCCCTCTCAACCGGAATTCTTCCGATTGCCTTTATGGATTCAATTATTGTATCCTTCCGGAGGTTGCCGACCTGTTTGCCCGTTGCAGGGATAACTTTCTCATCATAAATAGTGCCGCCCCAGTCATTTGCACCATACAGGATCGCAATCTGGCCCATTTCGACTCCATTTGTGAGCCAGGACGTCTGTATTACAGGGAGCTGGGAATTAAAAACTACCCTTGCTATAGCTATGTTCCTTATTACATCAAGGCCCCCGGTTCTTTCTGTCACCACTCCCTCCTTCTCAAGCTGAGTATTACCGGGCTCAAAATTCCACGGTGTGAATGAAAGGAAACCATGGTATTTCTGCTGTAGTTTCAGTATGCTAAGAAGATGTTTCGCCTTGTCAAGGCTTGTCTCTACATGACCGAACATCATAGTTGCCGATGTCCGGATTCCAAGACGATGGGCAGTCTCCATGATAGAAAGCCATTCTTCGCCGGAATTCACCGGACGGCCCAGCTTCTTCCTGACCTCAGAATCAAGTATTTCGCCACCTGCACCAGGAATTGTCTCAAGGCCTGATTTTCTGAGTTCAATAAGCAGATCCTCCACGGAAAGTTTTGCTTTCTTTGATATGAATGATATTTCTGATGTTGAAAGTCCGTGAATTCCAAGATTGGGGAATTCTTTCCTTATTCTCCTGAAAAGTGAGGTGTAGTAGTCAAGATTGAGGCTTGGATTAACTCCGCCCTGAATCAGCAGTTGCCTGATTCCGTATGGTTCATAATATTTTGCTATCTCTTCTATCACCCTGTCCTCTGTAAAGGTATAAGCATCTCCTTCCGGGCCTGTGCGGTAGAATGCGCAGAATTTGCATCTAACATTGCAGATATTTGTATAATTGAGTATCAGGTTGGACACAAAAGAAACATAATTTGACGAAACGTTGTCTGCCATCTTTCCAGCGAGACCACCAAGCCAGTTTATATCGGCTGTATCATAGAGAAAAACGATGTCCTCAGGCGACAGGATCTGCCTTTGTTCTATCTTTTCCTCAATCTCATTATAGAGAGAGGCATTAGACAACATGATTCGATATTGCTGAAAAGTTAATAATCTTTATAGATTATCAGAAAACAGGTAATTCTTATTAGATTTAAATCGATGACTATGCCGTGAAGACACAGCTAACATCCAGCGAAAGTTACTGGTATGAATATATTACAGATGGCGGTTTAATTAACAAAAATGAAGCTAAAGAAATCATGGAGACAATGGGCTTTCACTCCAGGACAAGACTGGCGGATTCACTTGCCTCATACCAGGCGGGTGATACTGTAGGATATGCCGTTTCATATAACATCAATTATTCAAATTATTGCTCCGCGTCCTGCCCAATATGTGCTTTCTACGTACCTGCGAAATTAAAGGGAAGAACAGATAAGGGCTATGAGCTCACAGAGGAACAGGTCCGTGCAGAGGCAAGGAAGGCAAAGGAACTCCAGTGCACAGAGGTTCATGTTGTTGGCGGTTTCAATCCTTACCTTGAACTTGAATACTACGAGAGAATTTTCAGGGCAATCAAGGAGGAGATCCCTACTGCAACGCTTAAAACCCTTACAATACCGGAAATTGATTTTATCGCAAGAACCACTGGCAATTCCATAAAGGAAGTAGTTACCAGGTTGATGGATGCTGGTGCCGATGCACATACAGGAGGAGGAGCCGAGATATTCGATCCTGAAGTCAGGAAGATAATCACCACGAAGGAGAAGATATCTGGTGAAAAATGGCTTGAGGACGCGAAGGAAATACACGCACTTGGTTTCCGGGGCAACTCCACAATAACATATGGCCACGTCGAAAATTATGATCACATAATAGATCATTTCATCAAACTGCGGGATTGCGAGATTGAACAGCCAGGGATTATATCAATTATACCCCTGAAATTCAGCCCTGAAAATACACCACTTTTAAGATCAGGAAAAGTCAGTCATGAAGCTTCTGGAGAGAAAGATCTCGATGTGATTTCACTGGCGAGGATCATTGCTGGAACGGCAATAAAAAACATCAGTGTCTATTGGGTCGCACTCGGAAAACTGGTTTCTCAGGTCGCGCTGAGATCCGGAGGCAACGACCTTGTGGGAACTGCATTCAGCGAGAAGATCTTTGGGGCAACAGACAGGAAGGAGAAAACGTTTTCTGAGGAACTTGATTCCATGATACTGGGAGCCGGGAAAATCCCTGCACAGAGGGATACTTTCTACAATATAATACGGTACACCTAATTTTTATCCACGGAAATTCCTTCCGGCGATTAATACTGAAAGCCCACCAATCACTGCAACGCTCGCAGCGTACAGATATGAATATTCTGGAGATATCAGGTAAAGAAGACCCACTATAATATTGCCGGAAAACATACCAATGCTCCTGAAGAATGAAAGCTTGCCCATTGCGGATCCTGCCTTTGATCCACGAACTATCCTGGAAACAATTGATGGCTCAAACGTCTCTATCGCTGATGTACCCAGGCCGAGGATCAGCGCTGATAGATAGAAGTATTCAAAAGGGGCATGCAGAAACAGGATCAGGAATATACCAAGGGCTGCGAATCCGGAGAGGATATAACCAAACAGCCCAAGAATCGGGATTTCTCTTTTCGCCCGGATTCTGCTGTAAATAAAGCCTCCAGCTGCAGATGTTCCCATGAAGATTGGATATACCAGGAGGCCGTAAAGGATAGAGGATGAATCCTGTGCTGCCGTTAGTATTGGGAAACCAACGCTGTAATAGCTGAAACCGAAAAGCGCAGTTGCGAAGAGTATACTGAAATAGGTTTGTCCGGCAGACTTTTCAACCGGTCTGCTCTCATCCACTGTCTCTCTTTTTGTTTTCCTTGTAAGAGAAATCAGAAGGGTCGAAACTACCAGCGGTATAATGGAGACAATAAAGATCAAGGAAAATGGAATACCGACGGAATACATTGTAATGAGAAAAACAGAGGCTATAACTCCACCCCCAACGTCCAGGCCATGCAGCAGGCCGAATGCATTTGTCCTTTCCTCTCTGCTTGTTGATTCTATCATGAGTATCCTTCTGGGCGGAGAACGGAAATTCCTTGACCACCATCCTGATACGTATAAAGAACCGGCAGCCGCGTAATTCCTTAATATTCCGGTGAATGAAAGAATCGGAATCAGTGAATTTCCGATTATGGAAAGTTTTTTTGGATCAAACCTGTCGGCCAGCCTCCCTCCTATGTAAGAGAAGACTGAACCGATGCCATAACTGAATGCCTCAATCAATGCGAATACCCATATTGGCGCATGCAGAACAAGAACAAGAAAGACGGAAAGACCACCTACAACTATCTGGTAACCCATGTCTGCAAAGAAGGCTGAAAATGAAAGAAGATATACGTTAACATGAAAGCGCCTTGCCATTGGGACAGAATTTTCTTATCTTTTAAAACACTGCCGATCCCCATGTATTTTATAAAGCCACCTGTCAAGATTCATAGAATTGTGAGGAGTAATTATCCGTACTCCCTTGCATGGATTCCCTATTTTATTGAAAGCAATGGAAGGTTCTTTGATACAATCACCTAAAAATATGAAAATTGAAAACTAAGTGTTATAGTAAACAGAAATTGATATCCAGTTCCAGTCATAAATTTTTGACCATTTATAATTATATATGCTGCGATTAGCAAAAATACCTGGAATTATGATATTCAGTAACTTGCGGTCATTTCACCCAAAGTCAGGTTAGAGTCTGGAGGAATACTTATTCCTGAAAATGCGAGCCCAAGCGATGTGCAGGATGCATGAAAACCATTAAATGTCAGTTCTCCACCTGCCAGGATCCCTTCCATTGAGTACCAGTTCAATGTAATATTAATTCCGCTGCCCCAAGCTGCTGCAAATAAACAGGAGTTATGCAAATTGTAGGTCTCGGTAAAGTTATGTGGCTCCGGAGTAATTGTAGTATTTACCGGATTATTAGGGTTCCCCTGAGATAAAGTTACATTTACAATATTGTTGAATTCCGCATTGAATCCCATGCCCACATTCTGCTTCTGTGACAATCTGTTGCTTATAGATATTATTTCAGTGAAGCTGCCCGGATTCATGATGTATTGAACATTAACTACGAAAGAAGTAAAATTAACGCATTCATACGCATTCACAGAGGATGTGTTATAGAATGCTCTGTCACAAACAGTCACAAACCGGCCAGGTGCTGGGTAAAAATGCAGAAACATGCCCTGCCCACTGTTTGAACTGTAAAGGATTGCCGTCGCTGATCCGGTGATATTGACTGACGCATTTCCGGATTTCAGGATTCCTGCATTAAAGTTAATAGGTGAAAATGGAGGAGAAGGAGAACCTTGGCCATGGATCTGGGTTTCTCTTATAATCAACACTCCGGCCGCAATAATAATTAGAGAGATTGCCACTGCAATAATTGCCTTGGTATTCCTGTTCATATATGTCTCTCCTTCATGTCTGTGGAACACCTCCACTTGAAATGCACATTCCCGTATAAGACCATGTGGCCTGCGTGTTGGAATTATATGGCCCGGTCAAGAGATCCATGTAATCCCCACCAGGTGCTACAGTAATCATTTCATAAACTATAAGATTCTGGGCCTGGATCTGCTGCCATGAGAGTGCTCCGTTGTTCTGGTATGAGTCAAAGAATTGGATACCATACACCGAATAACTATTAGAAACAAGGTAATGTCCAAAATCCGGTAAATTGCTGCAATTATGGGAGTAAACAAAAGTTCCAGATCTGATGAAACTCGCCTGGCCGAATGAGATATTGAATAATATATACATCCCCGTAACTGGCGGTATAACATAATCTATCCCCAACCCATTAAAAGGGGTGAAAATATAAGTCACGCTGCCACCGCTGTAGTTATCTATAACCCCCACAGTATTCTGGACATTGCCATCGATCCTGATGACATGATAAGATACCGGGATCTCCTGTAAAAATTTATTACTGTTTAAGGTAAAAACTGAAAAATGAAATCCAAGAGAAAACTGCCCGCTTAAAAGTGAGACGTTGTTGCCGCCATTGAAGGTAAGGCAATAGCCATCCAGTAAGTAAGTCGTAATGTTTTGGTTGGAAGCATTGCTGAGCGAATTATCAGATTTGGAATTCTGTGAGCCATACGAATGGATCCAGACCGAGAAACCTAGAATGATAATGGCTGATACGGCAAATACCATGATCTTCCTGTTAAATTGAAGTTTTTCAGCCATTTAAAATGCAAATGATCCATGATATAAGTAATTTGTGAAATTATACATTATCAAAGTTTTATTCCACATCACACAATAGCGAAACCGGATGCATTCCATATGTAAGGATATTACTTACTCTGTATGAAAGTCGTTAAATAAATGACAGGTTCTAAATCGTTATTTGATCTGAAGCCCTTGTTAGTGGGAACCGATGCAGGGCTAAATCTCAAAGAGCCTGCAAATCCCAAAAATAGGGACTAGGCGACGATAAACTTCCCTTCATCCTTCCTTATCAGGCCAGAATATATCCCCCATTCAATGAGCATAACTTCTATATCATGGTGTCCGGTGGGAGAATTGAATGTCTGCACCCCTCGTGACTCCAACTCCTCCAGAAGCTGATCAATATCAAATTCCCTGAGTTCTATGGCAGTCTTGAAAGGCTCCACATTTTTAAGCGACTCCTTGATAATTTCCTTTCTTCTTTTGATGCTTGAAGATATTAATTCCTTCCCTAATACTGTGGACGAAAGGTCACCAGACTCAAGGTTAACAAAACCTATTCTTGCTGCCGTGAAAACAATCGGCATGAGTTCGTCCAGATCGACCTCCATCTCCTTTTCCAGCTGATACAAATCGGCCTTTCCCTCAAAAATATTGTTCAGTACATAAAGGAGACCGATAAGATCGGCCATTCTTGATTGTGGGTCTACTACTTCAGTCAATTTTATATCTCCATACATATGAATGACTTTGGGCTTGAAATCCCAAAATTTCCTGTGGGATAAGACCAAACCTAAGTCCATGCCATTTCTGCCTTGAATCAATCACGCCGTATAACATCGCAAATTCTTTTTACCTATAATTTGTACGGGATTTAAGCATTTCCTATTTCCTCCTGCTATGATTCAGGAAAAGATTGCAACTATTAAAAGCAAAAAGTTCAACTTTTGTCTGATTATTTCTCGACAGGTATAATGTGTTATATTTTCGCAGAGGGTCAATTTATTTAAACAGGACAATTTACGGGATTGACTGGTTTGTCATCGCTCCTTCACTTGTATACGTTGCAACTGCGTTGCACCTTTCGGTGATAGAGGTAGGTTTGATTACAACCGGATTTTACATTGGCCTCGTACCTTCCCAATTGATCAGTGGAGTCCTTTCAAGAAAATTCGGAAGTGGATTAATTTCGTTCACCGGTATGTTCTTGCTTGGATTTTTTACTTTCTTGACTGCATACTCTCACAATTTTTATGAAATTTTCGGATTCAGGATTGCCTGCGGCATGGGTTCATCCCTTTTTTCTTCACCTGCGCTTTCGAGGCTTTCTGAGTTCATGACGAGGGATAAAAGCGGAAATGGCGTCGGGTTATACAATTCATTTTTCAACGTTGGTGCAGCTATTGGTTTTGGCGCCTTGGCTTTCGCAGATGCATATATTGGCTGGAGGGTCTCCCTGGAAATGTTGGGGTTTGTCTCTATGGTAGCTGCACTGCTACTTATTCCACAGAAAAGTGTAAAAGAAATTCCAGTAAATAATGAGGGGGTTGTTCCATCATCGGAAAGATCCAATGCTTCTGTATTGATCTTTATATCGGTTTCACTTGTACTCGCATCGATAACCGAAGCTGTTGTCGGGCAGCTTTTTGTATATTATTCCGTGGTGGACCTTAAGGTTGATCTTTACATTGCAAGTACCGCACTTTCCGCGTACTGGATAGCGGGCATATTTGGAGCTTTATTGTTTGGCAGGTTGAGTCACTTATTTTTCAAACGGAAGATAAATTTCGTCGCTCCTGTTTTATTACTTGCACTTTCATATATTGTTGTATCCTTTATTGAAGGCGACCTGGATCTCTTTCTTCTTTCGATTACCATGGGATTCCTTAGTAATGGTATACTTTCAATATTATATTTGTCTGTTATAAGAATGACACACAACTCCGATAAGACGCCGCTATACTTGGGTATCAACAATTTCACCCAGAAGATAATTGCACTCGGTGCGCCATCGCTGTTCGCCATTCTTTCGGTCTTATATTCGTTCAGGATTTCATGGATAACACTGGCATTGATCGGGATAGCCCCGGCCTTGGTATTACTTATAACAAGAAAATTTCCACGTTTAGAAATCTTCAATGTTTAATATGATTTGCCTGATCAAATAATCATTTTATCTGGTTTGATGTCTTCATTAAGCATTTAATAATGGCGATAAATAAAGTTAATATCAGCATTAACGGAATAATAGCGCATGAATTGGTTGTTAGGGACAAACAATCGTGAAAAATCTAAGGATTCAGCTGCACTATATCCCGTTTTTATCGACATAACAAATTAAATTAATAATTAAGTGCAAAAAATATCAGATTTGTCTCAAACTTCAGATGTCACTTAATTGAAAAAGGTCTTATATGTTACCTTATATCCTTATATTTAAGATGTCATGAAAAAAGTTTTTCTGTCCACGCCTGCATGACGGTGCAAGCGTGAGAGTCGGAGAGGCAGCTGTAGTGTTTGCTGACCCGTGAGGTCGACTTTAAGATTAGCTGCCCTTCGTCT
>JAKAAI010000060.1 GCA_021797055.1 Thermoplasmata archaeon | reverse complement strand
TCCGATCTCAGAGTGAAATTGCAAGGGGTTCTGCTATAAACTGCTTAAAAAAATGATTACAGTAGTTAAAGAAAGTACAAAATTCTATAATTGAATTCATTTTAACTATAGAAACAGACATTCCGGTTATGATACAAAAATAATGAGTTTATTTTGAAGTGGAAACAATCCATATCCCGAAGGATGTTATAACGACCCCCACCACGACCGGTATGGAAGACACACGGAGAAATATTACTGAAAAAAATAGTACCCAGATTGTTTCAAAATTAAGAAAAATATTGATTATATTTATAAATTTAGTTTTGTAGTTGCTTATTATGTAAAATGATTTAAATTCCAGTATAACAGCCAGGACAAGGACAGCGCCTGTGATCATAGCTTCGATCAGGTAAGTTTCAGAAATGTCCATAATGCCTTGGAAACCCCCAAATGTTATGGTTGCTGCACCTACAATTGCGGTTTCGATCAGAAACACCAGAAATATGCTGTTTTCTGTTTTATCCTTATTGAGTGAACTTCTGTAAATAAAATAGGAACCGAGTCCATAAAGAATTACCAGTAAAAACGATTGTTCAATCAATACTGGTTCAACTACAATTTTATCTGTATCCAGCAACTCCATGATGCCAAGTCCAAAAACTGCGGTTATGGTTCCCAGTATGTATAGAAATGAAATTCGCGAACCTTTACTTTTACTTAAGAGGAAAGAGAATATTATGAGATTGCTATATACAATGGCAGCAACTATCGGGAGTATATCTACCCTTATCATATAAAAGAAAACAATATTGCCCAGGCCAAATAGAACTCCGCCCAAAGCAGGGTATTTCATGAATGCAATGGTTTCGGGAGTTCCATGTTTTTTTGATGCTGCAAGTAAATAGAGGAATGAAAGAAATGCAGCAAATCCCATCATGATAAAGAGCGAAAGCAGTATATTCCCAGGTGACAGCCTGACTAGACTGTAAGACAGTATGTTCCAAACACCGTAAATAAAGGAAGAGATCAGAGCGACACTCAGGGGAATTATAACATCTCTGTTTTTCATCAGTTATACTTCCTTCTGTTGATAGAGTAAGCATACAAAATGATGATGGCAGCTACGGGCAGTCCAAATATGAATAGGATCTTCTCAAGCAATGTTGCAGTCGGCGGAAGGATAAAATTTATGAGCGAAACAGTTAAAGCTGAAGCAGTAAAAAGCGTCAGAAGGTATGAAATCAGGACTGTGTTTGAATCGTTTCTTATGCGATATAAGAGTTCAGCCTTCTTGGAAAGAGAACCAACAGCTGCAATGGTAGCCTCAAGTTCTTCCTTGATTCCCATATCCGATCGTGCCTGTTTTAAAGCATAGTCTAACTCTGTATATGAATACAGAGACAAACCTCTGAATTCTTCGAGGCCAGTGTAGAATAGTTTTTCAATGTCTGCAAGATAGCTCATTGTCTTTTTTTCATCTCCCCTGAGAGTGACATCTCCCTTTGACAGGATAGACTCCAAACGCTTTAAATAAAGTCTTTCATGTAAGAGTGCAGTAACCTCTGAAATATACTCATTCAATATCGTTATTCTGATATTTTCCTGTAATTCTGGCGGATCGGCAGCTTCTATCTCCGAAACACTGTAACCTGTGACAGCTTCGAATATCCCGTATCCCTCCTCGCCAAATATGACTGCGCCAGCTTTCCTCCCATAATGCACAAATACCGTTTCAATTACACTTTGATTCTCATCGAAAAATTTAGCGACATATCTGGAGCTGGCATAGTTATAAGACGAATCCTGATTTATGATGGCGTAAATATGCGTCCTGATTGTTTCAAACACTCTGTCCGTAGTTGAAAATGAAACTGGATAGATTTCTGGTTTTATCCTGCTTATCTTTTCGGAATTTTTTATTCCAGAAGTCAGAAACAGATCAGTTATTTTATTAATAAAATTGACAAATAATTCGTTATTGCTTTCGTTTAATACATTTATCTTACCAGTATCCATAAGGGCAACCATCTCCCGGGTACTGTAATACCCATCATAGTAGGCAATGAAATGCAAAGATGCCATGCTGAGGTGATCCACGTCCATCCATATCTGCAACTTAGCAGAGGTTGCTGATCCTGTAGGAAGGTCAACTGCGATTGACCACTGTTCCTTTGCTTTAATTACGCCTTTTATTGAAAGCTTACTTTTCAAATATTCACCGCTAACATAGCTCTCACGCTTATCTCTCATTCTGTGAACAAAATTTTCATTACCAAAAATCTTAATTTGTGTGCCGTCTCCTTTTTGTATCTCTACTGATACTTCTTTTGAAAATGGGAGCGAAGAAGCTTTGTTAAAAATTATATTTGCAATTTCAGTTGCCTTTTCCAGTGTCAATTCTTCTACTCGACCAATTAGGTCATTAATTGGAAAAAGAGGAAATGTGATGATGTAGTCCAGGACAGGATTAGAAAAAACTGTGAAGCCAGTTTTAATAAATTCATCTACGGCCATTATAGGTATAAGCTTCCTATGATTGGTCTGGCCTTTGACAACCTGGTATTCCCATTTTTCATAAGGGGCATCAATTGACATTGCATATTTCATGTATGATTCTACAAACGAAAGAAGCTGAGTTGCTTCCAGTCCACTACCTGCAATGTCCCTGTACAAAAGAACCAGGTCTTTAACAGGTTTTTTCCCGGGGCTGAGGGAAGGCTGAACATAGATTAACTCAACCACACCAAAATCTAGTTTTTTCCAGAATGACAGGGAAGTCTTATCCCTGTGGCCCGGATGCGACAGCTCTTTTATGTCAACCTCACAAAATATACCATTTATCTTTTTTTGAGCCTCTTTACTTATTGTTTCAGTAAAATGATCGATTAACATCTTTGCGATATGCCTGTCTCTGTATTCGGGAGAGACACCGACAAACTCTATGACACCTGAATTTGGTCCGCTATAGTAGTCTCCAACCAAAAAGCCTTCTATTTTTTTATCTTCAACTGAACAGAATATATGGTAAGAGTTACTTCCGTAATAAGAAGAGTCTTTTAGTGAAAGATATTTTATGATATTTTCCCTTGTTTCTCTCTCATTCTCATCCACAAAGATTTTCTGGTAAAGTTCATAAAACTGATCCAGGAATACTGAGTTTGCAAGTATCTCAACAATTTCCATTTACGGAGCCATGGATCGGATAATATAAAAATTGTTCCTTAGCAGTTAGTTATGCATCATTTGGATCAGTGTGTGTTGATTCCAGCCTGATGGCCTGGAAATAAATTATGATTCACATAATTCTCTTGAGGTTCCTCGCATCAACGAAATCCACCTTCCGTCCGGAACGGATAAGGGCTTCCTGCGTGTATTGTTATATGTATCAAACGGCTTAAAGTATCTATTAATTTCTTCGCCGGTAAGTTAAGAGAAAAGATAGTGATCGCTTTCCCTATAGTTATTTCTCGTATCTTAGATTATCTTTTTGTTAAATACAAATATTAAGATATCTTTTAATCTTGCAACATTATCATGCACATTTGCAAAATATTCAATGCTTGCAAAGAGGAGTCTGGAAATATAAGAGGGCAACGTTTAAAGTCTTAAAACCAAATAAGTTATTCAACATTGGCATCACATTAAAATTTCAAGGTTTACATCAGTGTATTGTGTTCCAGA
This sequence comes from Thermoplasmata archaeon, assembly GCA_021797055.1. The sequence goes on along the minus strand of JAKAAI010000060.1, from coordinate 7,498 downwards.
AGAACGATCTTATTATCTCATAAATTTTTGTATACATAAAGAATTGGTGCGGTCTAATTTTTTCAGTTCCTTCAGTACCAGCGCTTTATTTTTATATCCTGCAGGGAAGGTTCGACCCTTTCCTTAAGTAATTGCTTAAGGCTTACACCGGTTCTCACTGCCTCAACGCAAAAACCGTAGGAAATACCCCTATCGAGATGTTCCTGTCTGCCATCAGCAGTTATTATAATTATTTCCTGAATTCGATCGCAGTAGGCTATATCTGAATTGCCTGCTAAAATAGCTGATTGGCCTTCCTCAACCATGATAGTGTATCGAAGAAAACTATTAATCAATTTTCCATCTGATCTCTTGATCAGAGACCCGCAAATATAGATGAAACTCCGAGGAGTGCTCCAACTACGAAGCTTATAACCACAAGTATAATAAGTGCCAGAATCGCAATCAAAAATCCGCCGGCCATGCCTGTGTTATAAGTTCTCCCGATAAAATGAATGAGTGCAAGGAAGGCAATAAATAGGGCAAGAAATATGCCTAATACAGGTAAAAAGAGTCCAAGTATAATCGATAAAATGAAGAATACAAATATGAAATAAATTGGGGCAAAGATAGCCACAAACACTGCCTTACCTGGAGTTGAAGAACGACTTACCAGCCTTGCAGCAAAATAGATTGCAATCGCGTCCACAATTATCGACAGCAGAATAAAGACTACAAGGTATGTTATGCTGGGGAGTTTTAAATTATACCCGGCATACCGGTAGCCTATAGTGTCAAGCATTTATGAGTGGATATTTATTATCTATAAATAGATGTGTTATTTCTTATCAGATAATCCAAGCCAGAATCCTTCTTCAAGATTCAGTATACCGTCGATACCTTTCATGAAGTTCTCTCTTGCAACAGGGTCATTCTTATGTGTTCCAAGGACATCTTCCATTGCTTCCTCGTGGTGTATCTCAAGTTCCCTGTGGAATGTAAAATATTCAATATCAGCGTTTGCGAATTTCTTGTTTTTAGCAAAATAGACCTTAAAACCGGCGAGTATCTTGTCCCACATTGGTATAGCCATATTTTCCAGTCCAAATTCAGCGCCAAGGGCCTCGAAGTGATCTCCGGCAAAATATCTCCTCATGCCGTCAAGCCAGGCTTTTGTTGTCTTTAATTGCTCCCTCTTAACTAATGTTTCAGGCTGTATTCCAATGCTCCTCAGGTATTTCCTGTATAACAGTTCATGCCTCTTGTGTGGATCCATATCTCCCAATTCAGAAACCAAAATGGTTGTAAGATTTGCCGCATCGTTTTCGTCAGGCGTGTTTACAAGCAGTGTTGAAAGAATTGAAACCCATTCCCTCGTAAAATGGTAAAACTCAATTGAAAACCTAATAAATTCACTCTCCGTAATATCGCCTCTGGCAAATCTGTCGATAAATTCGTTATTTGTTGCCCTGTGCCTTTTAACAAAACCATAAGCTGTCTTATAAAAATCCTCTTTTCCAAACTCCTGCATGATAATCAAAAGAATAATGAATAGTTAATATTAATGTTTTTCCAAAAGATTAATAAATAATGAATTCTAAACAAAAGTGTCTAAAAAAGATACTCACCCTGAATTATCAACACTTAGATAAAGAAGAACGACTGAAAATTGTCTATTTTGAGGTTTAAAGACAGTCATAATGTGATATTTCATACTATTTATCAGAGTGTGTATTGTTAACTGATGCTGACCTTATATTTAGAAGGGATGCGATATCCATTCTTCTGAATCCCGATCTGACGATGCTTTCATTGAGTCTTTTCATTGTATATCTGTCGTATTTTCCTGTTATCGTATCCATGCTGCTAACGTCACCTTCAACTCCCCTCTCAATAATATCTGTAATGATCTGTTTTCTAATAACAGCATATGGTAGTTTAGAAACTCTGAGGTCAAGTGATCCTCGTGAAGCAAGGTGCCTGGGTAAAAACTTGACATATTCTTTTCCGTTAAAGAATTCAAATTTTCCATTTTCATAACTTATTAGCAGAATGTCCCAGATCGATGCAATATCTGCATATTTACCATATTGCTTCATGGACAACGAAGAGGCAATTTGAAATATCCCCTGATATATCCTGATTATGGCAATAAGCAATTTATCGCGGTTCACCCTTTGCGAAACGAAGGCAACTTTCTCACCCTTATAATCAAGTAATTTCTTAGCAATGCGAAGACTGTTTCTTATATCTGATTCCTCGACCTCAAAGAAGATTCTGCTTAAACCGACTTCTGTGACCAGGTCAGGAATGACATCTGAAAACTTTATACCTGTTTTGCAGCTCAATCCTTTCTTTTGCAGATAGTCTCTGAGGTCATTTATCATAATTTCATGGATTGAAATTTCTTCAGGCTCATTTTGTGGTATTTCTGTTTCAGCGTTTCCATACTTTAGAATGGATTCGCATTTTTTCGCCTGGATCAGATCTGGATCAACATTACCTTCAATATAACTAGGTTTTATTGTAAATGGGCCAATTTCACCATACGATCCTTTTGAGTAAAACAAACAGGAGTGAAAATCCTGTAACAGGATCTTGTCTGATAATCTATCCCTTCTCCTGATCTCAGCTATATTTTCTGAAATTAACCGTGAATCATCTCTCGATAAGTTGAATACAGAAATATTCCTTATATTACCAAACAGGGAAGACAGACCGCTCTTTGATATCTGTGTCAGGTACTGGTATGAAAGTATCAGGACAATTCCGTATTTTCTGCCTTCTGATAGTAAAGTTGTCAATATTTTTTCAGGGAACAGGTGTGCCTCATCTATCACAACATACGTTTTCCTTTCATCGACACCCTTTCTCAGCAACGAGCTCCATATCTTGGCAAGTAAAAGTACTGAAGCAATCTTGTAACCTGAAATTCCCGTAATTGATTCGTTCAGATCCGGTACTATCAGCGATTTATATGATGCAATGATTTTGTCGAGGTTCAGGTCATTGCTAAAGTGGCTGGAAAGAAGCCTTCGCGAAAAGGAACTCTCCAAAACCGGGAGCAGTTTGTTCATTGCGCTAGCAACCAGATCCATCCATGCTTTGCGATCGCCCGATTGTGATCTAAGATAATTGACTAATTCTCTTTTACCAGATTTCTCGATTACGTCAATGAGCTTTGTCCTGTCGGATATGAGCGATTGAAACTCCTGTAAAGTAAGATCGTTTTGGCCCTTAATGCATTCTATCAAGACTGGACCAAAAATCACCTCAAGCCTCGGTCCCCATGTACCGTGTGATAGAGCTTCCTCAGAGGAAAGAACCTCCCTCATCCAGGAACTCGAAATTATCGCGGAATCTTCTGAATCATGTGCTTCAATTACGTTGATACCGGTATATCTATTATTACACCCCGGATAGGGTCTGCCTGATAGAAATACAATATCCTTTTTCTTGAAACTACCGATGGCCCAGTCCGCTAGCTGACCATGTGGATCAAAGAGAATAATATTTGAATCAGACCTATCAAGAGAGTTCAGCAGTAATTTCAGCAGATTGGTTTTCCCGGTTCCTGTCTTACCACATATAAGAAAATGGCCGTTTAAATCATTTCTGTTAATAGATACAGGGTTCCCGTCTCCGTTTAATCCAATAACAGTATCTGAATCTTTATCTGTCGGTGCAGGCCGGTTAAATTGCCTCCGGTATCTGTACATAATGGGTAAATACCGAAAACGGTTAAAATACTAACCCTCGAAACACACTGTTATTTCTTGCAGTCATTAAAGAGGTTTCATATGAGAAATCATTTATAGAATGCGGGCATTTTAAAACATGAATTCGATCATAGCCGGAACCGGAAACCTTGGTAGAGCGGTTGCTTATCTTCTGCTTAAGAAAGGTGACAGGGTGATTATAAACGCAAGATCCGAAAAAAGGCTCATGGATGCGCAGGAATTTCTCAAGGAATATGGAAGCCTCAAATATCATGTTTCAGATCTTTCCACAGATCAGGGGATAACCGATTTCCTTGATTTTTCAGTTAGAGAAATGGAAACAATAGACAATCTCATCATAACTCTCGGTGGTTATGCAATGGATTCAATAGAAAACCCTGAACATCTTGAAGAGATGCTGGAAGGACACCTTAAGATACCTTTGAATCTGATCAGGTATTTTTCTAAATTAGCTCATCCGGGATCAACTATAACCCTTGTAAGCAGCATTCAGGCACAGTATACGAGGGACTGGAATTCATTATCTTACGTGATAGGTAAGAATGCGCTTAATAAATTAATAGAAATTTCTGCTGCGAATCTGCTTGGTAAAGGCATAAGGGTCAACGGTGTTGCCGTTGCAATGATCGAAAGTGGTTTTGCTCCTGGAAGGGACTGGACATCCAGAGATCTGGGGGATCCGCTTACCCCACCGGAGGGGATAGCCGAGGTTATTACATTCCTGACCAGACCAGAATCACAGTGCATTGACGGCGCTGTCATACCTGTTGACAGCGGTGCGCGATTTTCAAATCAGGATAGGGCCTGAGCCAGAAAAGGCAGTGATTTCTCAAATCTGTAATTTATACCAAAGTGGCCATCCTCGTATTCTTCGTAAGTGTGATTGATCTTTGCTTCGGTCATCTTAGCATTTATAGCCCTTGCACCCCAGATTGAGGAGAAATCATCCATAGTTCCTGCATCAATGAATATTCCCTTCAGGGATTCAAGCTGCCTGCTCATCTGCACCACATTCCTTGCAGGATCTAAAGAAAGCCATCTATTCCAGGTATCCTGCCTGAACTCTCCAGTTTCCCAGTTGAATGGGAAATCAATATGCATCTCCTTTGATTCCGTATCTGGAGAAAAGAAAGCGGAAGCGCACAGAATTCTTAGCACCTTGATCTTGTTCGAATTTATCCGATTAAAACTGGACCAGTATTTCTGCAGCCATTTAGATGGGCCGGCAGAGTTTCTAAAATGCTCCATTGTAAGGGAGAAATCCGGCAAAAACACATTCTCAAATCCAGCATCCATTGAGTGTGCAGCAAAACCGCTGAAAACACCAGGGTTCCTGACAGTCAGTGAATAGGCTCCAAACCCGCCTGAACCCTTTCCAATTAGTCCAATTAACGAAGGAGACAATATTTTTCTCAATTCTGGAACAACTTCCTTTACAATGAATGATTCGTACTGGCCAACAGCAGGAGAGTTCAAATAAAAATTACCGCCTAATTTTGTAAACGAATCAATTATTGCAATATTCGCGCCATTCATCATGTCCTTTTGGTAAAGCCTATTTAAAATTGAGGAAAAACTCTCCGATAAAGGTGAGGATGATAGAAAAGAGTCCGGATCATTTGCAAAAGATGGCAGGGCGATTATGAGAGGTGCATTCTGTTTCTTCTTATCAGGAGAGAAAATTGTTATTGTCTTCTCGTTTTTATCCCCCAATGGATTACCAGCAAGCGCGCTACTTGTTAGCTGAAAGGATGTCTTTTGCATAATCAGTGATATAAAAGCACTATTAATAAGGCATTTGCCTGATATGGTAAATAAGATATCCTATCATAAAATTATAGTCAGTGATCATAAACGGCGATTTTGCAGACGTTCTCATCTATCTTTCCCAGTTGTTTGCAAAGAAAAAGATGAGGGAGATCGAAATACAGGGAATTCACGTGAAATACGTATCATGCACTGTTATTGGAACAGATCAAAAAAATTCCCGGCTTTTGGAGGATTTTCCGCCACTGGACAGGGTTGACCACGTGGATTCGATCACTCTCCTAACTGACGCGGGACAGGACAAATCCAGTGTTTCCGTAACAATAAAATGGGACTCGTATGAATTCTCAGGTAAAATTGACAGAGAAAGAGCGGAATTCTTAATAGATCTTATCGACAGATCAACATTCAGGTATTTTTGATCTTTACGGAATCAGGATACTATCCTGACGTAAAAGCCGATTATCATTACCGCAAGACCAAAGCTGAACATACCAGTCATCCAAATGAAGGACTTTCCTCTGAATGATCTCGCGAGAGACAGTCCAAGCAGGACAAGAGATGCCTGGGTAACAGATATGGAAAGAACTACGTTTGACCTGCTCCATGTGTAGATTCCAAGCGGAACAAGAGAACCCGCGAAACTCGAGGAGGCAGATATAACTGTTCCAGCGAATGCATCAACAAGAGCCCTGTTTGAAAGGCTTCCCTTTACCATTCTCCAGGGCGCAGACGGGTTGATCTGCTTTGATATCCTGACAAGTTTTGCACGATTACTTGCAAAAGATGCTATAAAATAACTGAATGCGCCAACAGATGCAGAACCCACAGAAATCCTGAGTGCAAGAATGTAAGAGAGGTCTACTCCTGAGAGAAGAAGGTTAGAGGCAATCATGAGGGCAGTTATTATGCCATCAGTAAATCCAAGTGTTAGTGGAAAAACGTAATCTAATCTCACGCGTAATCCTTTCTTGCAGATTCAATAAGGCGTTTCCCGGCGACAACCTCGTCTATTGAATGAACAGCGCATCCGATCTCATCTATTTCCTTTATCAGTGATTCGGAATCGATTCCATCGCCTTCTACTGTGATTATAAGACCCATTGTCTCCATGTCCATTTCATTAACTGATATGTTGACAGCATCGACACCCTTAATCTTTCCAATAGCGTTAGCAAGCTCTACAAGCGTTGGTCTGTTCAGTCCCTTTGCGACATCGAGAACAATTCTCCTTAGATTCATAACATTTTCACATCTTTTTAAATATACAGGCGATTAAATTTATTAGTTACATTATACAAATTTCTTATAAATAATTTACAAACGGGAAATCCTGCTTTTCATTTATATCTGTATATGCTTAGGTGTTAGATTATAACAAAAATTTAATAATTTTTGTCTATTTCGAATGGATGGCACAGATACGGGTCAAAAAAGGACTCGAAGGGGTATATAAGGCCAAATATGCTGTGCTTTTCTCGGTGATAATAACTTTTTTACTTTCAAACAGATTCATTAGGTTTTCAAGCAATGCTAATTACATAACAAATTTCAAGTCATTTTTTACCAATTCATCCCTTCTTGTTCTCTACGGATCACTCATAGGTCTTCTTCTTGCTGCGTACGCAATTGTTATTACACTGATACCTTATTTTTCTTCTGATAGTCTGCAGCAGCCTATTTTTTCACAGGTGAACAGGCTCTTTATTTTCACTATCATGGATGGGATCATGCTGATGGTTATCTATTTCCTCAACGGTGTTCTGCCGATATCGTCAATTCCGGATTTTATTTATTTTGAGGTTTTCATGTTTTTTGCACTTCTGATCGGATTGTTCTTCTCCGTACTGACGCTTTCTGATATATTCCACATAATAAGAAAAAGGGGGACAAGATAAGATAATTCAAAATATCAGATTTATTAGATTAAACGGAAAAGTCTAAGGGCCATTTCCAGATATTTCCTCTCGGGTATGACGAGCTTCAGGTCTCTGGCGAGATTGAATTTGTCA
>JAKAAI010000059.1 GCA_021797055.1 Thermoplasmata archaeon | reverse complement strand
GAGTTAAAAACTGAAGAGGAGGTGCCACGATTGGGAGTAACCGGTGGAACCTACGTTTGGTAATTTTTAGTTAAAAACTCAGATGTATATTTCTTAAACATCTGATATAATTTAGTATTTTTTAAGAGATTTGAAGCGCTTTTATACGTTTCTTTAATAATTTCTGGTTTGAATTTATAAATTATCATTGTTCTAAGTAATTTGGTAGCGGCCGATACTACTCCTGCCAAATCATTTAATTCCGCGTATCGATTAATAGTTATGATACTTAGGGATTTTGTCTCTGCGATCATTCCGTTTGCAATATAATACTCTGTAACAATTTCATTGCAGAAAGCCAACTCGACCTCGTTCTCAGTTTCAGTAAAATAATTAACAGCTTCCTCGACAAAATGATAAGTCAAGTTTTTTCTTTGAGATGCAATATCCAGAGAAAGTATTAGGAGTCTCGATAGGTGAAAAACTCTTTGATTCATTGTTTCCAATGACAATAAATAAGAATTCATGATACTTTCTAATGCATCTTCATGCATCCCTAACACAAGTAAAAGGGCCCCTCGGTTAAGGTAACAAGCCTCAAGCAGAAAAGGATCGTTTAGCCTTTGTGCAAGGAGGATTGCCTCTTTGTTGGCTTCAGTGGACTTTTGCAGAAGTCCCATTTTTGAATAAGTGTAGGATAGATTTACTTTAATTCTTGCCATTCCAGGCAAATAGTCCTTTTCTTTGAAAAGAATATAGGATCTTTCATACTTCTGGAATGCTTCTTCATATTCTCCCTTCGCACTGTATACGTTTCCGAGGCTAAGAAGACTGGAAGCTACGCAGTCTATATCATCCAATAGTTCACATTTCTCAACTGCTTTATTCAGGTTATCGATAGATCCTTCGTAATCGCCTTTATAAAAGGACAAAGCGCCCTTGATTCTAAAAATCCTGCCAATGTTCTTTGGAACTATATTCGATATGGGTGTTTTTTCAATAATATCGATTGTATCCATTGCTTCATCAATTTTGCCCTGTTGCAGGAAGGTTTCTGCGAGAAAACTCTCAGCGTCAGCAAGATCCATCTTTCCTTCGCCGACAAGATCCAGGACATGGAGGAACTCTCCGACTTTTCCCTGATTCCGCTTTCGTTTCTGATCCTCAATTATAAGTGGCGCCATATCTTTGGATTCAGTATATTTAAGTGAGCCATCATGCGAAATTGTAACTGTCGCTATTCCTATGAGTCTCAGTGCTTCAAGCAGAAGGAACATTGTTTCTGGCTTAATTGTCTCAGTAAGTTCTGGACTAAGTTTAATGCGATCAGCAAATAGATCCTTCATGGATTCCATGAGAAAATCGGATGCTTTGTAGTCCATCGGTGCCCTATCATATAAATAATATAAACATTATTGTTTATATGATAGGGTAAAAGTAGAATATAACAAATATGGAAAATACTGTTCGACTTTATCCATAAAACAATTTAATTAACTGGCACTGCACCAGTTGATGGAATTGCCGATGGGATTGCGAATGTGATTATAAATGAAAGTACGGATGCTGAAAATACGATGCCCCACATATAGGTTGGGTTTCTTGTGAAAATGTATGTAAGAGGAAAGGATACGAAAGCGGATATTACGCCGATAAATTGTCTCTGTACTCCGCCAAACATACCTCTCGATTCTCTCCCTATAACACCGACTTCATAGGTCATTGCTCCGGATACCAATAAAACACCGGGACTTGCAAATAAAGCTGCAATTAGAAAAAGATAATCCAGTCTGTATATCATGGATAATACCACAAGACCATAGGTTATCACATCAAACATCATATTAAGTGAGACAAAGCCACGACCAAACCCCTGATGCTTGTCTACGACCTTCTCACCATATTTGCCTATCAGTATTGCTAGAAGATAGGTGATCAGCAGGAACGTAAAAGAATATTCCGGTGGGATACCTAAGTAAACACCTGTCGGGACATAAAAAAAGGTGAAGCCTATTATTCCTACTGTCATGAATGCCTTGGATGTGATGAGTGGAATTACAAAATTCTTCTTTGAACTAAGATTTCTGATACTTTCCACGAAACCTGGTCTTCGCACCGATGACTCTGCCTTCCTAATTACGTCCCTTTCTTTAGAACGCAGGAAGAAGAAACTGAGGAGCGCAATAGCAACTAAAAGGATTGAACTTGACACAAATACGAGTGACAATGAAAGTGAGAATGCACCATAAACCATTACAACGTACGCAAGAGCGCTACCTATTGCTTCAGATGTGAGTACTCGGGAGTAGTTTTTCCCGAGAGCATTGGAAGCTGCGGCCTTGGCTATGAATGCATTTAGTGATGATCTGAAAACACCTTCGAATACAAGCATTAATGGTATGAATGCAATGATCAGCAGACTGGGAATATAACCTATTGAAACTGTGAAATATATAAGGAACAAAACAAGTCCATAAAGAATGCTTCCTGCTGCCATAAGCTTGAAGGAATAGCCCTTATCTATGGCCCTTCCCTGAAGTATCGAAGTTCCGAGAAGCAGCAGCTGGCCAATAGTTAAGCCGATACCAGCGTAAATTACAGAAATAGCATTATCTTCAAGGTAAATAACTATCCCAAAAGAAAACACAGTTAACGAAAGAGAGAAAAAAATATTCAGAATAGAGAGGTTGGACACAAATGGGTTAATCCTTGTTTCGGAATTGCCATTCGCTTCCACTTCTATTTATTTTTAAATATTATATAATAGTTTGTGAGCAACTCTAATAACGACTACTTAATGAAATCAATTTAAAAATATCCATCTTAATCTATTGTTCCAGAACTGAAATGTATCTTTTTATCATTGAAATTTCATTCTGTAATATTGTTGGAGGGCCATGACCCGGGAATAATCTTGTTTTTGGAGGAAGAGTCAGGAACCACTTCAGGCTCTCAGCCATATCTCTTTCGTTCCCACCGAGATCCATCCTGCCTATATTACCACTAAAAAGACAGTCGCCTGTGAAAACTGATTCCCCAGATATGATCGATATGCTTCCTGGCGTGTGACCTGGTGTATTTATTATCAAAAGTTCAGTGCTACCTAGTTTGAATGCAGTGTTATGATCAAAGAGTGAATCTGGACGCGGAGCTGGATTGTAAAATCCAAATTGTCTCGCGAACTTCCATGTATATTCAATAATGTCGGCGTCTCTCCTATGGATTATAAATTCAGCCCCAAGAAATTCTGACAGTTTTTCCGCTTCAGCTACATGATCAAAATGGCCATGAGTTGCGATCACTCCGGTCGGGTCTCCTGGCATGGTCGATGCAATCTGCGTTATCTTGTCAAAGTCACCACCTGGATCGATAATAACAAATTCCGATCCTGATGATATAAAATAGCAGTTAGTATGCAGTGGTCCCACTGTTATCATCTTCATAGCTGCTCTCTTCATTTTATCTCCAGAGTATTTTTACCTCAATATTAGACTGTAGTGGTTTACCTAATAAACGATCAATGAGTTGAAAAGATACTAGAATATCATACTGGAAGTGCAGGTGCCGGGATTTGGACCCGGGTCGAAAGCTTGGAAGGCTTCCGTGCTAGACCAGTCTACACTACACCTGCTCTGAAAGGGTTATAATTATGGGCTTAATATGAGTTTTCTCTCAAGATGGTGTAGTGAATATAGCATCGAAGGTGTTTGAATAATAACTTCCATGTGAAAGAACCGACACAGTGAAATCGTAGGTTGCAGTGGAAACTGTGTCATTGAAATAAACATAACTGTCGTAATAATGCGATGTTAATGTCACCGGACCTCCACCGGCAGTCGAATATGACACAGAGACGTTTTGAATTGGGCCGATGTATGAAACATAAACCCTGAATGAAAGAGGATCGTTGTTGTGTGGTATCGGGTATGCATATAATCCATTTTTCTCGCTCAATGTTGTCCAGTTACCATGTGAGTCAGAAACCTCGAAGTTACTAATCTGTGGCCCTGCGATATTGCTTATCGGAGGGTTAAGGAAAATTGTCCAGAAAATTATCCATGTCAGAAAAAATACCATTACAAGCAGGAACACATGTGTACCGCGCTGTGGAAGCTTAAGATGAAGAGCAGTGAAAACTTTTTTGAAATAAAAAAGAATTCCAAGCATTATTAGGACGCCAACGTACCAAATTCCTATGATGTAAAAATAACCTGAAAGTAAACCAAGGGCTGCTGCAATAAGGAATATTACTACAGTCGCTTTTGCCCTCTCCTTTTCATATTCAAGAAATTCTTTTTCGTTGAACTCAGGTTCAACAAATACTTCTTGATCTTTATCTTTTGCCATTTAACTAAGGTGAATTAAAAATTGATTAATGAATTTATTGCGTTTTTTGGATCCCTAGAAAGAACGACCCCGGAGGCAACTAAAATACCATCTGCGCCGAGTTCAATAGAGCGTTTGACGTCGTCTGCTTTCTTTATTCCTGCTCCTACCAGTAACTTAACACCTGATTTTTTGCATATTTTGCTGGCTCGCTCGATGACATCAGGTTTTGATGAGGAAACTGAGATGTTCCCACCAATTAGAGAAGGTGGTTCATAGGCTATTGAATTGGGAGAAAGTCGTGCGATTTTGGAGACTTCATCCTCGTCCGCTGCACACACTGTTAGTTCAAAATCAAGTCCGCTTGAGTGCTTAATTGTTGTTTCTATATCTGCGAATGAGACCCTGTTTTCAGAGTGGTTCAGGAGGGATCCCCTGACTCCTAAAGAAAGAAGTGATTCGACGGAGATCTTGCCGGTGTATGGCCCATATGTGAAAGGATCCACGTGCTGCGCTATTATCTCCTTGCCTGATGTTCTTGATGCTGATTCAAGATCTATCGGATTCACAGCGTACAAAATTTTCCAGCCGTGTTCTGTCAGGCTATCAGGACATTTACTGAGAAATTCAGAATTAAGTTTTCCGGTGGCTATCTCGTAAGACTTTAGGTTCACTATGAATGATAACATTTTATCAAGTGCCTTCAAGCGTAATCTAAAGAGATCAATAAATTTTATTACTATAAATCATCTGACTATCTTATGGTTGAACTTGAAAGTAGCCCTCGAACGCTTGAAGAATTGTGGAAGAAGAGCTACCCGCAAGGTAATGAAAGGAATATAGAGATTCCTGACAAGAGTGTATATCAATTATTAAAGGACTCCGCAACAAAGTATCCAGATTCAGTTGCACTGGTTTTCTTTGGAAAGAAAGTAACTTATAAATCATTCTTGGCAATGGTCGATGCCCTCGCATTTAATCTGAAGGAGAAATTGAGACTTTTCAAAGATGCAAAGGTTGGATTTATACTTCCAAATACCCCTCAATATGCTATTTCATTTTTCGCAGTCGCAAAGATTGGAGGAGTCGTAGTACAGACAAATCCTATTTATACAGAGGCGGAAATACATGAAGAATACAAGAGTACAGAGGTCTCCGCGGTCATAACACTGGATCTATATTATGAGAAAGTCGCAAACCTTGCGAAAAATGACGTATCCATAGTAGTCACACAGGTTAAGGATTTTTTGACTCCTCTTGCATCGTTTGTTTACAAGAGGAAGACAAGAAAAGACCCAAAGCCGCCTGTTATAAACTACACGGGAAGAGTGTTCAGGTTTACCGATTTAATAAAAAGTGGAAATTCGCCCGAAGAAAAGATAGACCCACAGTATGATCCTGTGCTTTTTCAGTTCACAGGTGGAACCACTGGAACACCAAAGGCAGCCATGCTATCTCACAGAAATCTTGTTGCAAACACTTCGCAGCTTAAAGCGTGGCATTCGAGCCTGAATAATCCAGGTATTTACATGTCAACCCTGCCGTTCTTCCATGTTTACGGGATGATGACTTCTCTTGTACTACCTGTTACAACAGGTTCAAAGATGGTTTTTGTTCCGGATCCAAGGGACACTGAAACGCTTCTAAAATTGATCAACAAATACAAGCCTGACTATCTGCCTGGTGTACCCACGCTGTATAAATCATTGATTAACAGACCGGATATAGCAAAGTATAATTTAAAATCAATAAAAGTCTGCGTTTCCGGCGGTGCACCACTTCCGGTTGAGACGCAGAAAAAGTTTGAGGAGATAACCGGGGGTCTCCTCATAGAAGGGTACGGATTGAGCGAGACTTCACCCGTTGTTACTGCCAATCCAGTAGATAGAAATGCAAGAAAGATAGGATCTGTTGGTCTACCGCTCCCTGGTACTGAACTAAGATTGATAAACCAGTACTCACTCGAAACAGTGGCTTTAGGTGAGGAGGGTGAGCTATTGGTCAAGGGACCGCAGGTCATGCTAGGTTACTGGAGAAATGAAGCAGAAACGTCGGAGGTTATGATCGATGGTTGGCTCAGGACAGGGGACATTGGGAAGTTCGATTCGTCCGGTTTTCTATATCTTGTCGATAGGAAAAAAGATATGATTATATCGAGCGGGTACAATGTATACCCCAGGGAAATAGAGGAAGTGTTTTACAAACATCCAGATGTGATTGAAGCAGCTGCTATAGGCGTTCCAGACCCGAAAAGAGGACAGAGTGTGAAGGTCTATGTTGTAAAGAAAGAGGGTTCACCCGTAACTGAGCTGGAGCTCCTGAATTTTGCTTCGAAGCAACTTGCCCCTTACAAGAGACCGAAGTCTGTTGAATTCAAGAAGGACCTTCCGAGAACACTCGTCGGCAAGGTCCTCAAAAGGGAACTGCGCACTGATAAACCTGACACCTCGAGAATCAAAAGAAACCTCTAATTTTTTATCTTAATTATTATTTCATAATCTGCAAAGACTATTGAGCAATAATTGCATTCTGGTATGGGTCTGAATGTTCATTCCTGTTTACTACATTCTTGTCTTGCTGATGCTGCTGATGGGAGCAGGAATGAGTTTTTCAATATATCTTGCGCGCACAGCAGATAACCATGTAAGAAAGATGTTTGTCTATGTTCTGCTTGATATGATGACTGGAATGGTTTTGGGCCCACTCTTTCTGTTTGCTTATCCTGACAGGATAACTGTTGCAGATACAATTGAGATATCGTTCATCACAATGGCAGTTCTCGTCGCACCTTCGATGGCATATTTTTTAAAGGCGATTATGAAGAATTTCAATCCTGGTCCCAGAAACTATATTGTTGCATTCACAGCTTTTTTCATTATTTTTGATGAGGTTGTGATGAGCCTTGATTTCAATCTGTTCCTATCACCACTTAAATTCCATAATTTGCTGTTTTCGAATACCTTGTATTCGGTTGCATATTCAATATCCACCTACTGGTTTGTTGTTCCCATGGGTATCGAGATGATACTTTCTATCCTGTATGTGAGCAGATCTCTCAGTACGTTTTCAATTGTCATTTTCTCTGTACAGGCTGTAACAATGATTCTTACACCTACATCTTTTAAGACCGCACTATGGGAACCGATTGCGATTTATCTATCCGGTTCTGTTATGACTGGTTTTTTCGTTTTTCTCTTCGAATATCTTTACAGAAAGATGTCGATACATCGAAATGCGTCAAGATACCTTCTGTATCTTCTTATGGCTTATTCAGTAATGATGGCTGGCGTATTTCTATGGATGATATATCACACATATCTTGGAATAGCAGCCGGTATGATATTTGACATGATAATTTACGTAAGGGCAGCCACCTATCCTGGATATCTGAGTACTGGCAACAAGGTGTACTGGCTTGCAAAGAGGAACTGGTCATTCCTCTTTCTTCTCATGATATTCGTGTCGGAATTCTTCATGGGTGCTGTGTTTGATCTGCAATTTTATGGCGCAACTGCTTTTATGAGTTCTTTGGACCTTCAATCAATATCGGGCTCCGTTATAACAATGATGGAAAAATCTTTGTTTGACTTTTTTTATTTCTTCAGCATAGTTTCACTTTCGACCTGGTTTCTTGTGATGATGGGCATAGAGATGGGTTCGCTGGTTGTATTCAAGATCATGAAAACAAGGGAACTCGAAACCAGAATCCGTCTGGTGCTGATGCTTTTTGCCTATGGCGTCTATTCTATCGTAATACCGTCCTTCCTAGTACCAGATGCTTCACTGTTCCCTTTCATAGGCTGGTCAATGGGAATAGGATCCGGAGGCGGACTTGTACCTTATCTGATCATTCCCATGCTTGTGACATATCTGATAAGCGGTGCACTTTCATATCTGTTTGGATCAAGGCAGTTATGCTCAGTTTTCTGCACCGCTCCCGTGATGTATCAGGGAACTTTCTACGATTCAATGAAGAAATTCAATACATCATCTGAGTTCTCAAAAAATCTCACTTCCAAGGATACGGGCAAAAATTTGCTATATCCTGTTGTGTCTAAGATAGTTTATTTTTCAATCATTGCTGCCGGGATCGTATCTTACCTCGATTACACAGGATACCTAAAGGCAACATTTTACGGTGTTGATCCTGAATACATGCTCTATCTTTTTTATTTTGGATTTTTATGGTACGCAGTATTCATAACAATGCCTTTCTTTGGATCATACGGCTGCCTCAATACAGGATACTGCCACTGGGGTAATTTCAACAGGTTCATATCTAAATTTGGTTTTTTCAGGTTGAAAGTTCGTGATCCGAACCAGTGTATCAACTGTAAGACAAAAGATTGCGCTAAAGCTTGTCCGGTGGGGAATCATTCTCAACCAGGAAACTTCATAGCGAAAGGCGAATATAAGGATTCAAGGTGCATTGGGATAGGAGATTGCGTGGATGCTTGCCCATATGAGAACATATTTTATTACGATGTAAGGCACTGGTTGAAAGAAAAGTTTTCTAACAGGTAACTGCTTTTTCTTTCAGCTTATTGGTATTATGGTTCGTATACATACCCATGATTATGTTGAAATAAAGTGCCATCGCAATTATCATAGAGATTGCAAAAACAAAATATGAAAGACCAAAGTTTCCAGTCAGGACGACAGGTCCAATGAAGCTTAAAGACGTAAGAAGAAATAGAAACACAAAGTTAATCGCAATATTTCGTTCTTTATTCCTTTTACCATTACTTTGATCAAATATCTTTCTGTTTTTATATACAGAACGAAAGAAATAGACAATTGACACGATCATAAATACCGAATAAGCGATGAGCAATATGGAAATAAAAGGTGAATTACCGAACATTATTGGATCTGCGACCTGCATCAAAAGAATTGATATTGCAATCTGCTTGTCAATCCCGGATCTAAGTTGCAGAAATATGAATACAACCATTTCTGTCAGCATCGGAAGAAGAAAAAGTATGCTGGTTATAGATAAACTGAAGAAGCTTAGGGCATACACAAACGAATTTTGACCAGCAATTCCAAACGCAATCACTCTTAGTAAAATGGCCATAGAAACTTCGTTCCAAACCAGCAAAAATGATAATGTACCTGAAATCGATGTGGAGATTCCAGCGAAATCTCCTCTTGCAGCAATTACCAACAGGTAAACTATTGCCACAGTCATCAAGATCATAGAAAAGTTGACTGCTAAAACAGTGCTTATAAATGAACTAGGAGCGACCAGGTAATATGTTATTCCATTGAACATGCTGGCCATCATTGCAAGAAGGAAAACAGAAACAGAGAATGTCTTAAGTTTAAGATCGGATAGATCTGATCGCAGATAGTATATGACCCAGATCAGGAATAAGGTCATAGCGACTTCAATGAAAATGACAATTGGAAGATTTTGCACAATACGGCATTTAAAAATGTTATTATAAGTTAATTGGAATTGTTTTTATTGCTGCTCTCTAAGAAAAGCATGGTGCATTAAAAATTTTGAAACGATACAAATCATAGATTTGCAATTAATTCAGATGATTTTTTTACAAGCATCATTCTTGACATATTAGCCAGTGAGCGTTTGTGTGCTTCGTGATCGCCAGAAGAAACTGCATCTTCAGCAATTACAGAATAAAATCCTCTGTTTAATGCATCCCTAGCACTGGATTCTACGCCTATCTCAGTTGCTATTCCAGTAAATATTAGTGTCTTGATTCCTGCATTTCTCACCATAAGCTCGAAATTCGTCCCAATAAAGATACTTGCTGTGTTTTTATTGAGAACAATATCATCCTTTTCAGGTTTTATAGTGAGATCCCAGGCTGTCGGATCTGTCGGCATCTGTCCCCACCTATTTGCCAGTCTTGGCCCGGATTCGAATCTTTCAGGCAGTGGTGTGATCTTTGTGAAAAAGATGGGCATACCTTTATCTCTTGCCTTCTTGATCAACGGATTGAGATTTCCCAGGAATTCGTCCTTGTTATATATTCTCCCTACAAGCATGTTCTGAACATCCCATACAATCAGTGCTGTGTGATCTGGCCTAACAACATCCTTTAGTTCCTTAAAGATATCATTCCTTTCCATGCTTTGAACATAGGAACATCATATTTAAGAAATGAGAAACTGTATATCCATAAATCAGCCTTGAAATAAATGGAATTTGTTTTATTGCAGATTTTAAGTCTGGATTTTAATTGTCATAACTGTTATCCTCTTTTTCCATTCCCTTTGCTATTAGAAAACCCCTGGCCCTTTCCGTGTAGTTATATTCATTGACCTTCAACCAGAACTCTTTCGAGTGATTCCTATATATCAGATGGGTCATCTCATGCATTAAAACGTAATCTAAGACCCACACTGGCATATCAATTAAATTATGCGAAATCCTGATTGTTTTATTGGCTGGAGTACAGCTGCCATTCCTATACTCCTGTCGTTCTGAAAACGATAGAGAAGCTTCTAATTTGCCGGAGAAAAACTCATTGTTCAGGAAATTGAACCTTCTTTCAAGCAACTCTCTATTCTTGGATTCTTGAACATTCTTTCTTATCTCAAGACGCTTCTGCATTTTCTGTATAATTGATTTTTCCTCCGATTTTGAAAGACCCGTTGGTATCTGGATAATGATCTTGCCATTCTGGATACGTGCATTAATTGTCTTCTTTCTTTTTGCGCTTCTCTTAACTATAACTTCCAATAGATCACTGATCAAATAGATGATAAGAACATTTGTCCAAATAATGATTCATTATGTCCAATATACTCATCTATTCTTAGTTTCCAAAGGTATAAATTGTTATGTAATATGCCGTCAATGCGGGTCCGTAGCTTAGCCAGGTAGAGCGATGGACTCTTAATCCATAGGCCGGGGGTTCGAACCCCTCCGGACCCGCTCTAGATAA
>JAKAAI010000058.1 GCA_021797055.1 Thermoplasmata archaeon | reverse complement strand
GATACCGCCTCGACGATGATCAGCAAGGCTTTTGCATATTCTGGTTATGATGTTATATCAGTCAGGGAATTTCATTCAAACATCAAGGGGAGACACAGTTATGTCCATATTAGGGTAAAGAACGAACCTGTAAGGTCTCTAAAGTATCCAGTGGATTTATTGGTTGCTCTTGATCCTGACACCATATTTGAGCACCATGAGGATGTTTCAAAAGGTACCAGGGTACTTTATGATTCCGACTTTGAGAATTCTGAGCTCTCCCAAGCAAGGATGATAATGAGAGATACTTCGAGAAGAATCAAGGAACTTCTTGAAAAATCTGGTAAGCCAACAAGTGTTAAAGGTCTTCTTGAGTACATGAAGAGCAAGGGGGCAATTCCTGTTCCAATATCCTTTGGGAGGGTAGTCAGCGATGCAGTATCAGACGGTACTCCGACCAGGTATTTTAATACGTTCGGCGCGGCTGCGACTCTGGCATTACTCGGTATTGAAAAGAAGTATGTGGAAAGGGTTATAAAATCTGTATTCGGAAATAAAGAGAAGGTAATTGCTCCAAACATCAAGGTGGTTGATGCTGCCTTTGATTACTGTGAGAAGAATGGAATCAGGCTGAAGAGCCTTCCGGATCTTGAGATGAAGAACAGGATGCTTCTGACAGGTAATGATGGTTCCGCTATTGGCAAAGTTCTGGGCGGATTAAGATTCCAGACTTATTACCCGATAACGCCTGCCAGCGATGAAAGCACAATCCTCGAAGAGCATGAGGATATTAAATGGATTGAATCTGAGAATAATCATCTTTCAACTGGAGGCATTGCTGTGATACAGGCCGAGGATGAAATATCAGCAGTCACTATGGCGTCCGGCGCTGCAATGACTGGGACGAGAAGCGCCACCGCCACATCTGGTCCTGGTTTCTCTCTAATGGCGGAAGCTATCTCATTTGCAGGTATAGATGAAATACCTCTTGTTATAACATTATACCAGAGGGGCGGGCCAAGCACAGGTCTCCCTACGAGGAATGGACAATCCGATCTTATGTTCGCCCTGAACACCGGTCACGGCGAATTTCCCAGGATAGTAATATCGTCTGGTGAAGTACGGGAATGCATCGAGGATGCTGCAAAAGCGCTCGATTACGCTCAGAGATACCAGTTGCCAGTTATACATCTGATCGACAAGAACCTAGCCAACACTACGGAACTGGTAGACATGGTTGAAAGTTCTGACATTTCACCGGTTGAGCCTTTAAAATCAGACGGTTTACAGGACTTCAAACGATACACACTGGACACAAAGACCGGTATTTCACCGATTGGTTTCTTCGGAAAAGATATATTCTGGATGACAGGAGATGAACATGACGAGCTTGGTCATGTTACCGAGGATCCGGTGGTAAGAGATATGCAAATGGAAAAAAGGTTCAGGAAACTCGAAACTGCAGTAAAGGAGATACCAATGAAAGACCGCGCAGTTATGATTGGCCCGGAGAACGCAGATGTCACATTCTTGACCTGGGGAAGCCAGAAGGGAGTAATACTGGATGTTATTGACGAACTTGCCTCTAAAAAAGTGAAGGCGAATTTGCTGTATCTCAAAATGTTTGAACCTTTTCCTTCTGAATTTGTTGCGGATAAAATAAAGAAGGCAAAGATGGTAATAGCCGTTGAAAGCAACATGACGGCTCAGGCTTGCAAGGTGATAAAGATGAATACTGGCCTGACTGTTGAAAGGAGGATTCTCAAATACAACGGCAGGCATGTCACGATGGATGAGGTGCTTGATGCAGCCCTGAAGATAATGAACAGTAATGAAAAATTGGTGGTGTTAAAAAATGGCGCATAATTTTAGAACAGATGTTGCGATTGACTGGTGCCCTGGTTGTGGTGATTTCGGTATCCTGACTGCACTTACGCAGGCGTTTACGGAACTGAACCTTGATCCAAAGAATCTCGCAATGATATCTGGGATTGGTTGTTCGGGCAAAACACCGCATTATGTAAATGCGGCAGGGATGCATACCCTTCATGGAAGGGGTATTCCTTTTGCAACCGGCGTAAAGCTGGCTAACCCGAACCTGAAGGTTGTGCTTACAGGAGGGGATGGTGACCTTTTATCGATCGGGGCAGGTCATTTTGTAGCTGAGGGGAGACGTAATACTGGTATCACAGTGGTACTGTTCGATAACCAGGTCTATGGACTGACCAAGGGACAGGCTGCACCTACAATGGCTCTTGGAATGCAGACGAAATCACTTACTAGGCCAAACGTATTCGGGCAGGTTAATCCCGTTGCACTGGCGCTTGCTTCAGGCTACACATTCGTGGCAAGAGGTTTCTCTTTTGATACAAAACAGCTTAAGGAGATAATAAAGAAATCGATAATGCATGATGGGTCATCCATCATAGACGTACTTCAGCCATGCCCGACATATAACAACATAAACACAATGGAAGTCTATAGACAGAAGGTGTATAAGCTCGAGGACGACAAATCCTGGAACCCAACAATTAACGAGAGCAATGTAGATCAGTTTGAAGAGATATATCAGAGAGCTTTCATGAAATCACTGGAAATGGATAAAAGGATTCCGACAGGTATCTTCTATGAGAACAACACAATACCGAGCTTCACAAGGAGGATCAATGAACAGGTGAAAGGATATCTTGAGAATCCACCTGCACTCCAAGTCGTAAGCGGCTCAAATATTCCGAAGATGAATGTTGAGCAGACCTTCAGAGACAAAGTTCTTCAATAACCTTTCCCTTTTTATACAATTCCAAATAAATTTTATTAGTTTGCATTTTTATCTGCATTGTCGGGTGGACCCACTCTAAAGTTAAGATCTTTGCCCGCAAGTTTCAGTAATCCCGTAATGATGATAGTGAAGATAATCGAAAGATTCCAGGGTACTGTGAAATGTGTGAAAATAAAATATGATCTGGAAGAAATTGCCACCCTTGCATCCAGGACCTTCCATGAGATCAATTTTGGGGCCACTGTCCATGATACGAAGAAGAGCTCGAAAAAAATTGGATGCACGTTTGATGGGATAAAATAGAGGATGAATGCGTAAATTATGTAGATTGACGATGCACAGATGAAAGCTGGCAAAAGGAAGCTTTTGAATCTCGTAATTGATTGCGCTTCATTTCCGAATGTTAAGCAGAGAAAGACAATAAAAGCAACTCCGATCGCTTCCCATATGTAAACTAGTTTAACGATGGGGGTTTGGAACGCCAAGAGCGTATATGCCATTAAAGACGGCAGGTACCCTGCCAGAGAGTATGAGATAAAAATAGATCCTCGATGTTGAAAAGATAGTATCCGGTGCAGATATAAGATATCCTGTAGTCAGATAATTTCTGGGAGAGAATCATGGGTATAAAAGTCCAACCCATTGTAAAAAATAGCTCATAATATACCGGATTCAGAAATCGATAGCGATAGTCAAATATGCCCCAAAAAATCACGTCAAAGAGCGTTGAAAAAACTATAAAAAGAAGAGATACAAAAGCAAATTTATGGGTATAACGAGAAGTCAGGCCGCTTAATGTTTTTATGTATCTCTTCATATCAGTTGACGCTAGTTATATTCAGCCCGTTTTAAACGGTTCGATCCGATATGGTACAGAATGTGCTTTCTCATGGCATAAATGGCAATATTTATAAAACTGTTTCTGAAAAACTGAATTCTATGAATAATAAGTGGTTTTGTTTTTTCAGTTACTATCGATATTGGTGGTCTGGAAAAAAGACATATTTTTCCAAATTCCGCAACCAGGACTACCTTATGCTCCATAGAGATTAGATAAAAGCAAGTATTTCGAAATATGCACCGAATATAATCAGTATCAAAAAACTAAAAGCTTTGATCGCGGTCGTAAGCCGTGTTCCATAAATTTTTACACCGACCCTGACTGCATATGATAATATAATGACCCATACTGTGGTCCCCACAAACAGAAAATAGAAAACTGGAAGACCGAACTTTTCTAGGAAACCAAGACCTGCTGTCATCCACCAGCCAATTTGAGCAGGATTAACAATGCCTACAGTGAATCCATTCAGGTATGAACCGGATCTTGTAACGATTTTATCTGTGTTATCAGAACGGAGCATAAGATAGGAGATCAGGAAGAGAAAACCTCCTCCAATGGCGTAGATATATTTGAGATAGGCTGAGAGATCAATTTCTGTCTTGAGAAAGAATGTTATGACTAACAAAATAAAATCCGCAGTCATTGCTCCAAACCCAATAATTACTGCCATTCTTATCGATGTTAAAGCACGGTAAATAATCATGGAGGTTATTGGTCCTGGAGGTGCAGCAAGTGAAACTCCTAGTGCAGTTCCAATTAGAGCGTCTAATAATAGATTCAATTTATGACTGATGCATTTTGTGGAAATATTTTTTGTCTCTTGAAAATTGAAAGATTGACTAAAGTTACACACGAATATTGGATCGAAGAATTCTAAATATAATGAAATAATCTCTACCCATGGGAGATAATTTTGAAGTCTTATGGCATGGACATGCGTGTTTTACAGTTGGCTCAAGCAAGAAGGTTTTGATCGATCCTTTTTTGAAT
Organism: Thermoplasmata archaeon; assembly: GCA_021797055.1. The sequence continues at coordinate 6,695 of JAKAAI010000058.1, read as the reverse complement.
GGAAACCCAGTTGCAAAGGTCAAGCCTGAAGATGTCAAAGCAGATGTCATAGCTGTAACGCATGGACATATGGATCATGTAGGGGATGCAGTTAAAATTGCAAAGAAGAATTCTGCAACGATAGTAACCATGGTGGAGCTTGCTTCCCTCCTCGAAGAAGAGGACAAAGACGTCAATGTCATTGGGATAAACTATTCTGGGTCAACTGTTGTTGATGGCGTGAAGATTACATCTGTACCTGCATTCCATTCATCAGGATATAATGGAAAATATGGAGGCAGCCCTATGGGCGTCGTGATAGAGGATGGGCTCACGCTTTACCATGCTGGCGATACCGGTGTATTCAAGGACATGGAACTAATTCATGATATCCTGAAACCAACCATATCGCTTATTCCAATCGGAGGGCACTACACCATGGGGGTAAGAGAGGCTGTGTTCGCATCAAAGATGCTTGGTTCAAGATATGTCATACCCATGCATTATAATACATTTGACCTGATAAAATCTGATCCAGTTAAGTTCAGGGATGAGATTGCAAAAAGTCATGGGCAGGAGGCAATAATAGCAGAGATAGAGAAACCGATCAGGTTTGGTCTTAATGGCAATAAATTATAAGCCAGTTATTAAGGCCCTCGGGATAGAAGAGAGTGCTTTCGCTGAGGCAGTTTCAGACGCTGAGCCTATACTTAAATATACGGAAAGCAAAATATCAGGCAGGAATTTCTGGCAGGTCTCTCCTGATGAGTTGAGGTTTATATATTCGATTTCAGTCAATCTGAATGCGCGGCACGTAGTTGAAACGGGGGTTGGTCCTGGAACCACAAGTTATGCTTTCCTGAAAGCACTGAAACAGACAGGTGGTAAACTTACCAGTTTTGATCTTGGCGTCAGGTATGGGGACTCAGAAAAACCAGAGCCAGTTGGTTTTGTTGTTCCTGAAGAGTTAAAAAACGACTGGAAACTGATCATAGGTGATACTAAGAAGACTTTACCATCAGAAATAGTTAGGCTAGGCCCGATTGATATATTTATGCACGACTCAGAGCATACCTATAACCATGTGACATTTGAACTCAGTACTGTTTATACTCACCTTTCTAGTAAGTTTCTCATACTTGTTGATAACTATGACTGGACAAAGGCGCCAGATGATTTTGCGAAGGAAAAGAATCTAAAGCTGACTCCTATTGCAGACGACCTGTGCGCAATCTATGCCTGATCTTCGTCTTCCGGTTTTGATGAAAGGATATCATCGGTATAACTATCCCTTTCACCGGAGAGACCTTGCCCAGCAACTTCATCGAGATCCATCTTGAGTCTGTGCTGTTTCCCCATTTTGATGCCTTTAAATGTACCCAGAATCTCATCTTCAAGCAGATATCGCTTTATGCTTCCGTCATTGTCCGGTACCCTGATGAGCCTGGTCCGTCCGTATCTGCCGAGACTCTTTGTGGTTGAAATTATCAGGCCGATGTCATCAAGATCCGATAGCAGATCACTTATTCGCCTCGATGTTAGGCTTGGTATATTTAATTCATCACATATTTTCTTGTAATTGTCAAATATTTCGCCAGTTATCATCTGATTCTGTTCACTTTCCTGCGTGATCTCGGCGCTGAGCAGCAGTATCTTGGAATGAAGCGGCAGTCCGCTTACGGATTCCTTCAGGATGTTTCTCTCATATCTGTCCCTAGCTTGGTAGATATGATCCTCGTTTATCCTGGCAATTTTTTCTCTGATTCCGATCTCGACCGCAATACGCATCAGATCTATTGCTTTTCTGGCATCACCATGTTCCCTCGCCCCGATTGCCGCGCAAAGGCTCACCGCAGATTCATCAACGTATGAACTGAGAGATGCAAGTGAGATCCTCTCCTGCAAAATATCCCTCAGTTGTGAAGCGTTGTACGAAGGGAATATTATACTTTCCTGATTGAGTCTGCTTCTGACGCGTGCATCAAGCATTTCAACGAATGAGGTGTAATTGGTTATACCTATCAGTGATGTCTTGCATGAAATTGACTCATCGGATAGCCTTAACAGCGGGTAAAGTGAATCTCCTCCATTTTTCTGAACTAGTTTGTCTATCTCATCAAGCATTAGGATAACATATCCGTCAAGACCCTTAAGCGTGCTAAGAAGGAAGGCATAAACTCTTTCAAGAGTCCACCCTGATAGCGGTATTTTCTCCTTTTCATCCGCAAGAACTGAGTTGGTCATATTTACGAGAACAGAATATGCAGAATCGTTGATCTGACAGTTCAGGTAAATTATCTTAACGCTTTCGGAGTATGCTTCTGTAAGCATTTCAGATACTTTTCTTGCAATTGATGTTTTACCGGTTCCGCTCTTCCCGTAAAGCAAGAGGTTTGATGGTCTGTTGTTCCTCATGACGCTGCTGAGTGCCTTTACCATCTGATCTATCTGTTCAGAACGATGCGGGAACGAGTCTGGAATGAATGAACTTGACAAAACATCCAGCCTGAAATCACTTGGCTGGTTATTTTCCAAATATTTAAAAAAAGGATTAGCCATCTAAATCAGCAGAATTTCGTTAGAGACTGGAAGTACTAAAAAGTTTTTTTATGATATGGCAAATGAATAATTAATTCAGAATATAAGGCATCAAATTTGAACCTTCAATTTCCTTGATTTTGCCAACCAAATAAATGGAACCGGTCACAAGAAACCTGCTGAAATTAGATTTCGCATATTCATATGCTTCGACAGGATCTGCTATTGCCTTGACTTTGCTAAAGAAGGAACCACAATATTTTACAAGTATGTCTGGCGAAAGAGATCTTTCAGGCTCTTCAGGAGTTGTAAAGATAACGGTATCAGATATTTCGCTAATTGTCCTTGCAAATGAGTACCAGTCTTTGTCTGATAACATTCCGATAACAACAGGGATCTTTTCATTGAATATTTTTTTGTAGGAATTCACAAGTGCCCTTGCCGCAGGGGGGTTATGCGCGCAGTCCACAAGAATAAATGGATTGCGTGACAGTATCTCCATTCTTGCTGGCCATACTGTTTTTCTAATTCCACGCTCTATCTCCTTTCTGGATATCCCGGGAAGATCAGCTATCTCCAATGTCAGAAGAGCTGCAAGAATGTTTTTTACCTGGTAGTCGCCCAGCATTCTTGTTTCGATATCATACTTTTGATTTTCTGTAGTTACACAGAATCCGAGGCCGCTTTCGCCCTGGGTCAGAGAGGATATTTTACACTCCTCAGATACCCTGTGCATCCTTGCATCTCTAATATCAGATATCCTCTTCAAAGTAGATACGACTTCAGGTTTGTCATCTGCAAGCACAAATGGAATCCCATGTTTCACTATGCCTCCTTTCTCAAATGCAATTGAGTCCAGGGAGCAACCCAGCCTGTCAAAGTGTTCATATCCAATATTACATATTGTCGAAACCAGAGGTGTTATGATATTTGTAGAATCCAATCTTCCTCCCAACCCAACCTCAACAGATGCATACGAGACTTTACTTTTTGAAAAATAGTCAAATGCAAGCATAGTAGTTGTTTCAAAAAATGTTGGATTTCTATTTATTTTTTGCAATTCAAGTATTTTTTCCATATAGCGATCCATAAACTCTTCAATTTCTCTGTCCTGGATGAAATTGCGATCCACTACGATCCTTTCGTTGAACTTGACCAGATGCGGCGATGTGTACAATCCTGTGTGGAAACGTTCCATCAGTATGTTATAAATGAAGGCAGATGTAGAACCCTTCCCGTTTGTTCCTGCTATGTGGAAGGATGAAAAATTGTCCTGTGGATTTCCAACCATTGGTGCAAAATTTCTCATGACCTCAAGATCCATCTTTATGCCCTCGCGCTTAAGCCCATAGAGAAAATTGAGGTCCATCGGCACCGGTATGCCAACCCTAATAAAACTTTATGTTATGTAAAAAAGAAACAGTTTTAAAAATACAGGTAATATGGATGGGATGCAAACTGAAAGACTTTACCTGGCTGATCCCTATGCCACTGAGGGGGTAGGCAAGGCTACCAAAGTGGAATTCACGGATCTGGTAGTGGATAAATCCATATTCGTTCCTACTGGTGATGGACAGCCAAACGACAAGGGAAATGTGATGATTGACGGTAAGAACTACATTATCGTTGATACATGGTATGACGGCGAATCTATTCACTTAATGTCACTTGATACGTATCCTGTCGATATTATAGGGAAGGAAGTTAAACAGATAATAGACTGGAAAGTAAGATTTCAGCACATGAAGTTCAGAACTGCGCTCTTTATTCTTCAGGGGGTTGCCTATAGAGATTATGGATCAGCTTGCAGAATTAACCAAACATATGATGATTCCGCGTGGATAGATATCTATATAGAGAACATGACTAATGAGATCGTAAACGATATACTTGAAAAGGCAAGAAGTGTGGTAACTTCTGCTGTTCCTGTGCAGCAAAGATTTGTGACTAGAGAAGAATTTTCAAAAACACCAGAATTGATGAAAATTTCCAAGGGTAAAGTTCCAGATTTTGAGAAGATAAAACTTACGAAAATTTCGGATTTACCTGAATTTCCGGATATGGGCACGCAGGTCAAAAACACATCAGAGGTTGGCACAATTGAGATCAAAACTACACTTGTAAAGGGCAAACTGAATAACCGGCTCAACATATCACTTACATAAGATGTGATGATCCGTTGGAAAGTGAAGAGCAGAGAACCGAGTTAAAACCGGCTGGGCCTTCCTATGTCACGAAAGCTGCCGTATTTCTCGCTTTAATTGGTATATTTGCTGGTCTTGCTATCTCGCTGTATGCCTTCACGGACCTTGCCAGAACGCTGTCGTACCTGACCAATAATTCTCCATCATATGCTAAACCATTTCTCAACGTTTTCACGATTGGTTTAACTTGGATCCTGATTACTGTACTGATTGCTTATATCCTGGTTGATAAGGTTCTGATTGTTAAAAAAAATGGAACTGAAAGCTCAGCATCCTCATCAGATATATCTGCCTTCTCACACTATTTTGCATTCTATATGTTTTTAGGTCTCATGGTTTCTACACTTGAGAGCCTTGCTGGTATAGCGCCTACGAGCCTCGGACTCCCGGATTCTTCTGCTATAATTGTCTATGGCTATACAGCCATCATATTTTCTGTTCTGATGCAACTGATCCCAATTGCAGTTATCGTTTTTCTTGCAAGACATCTCCAAGTGTCAGGATCAATTTCAAAAGATCCTGTCATAAAGAGACGAAGAGAGTTCGAAATCATTACAATAGCTGCTGCAATTGATCTTATTATTGGGTATTTTTTGCCTTTTCTGGGGCCAGATTCAATAAGCTTTCTGCTTAGTGTACTGGTTCTCAACTATATCTGTCTGAAAAATGGTTTCCTTAGGTCGCTGCTTGTTAATTTCACAGCAACTCTTCTGAGTGTTGCGTCATTTCTTGTTCTCTCTAATGGTATTCTCTCCCTTCTTGTTACTGTCTTTGTTCTGATCTGGGCACTTGTTGGATTCGCCTGGGTAATGTCGATTTTGATGAAACCAAGGCCTGCCCGGGATATTAATGAGAAAAGGGAAGAAATGGCGAGGAGATATGTTGAACAGACGGATTACTCCAAGCTGTGGGTAAGAAGCACGTGCCCTGTATGTGGAGAATCACGTTTTATCCTTCAACCTGATATGAGCCTTAAATGTGAAAAATGCGGCAATTTAATTGACAAGGATCAGGAAGGGAAATTGAACATCATAGTTCAAAACAGAAGAGTGATGTAATTTATTTTTAGAATCAGATTATATCCAGTAATTGCCAGCAGGATTTGTAGCCAGTAAGTGTTTTTGTGTATTTCTATACCTTACATATATGGGTAGGATTAGAATACCTCATAGGTGATTGTTTAAATGGTGATAAAAAATGTCAGTATTTGTTGATCCACTGGCCGTGATGCTTATTGGATTGGCCCTTGGTACAGTTATCGGCGCATTTTATTTCTTCTTTGCTGCCAGAGGCAACTTTGATCAGATAAGGGCTTTAATAGTGCCTGCGATTGGAGTAGGAGCGTTTGATTTTGCAAGTGGTTTCTATATGTCATTTGCCTGGCCAATGACCAGTTATGGAATACCATATAACATGCTTTTTGGCGATCCACTTCTTCTATTCGGGCTATTTCTCATAATTGCAGCAGCTATGGCATTCAAGGACCAGAAAAATATACACCTCGGTATCTTTCCAATAATGGTTGTCATTCTGGGTATATATGTCCTGGTCGGTGCATACAGCATTGTTCAGCTTAAACTCGAAACTGGAAACGATCTGATAACAGCTATGGGCTTATATCTCTTTGATGGAATAGGTGCGATTCTTTCTCCAATAATGTACATTAAACCAGTCAAGGCCTCCGGAAAATATGCATACTATGTGGAATGGATAATACTGGGAATTGGAACAGTGTTTGCATTGGTCATAGGGTTCATGGCATTGAATGGACATCTAGCAAGCCCGCCATAAACTAATTATATTATTTTGTTTAATTTTTAATCACTCCTGAAAGCAGGAACGGTATAGTTTTTTTATTGGTTCAATAAATTTATTTCTACGGTATTCCTGTGGATTGCATGAAATCTGATCTTGCACTGATCCATGCCCCAAGCATTTACGATTTCAGGAAAAGGGACCTCAGAGAGGGACCCA
>JAKAAI010000057.1 GCA_021797055.1 Thermoplasmata archaeon | reverse complement strand
ATATATATTTTTTCGACGCCACAAGTAATCAACCTACAAGTAGCCAAGGAGCGTGAAAGAGAAATACAGTCCATTCTCTCTGCATGATCAGGATAGTTTAAAACCGGGCAGTCCTATGTCACCTGTATCCAGTGGGTCTAAGGAAACATGCTGCCCTATTCTGGCGTTGTTATCCTTCAATCTTCCGTATATCCTAACTCCATCCTCAAGTTCCACAGAGGCAATCAGATAAGGCAATTCTGATTCAAATTCCTTTGAATTCATGATAACCCTCTTTATGAGGGTAAAAGAGTAAATTTTCCCTCTTCCGCTGGATTCTTTCCAACCTAGATTGATTGAACCACATTTAACACATATTGGTTTAGGATAAAACTGTAAATTCTTGCATTCATTGCATTGCTGAACAAGGAGTTTCCTATTTTTAAGACCGTTAAACAGCTCTGAATTGACCGCATCCATCTCTGGCTTTGGTTTCATCTCTGATGTCATCATACAGTAATGCTTTGATCATTTAAGAATTATTTCACCAGCCAACGTTTTCTAGATTTCAGTAAATGTCATGTATTTTAAAATAAGCATTATCAAAGGACATTGTTGATAAACGGATTGCAAAGTAATATGAACTAGGATAAGTTCTTTGATTATGCCATTAAACGCGAGTGTCAGGGATTATCTAAAGCCAGAGAACCTGGAAGAGGCATGTGATTTCCTCAGGGAGAATGAGGATGCAATGCCTGTAGCAGGTGGGACTGGGATATCTATCTTTATGAACAAGGGTCTTATGAGCAACGTTAGGAGCCTGGTTGATCTTGACGAACTGGGACTATCCTTCAGTAGAAAAAATAATGATTCATTAGAGATAGGTTCAATGACAAAGCTTGCAGACATGATTCAGTTTACCCGGGACCTCAATATCGCAAGGACCGCTTTACTCTCAATACCGAAGGAAATTAGAAATTTAGGCACTTTAGGAGGACAGGTTTTTACTGCATATCCTGCCTTTGATATGTCAGTATGTCTTTTGGCACTTGGAGCTACAGTGAATTTCTATGATGGTACCTCAAATAAATCGATAGCACTGGAAGAACTATATTCAGGGATGTTTCAACCAAATATCCCGCCGGGTGGAATTATCAAATCAGTGCTGATTCCACTAAACAAATTCAACAATACACAATATGTAAAAATAGGCAAAACTGGTCACGGATTCAGCGATATAAGTTTCGGGTTATCTGCAGACATCAGAGACGGAACAATTAAAAAAATTGCGATAGCGATAGGTGGCGGTTCACTTGAGTCAGAGCCTGTCAGGTTATCATCTGTAGAAGAGAGATTAAATGGAATGGAGCTAACAAAAGAGACAATAGACGAGGCTTTTTCATTGGTTAATGAGAGCAAATCCATACAGTTCAGGTCAGATGAGAGGACGAGCGCAGATTTCAGGAAACATACACTTGCAGTTCATATCAGGCGGGTTCTTGCAGATTTCCAAAGCAGGGGGGCATATTGAAATGAAAAAACAGAAGAGGATTAATTTCACACTGAACGGTGAAAGGATCAGCACATCATTCAAGCCAGGAGAAAGCGCACTTGATATTATAAGAGAAAGGATGGGCATTACTGCGGTAAAGCAGGGATGCGATGGCGAGGGATGTGGTGCATGTACAGTGATAGTTGATGACAGGGCTGTCTATTCGTGCATGATGCCATCGTTCAGGCTTAATGGTAGAAGAGTCGAAACCGCGGAGAACATTCCAATAACAGGTGATAAGAACCATATCCAGAAAAATTTCATGGAAAACTGGGCCTTCCAGTGCGGCTACTGCACTCCCGGTTTTGTGAATGCCATTGAGTCAATGGTCAGAGAAGCCAGGGATAATGGCGAAATCAATACCAATTTCAATGGAAACCTCGATGACTTCGTAAAGGATGGCCTGAATGGTCACATATGCAGATGCACAGGGTACCTGCCAATTATCGACTCAGCAAAGAAATCCATAAAGGATTCGATTAAATTGCAGAGTGAATCCAGTAATCACCCGGACAAAATGGATGCATCAGACGAGCGGGAAGATGTTATACGATGAAAATGAAAGATAAGATCGTCATTGTTACCGGCAGCAGTTCCGGAATTGGAAAGGCAGCGTCCATATTCTTCGCGAAAGAAGGTGCAGTGGTTATTGTTGCGGATAAGATAGTAAATCCGCGAGAGGGTGGAAAAGATACGGTATCAGAAATTCTTGATATGGGTGGAATATCGATCTTCAGGAAAACAGACATGACAGCAGAAAACGAGGTGTCTGAACTCTTTGATTTTGTTGTCAGTAAATACGGTAAGGTGGATGTTGTCGTCAATAATGCAGCTATCTCGCTCAACAAAAGTGTGCTTGACACTTCAGCTGATGAATTTATGCAGGTTATGGATAACAACCTGAAGAGTGCATTTTTAGGGTGTAAATACGCGATAAAGCACATGTTGGGGAGAAAACAGGGCAGGATAGTTAATATAGGGTCAAATTTTTCATTCGTGGGGAGAGCAAATCTATCTGCATATGTTGCGGCCAAGACTGGAATCATAGGTCTTACCAGGGCACTTGCTGTAGAAACAGCCCCGCATGGTATCAATGTAAATGCAGTATGCCCTGGTGGAACCAGAACAGAAGCAACAAGGGCACTTTTAGAGGATCCGGCAAGCCTGGCGGAACTTGGAAGGAATATACCCTTCAGAAAGGGAGGTAAATTTATTATGGAGCCCCAGGATGTTGCGAAAGCTATTGTATTCCTGGCTAGTGATGATGCTGAAATGATAACTGGATCATCTCTTCTGGTGGATGCTGGATGGGACGCATGGTAGTATCAAAATAACCATTTCCGGAAGGAAAATTTGCCTCTATAGGATCTGTAGTATTTTCATCGCTAATGCTGAAAAATTAACCTGAATTTTTTTAAAATGTCTGGATTTAGAATGTTATTCAGCTAGCATCCTGCTTCAATTCAGAACTGATTTCATTGAATGCAGAAAACCCCTTTTCCAAAGCAGATCTGTTAATATTATATGCATTTCCGCTGAATCTTCGGGAGATAGCAGCAAGCATATCTTTCATCTCAAAAGGGAAAATGCCTGATGCTATGGCAGCCCCAAGTAAAACCACATTCGAGGCACGGTAGTCACCACAACTCTCAGCAAGCGAAACCGATTCAATGAAGCAGGCTCTTACGTTTCTATCTGAAGAGAGCATTTTCTTTATGTCGGGATAATCCTGTCTCCGGATGCCAAGTGAAACTGGTGGAATTTTTTCTGATCCTACAATGCAGAGTCCGTTTCTCGCTAATTTTGAAATGTTCCTTACAGATTCCATGGATTCAAGTGCTATTATCATGTCCGCTCCCATTTCCGGTATCATGGATCCTTTCCCATCTCCTATCCTGATATCCACGAATACACTTCCGCCTCTCTGTGCCAGACCGTGTATTTCGGACATAACAACATTGTGCCCACTGGCAATTGATGCATCCGAAATCAGCAGCCCTGCGGTTATCACTCCCTGGCCGCCCACGCCACAGACCCTGATATTTAAAGTCATTTATCAATTCACCGCCGTCGAGATAGCCCTGAATGGACAGACGTATATCTCTGAACAAAGTCCGCAACCGTCACACAACCTGCTGTCAATCTCTATTTTTCCGGACGAATATGTGATGGCAGGGCACGCAAAATTCTCAATACAGTTACCACACTGCGTGCATTTTGACTGATCGATTGCATATGGCACTACTTCGCCCAATTTTCTTCTTGAATGGTCTGTTATGATTGCGCATTCCCTCCTTGTTATAATAACAGATAACTCATCCCTGTGAAGCGCATTACTGACAGATCTCATTGTTTCTCTTGTATCAAAGGGATCGACTATTGAAACATTCTTCACACCGCATGACCGCACAATATCCTCTATCCTGATTTCCTGCGCCCTGTTTCCCATGCTGTCGACCGGCATTCCAGGGTTTGACTGCTGGCCAGTCATAGCAGTAGCAGCATTGTCCATAATAATGAGTATTATATTTGATCCATTATGGACGGCATTTACTAACGGAGGGATGCCTGCATGGAAAAATGTTGAATCACCTATGAAGGCGATTATTTTCTGTTGGGTTGACTTTGAGAAACCCTGTGCTATCCCAATAGATGAACCCATGCTCAAAAGCGTGTCAGAGAGCTCATATGGTTGTGAAATGCCAAGGGAATAGCAGCCTATGTCTGATGGGAATATTACATTGCTGATCCCAGACATCCTGACTGCTCGTTTAACCGCATAATATGTCCCCCTGTGCGGGCAGCCCGGGCACATCACCGGAGACCTTCCTGGTATGTCTATCTTAGAAACATGTCTTTCCCTTTTCTCTGGGATGTCAATAAACCTGCCGATTGCATCATGTATAACATCCTGTGTATACTCAAAACTCTCAGGAAATATACCGTCTAACTTGCCGATTATTCTTGTCCTTATACCCCGCATTTGTGCAATTGTTCTCACACCAGATTCTACAAATGGATCAAGTTCTTCCACAACAGCCACTGTATCATGGCTTCTCAGGAAACTCTCTATTAATTTCTTTGGAAGTGGATTGACCATGCCAATCTTCAATACAGATACATCGAGGACAAGATCCTGTAGCACATCCACGAGAGGACCATATGCCGCTCCAGAAACTATGAAGCCAACATTTGAAGCAGGATTCCCCTCTACCTTATTCAGGTCTGAACTATCAGCTAATTGTGATATTCTGCGCATTTTGTCAAGAATTTCTGTTTTCATTTTCATTGAAAATGGCTGGAACGGGAGATATTTTTCAATATTCCTTTCGAAGTGCCCGTCTTTATTCCTTGACCTTATCTTTCCAAGATGAACCATTCCTCTCTGGTGACTGACCCTGGTCGTCGACCTGAAAAGGACGGGTATCTTTTCCCTCTCGGAAAGTTCGAATGCAAATACCAGGAAATCTTTTGCCTCCTGAGGCGAGGAAGGCTCGATCAGAGGTATATGCGCCATCTCTGCATAATGACGGTTGTCCTGTTCATTCTGGGATGAAAACATCGAAGGGTCGTCAGCAGTCATTATAACCAGCCCAGCTTCTATTCCAGTATATGCTGCTGTCATGAAAGAATCAGAAGCAACATTCAAACCCACCACCTTCATGAATGTCAAAGCTCTTATCTTAGAAATTGCGGCTGCGTAGGCCATTTCAAAAGCAACCTTTTCGTTTACGGAGAATTCAAAATATAAACCAGCCTTCATAGCAATTTTTGCAAGTGTATCTCCAACCTCGCTGGATGGAGTGCCAGGATAAGCGGTTGCAATACCAACTCCAGCTTCAAGAGCTCCTCTTGCAATTGCCTCATTTCCGAGCAGAAATGTTATTTCTCCTTCATAACTGGATGCAAGGTCATCTATTTTAAGCATAAGAGCCTAAGAGGCGATGATTATTAAAACAGATACCAGATATATAGGGGCTAAATCAAACAAATGCGACGAATTTATTTATGATCACAATATGTTAAGGTATGGATATCAATACTCCTCTTTCCAATCTCCTCAGAGAAAATTATGTGGATACGCAGGAGGAAACCGTAAAATATTCAAGTGATGCCTCCTACATAACTGGAAGGACTCCGATAGGAGTGGCTTTTCCGGTAAATTCAGATCAGGTCTGCAAGATAATTGACATATGCCGGAAAAGTGGAGTCAGCATAGTTACACGCGGAGGTGGTTCGTCATTGACTGGTTCATCCGTCCCCTTGGAAAAATCAATTGTGTTAAGCACTGTTAAAATGAACAAGATTATAGAGATCAACACAAGGGATAGATATGTAGCAGTTCAGCCCGGAGTAATATTATCAGATCTCAATGCCGCACTAAATAAAAAAGGGTTTTTCTACCCTCCAGATCCAGCAAGTTCCGCAATCGCCACAGTAGGCGGAACAATCGCAACCAATGCGGGCGGTCTCAGGGCTATAGCTTACGGAACCACAAAGGAATGGGTTCTGGGGTTGGATGTAGTTCTGGGCAATGGCAGAAAAATTGCAGTAGGTGGAAAGGTACTAAAGAGAACAACAGGGTATGATCTCACCTCACTTTTCGTTGGTAGCGAGGGCACCCTTGGTATCATAACAATGGCCTACCTCAAGATCATACCAGTACCAGAAGCAACTGGAATGATAGTTTCTTTCTTCTCCAGTATAGCAAACCTTTCATCCTCTATTGGTGACCTCAAGGCCAAAGGAGTTCCGCTTATGATCGCTGAATTCCTCGATGGTCTTGCGCTTCATTCACTTTCAGATGCCGGTCTGTTGGATTTTCCTGACACTTCAAAATATATGCTTATGATTGTACTGCAGTCCACAAGAGAATCCCTGAAAAGGCATCTCAACAACGCAGTAAAGATCATAAACAGAAGCAGGCCGCTGTCGGTAGAAATAGTTAAAGACAAGGAGGGAATGGAAAGATACTACGAGGCGAGACGGAGCATTGGCAGGACTTTGTATAATCTCAGGAGCAGTGATGAAGAATCCGCAATCACTCTTGATATAGTCGTACCAACTTCACAGATCTCAAAGACTCTAATGGCAATTTCAAGTGCGGCTAGGTCATACAAAATAAGGTGCCTGCTTGCAGGGCATATTGGTGACGGCAACGTACATCCTGCCTTAATTGTGAACCTAAAAAGTCCAGAAGGAAACGATAGGGCACTAGAATTAATGTCTGAGATCGGAAAAATAGCAGTGAAAAACGGAGGGTCTGTTTCAGCTGAACATGGAATAGGTTTACAAAAAAAGCATCTTCTATTGTATGAAATGGAATTCAAGAATTCATCAGAGTCGATTGATATAATGAGGAAAATTAAAGAGGCGATAGATCCCTCGGCCATTCTCAATCCCGGCAAGATATTCGACTGAATGAGAATACTGTATATAGGGCAATTTTGCCGGTAAAAGTATGCTTGCTTATCCCTCATAAATACCATGTATTAACAGAGGAAATTCATCTTAATTCTTCAGGGAAAAGAAGTTAGTGCGAGTAAATATTGACTAGCAATAAGTGCTGCGTATTTGATGCTATAGGTTAAATATTTTCAAACTAATATTATAATGCTTTATCGCTATGTTTAAATACGTATACCAGATCTAACTTATTAAGGTGGTTTTTTAAAAATGGTAGAAGATGCAAGTGTGGAAATAAGTAAGCGAATGGAGCGATATTCAACCTGGCCCTGGTCATATTCTATTTTGGTCCTGGTCGGTTTCGCCTATTTCTTTGGTTTGTATGATGTCCTCACTATCGGAGTTGCTGCCCCAACAATCGGCGCGCAATTCGGGATACCGGGGCCTGTTGTATCGTCGACCGGAACAATTGTTTCACTGATTGGTTATCCAATTGGCGCGTTTGTCCTGTCTCATATCTCCGATTCATTGGGAAGAAAGAAGGCACTCAGTATATCTTTGATAACCTATTCTCTTGGCTCGCTTCTTACAGCCGTTTCCACCAATATAATAGAAATTTATGCATGGAGGGTTCTGACCGGAATCGGCATTGGAGCGGATCTGGCCATTGCATCTGCTTATCTTAGCGAACTGTCATCATCGAAGAGCAGAGGGCGTTTCCAGAGTCTCGGCACATTTTTTGGTTTTACTGGAGCTGGACTTGCACCAATAATTGGTTATTTCCTGATTCCAGCACTTTCATATGGATGGAGACTTTATTTTATAGTTGGCGCAGTCGGAGCTGTTGTCGTCCTGTTCTATAGAAAGGATCTTCCCGAAAGCCCAAGGTGGTACCTGATGAAGGGCAGAATAGATGATGCCAGAAAGGTTGTTGATCGCCTGGAGAGCTACCAGATGAAGAAACATGGATCTTTGCCTCCTCTTGGAGAAATTGAAGGGGGTATAACCACAAGCGATCGGAAGATCCCGCTTCTCAATCTTTTCAGCAGAAAAAACGGAAAGCGTCTCATTATAGTCCTGATAGTATTTTTGTTCTATTATGTCTATGCATATCCATTCCTCGGTCTGACCACATCACTGCTCGCCGCTTCCGGATACACCATAGCAACAAGTTTACTGGTGGTCGGACTCGGCGGATTAGGGTTCGCGCTGGGAGCTTTTCTTTCATTCATTTTCGCTGACCAGATGGAGAGAAAGTATCTTATCGCCATCCTTTTCTTCGTCCAGGGTCTCTCCATGTGGCTAATCGGTATCAAGACAAGCGTGGCTGAAGTGGTCGTAGCAGACTTCATAGCATCCTTTTCCAACACTTTCCTCGCAACCATGCTTTACGTTTATGCTGCGGAGAACTTCCCTACCAGTGCCCGTAGCAACGGCGTAGCCGCTACGGATGGATTGGGGCACATTGCACCGATATTTATGGTTGGAATTGCTTTTTCCATATTTGTCGCTCATGGCTTCTACATTACATACCTTACACTTGCTGTGCTTGCCGTGGTGGGCGGAATCATAGTACTTCCTGGAATAAGGAGCACTACGAAGAAACTGGAAGATATTTCAGGATAATCATATATTAATTATCTATAATTTATAATTCATATTAACATAATTACAAAGCCATGATCTGGAAGACAGATACATTAAACAGGTTTTTAAAAATAAATATTAATAAGAATTAGGAATGCCGGGTTTAGTAAAAGCCATAATAGAGAAACCGGAATGATAGAGGTGCCCCATATGAACTGCTTGGAAGGTGATAATGGTGACGGATCAACCGATCAAGGGAATAGACAGTGCAGGGGCCAATGGCATAACCAGCCTTCTTGAATCAGTAAACATTCATTTTTCATACGAGAATGGTTACAAGGTTTTTGAGAATATTAACATTTCAGTGGGCCAGGATAAATTTGTTGCCATAGTTGGACCTTCTGGCATTGGAAAGTCTACTTTTCTAAGGATTATGGGCGGATTCCTGCAGCCGGATTCAGGCGCTACGTACCTGCTAGGAAAAAAGATTACGAAACCTACCCCGCAGGTGATATTTGTCCACCAGTCAATTATTACATTTCCTTGGATGACGGCCCTCGAAAATGTAATGCTTTCCCCAAGATCGCTGAAGGTACCATACGAGAAGGCGGAGGAGATGGCAAAGAATGCACTGGATGCCGTAGGTCTCCAGGGCTTTGAGGATCTTTACCCGAAGGAGATGAGTGGCGGTATGAGGCAGAGAGTGGCAATTGCGCGGGCTCTTGCAGCTAACCCAACAGTTATGCTGATGGACGAGCCATTTTCTCATCTAGATGAGTTGACCGCTGAGGGTCTCAGGCAGGATATTTACAACATTCTTTTCAGGACTGATACCCCGCTTAAGGGAGTGGTATTAGTTTCTCATAACCTCACAGAGGTCCTTGAGCTTGCGGACGAAGTATACATACTTAACAATATTCCCGCCACTGTAGTAGGAAAATTAGAGGTGGACATACCAAGGCCAAGAAATCCGAGAAATCCGAAGTTCAACGAATATCTTGACCTTCTTTATACAAAGCTCTCTCCGCCCGGGAGGAAATAATGCAGGAATACCTGATCATAATACTGGCAGTGCTAGCCACTGCTGGTAGAGTGGTGGGGTTAGTCCTTTTATCCATAATTACAGGCTGGATTTTGGCATATGGTGCCATAAAGGGAAAGATTTTCGAGACAATATTTGTTGCTGTATCAGAGGTATTTGAGTCTGTTCCGGTTATATCATTCTTTCCGATAGTGCTGATACTCTTCATCACAAGGATAGGAGGCCCTCTCGGGGTTGAACTTGCCTCTGATTTCCTGGTTTTTACTGCAGTTGTGTGGAATATATGGCTAGCAGAATATCAGGCATTCAAGACAATTCCCAAGGAAATGGTGGAAGTGGGATCAAATTACAGAATGGGTTTCTTTTCAATACTGAAGAACGTATACATCCCATTCTCAATTCCAAGGATTGCGGCAAACCTATTCCCAAGCGTGTCTGATGGTTTCTTCTATATAACAGTAAGTGAGGTATTTGCCATCGGCGTTACAACGTACCAGACATTTGGAATAGGAACGGTAATGGATAATCTCATAGCAGAGAATAACATCTCCGGAATAATCTTTGCCTTCGTTGTACTTGCAATCGTCATAGGTGTGATTATTTATTTCCTGCGTGAATTCAGCAAAAGAGCAGTTTCTAAATACACTGTGGATACTGATGCGCCTGTCATGAGGAGAGGGAGGATCAGCTTCAAAAACACGACAAGAAAGATATCGGTTGTTGCTGCAACCCCTCTTACCCGTCTTGCGAAATATTATCGCCGGAGAAATGCATCTGCGCAGAACGAAATGTTTATGAATGAAAGACCTGATAGAAATTACGGAAGATATATCCTTGCCCCTATAGGCCTTCTTATATTGATTGGGATAGCGTACTTTTCGATCATACTTGTAATCAGCGTGAGTCCTGCAGAATGGAGCAGGCTATTCAGCATTGTGCCGCAAATACTGATAGGAATGCTTTATGATTATGCGAGGGTGGCGAGCGTTATAATTGTGACCTTCATCGTATCCCTCTTCCTGGGATACTATCTGGCCATGCACCTTAAGGCCGAAGCTGTATCAATACCGACAATCCAGGTATTGACCGCATTTCCTGCGCCAATCTATTTTCCATTTGTCTTCGTATTACTCTATCCAGACATACATTATGCTCTTGGAGGATTCACCAATGAATTCTTTGTCCTCGGCCTGGCATTCATAAGCACCTTTTACTACCTCTTCTATTCCTTCTGGATGGGCGTAAAGGCAATGCCTGCCGAATATAACGAACTAATGCGTAACATGAATATGGGTTTCTTCAGCAAGATGCGGAGAATAATCATACCTTCAACATTCCCTTACCTTGTTTCTGGTATATCATCTACAATAAACAGTACATGGGGCGGTCTCATGATTGGGGAATACTGGCCAACAATTTATGCAGGGCACACACTAGAGGTTCATCATGGATTGATGAGGTTTATTGATATATCAACAGCAAGCGGAAATATCTCATATGCAGCATGGGCATCATTCATCTTCGGAATTGTAGTAGTAATATTCTCAATACTGTTCACAAGAAGGATGATGGAACTGGCCAGAAGAAGGTACGTTGCCGAAGAGGGAGTTTATGCAGCATGATATGCAATATTGAAAATTGGAAACGCCTCACTTTAACACAACCTCAATATACATACGAAGCATTGTAGCAATATGACAACCAATCTTGAGAAAGCTCTTAAAATTAGGGAGATTGCAAAGGAACATAATGAGTACTTCAAGGATAGCATACCACTGATTGCATCTGAAAATGTAATGAGTCCACTTGCACTTGAAATGCTTCTTACAGATCTCGGTTCCAGATATGCGGAGGGTCTGCCGCATCACA
>JAKAAI010000056.1 GCA_021797055.1 Thermoplasmata archaeon | reverse complement strand
AAAAGATATGGAACAGCATCGCACCTGAATCCGTCAAGCCCTTTCTTCAGCCAGAACCTGATTACATTCTTCATCTCCTCCCTCACCTCTGGGTTGTCATAGTTCAGATCAGGCTGTGATGAGTAGAACCTGTGCCAGTAATACTGCCGGCTGTTGGGCTCCCATGCCCAGTTCGATGTCTCAGTATCGATGAAGATGATGCGGGCATCCTTGTATTTCTTGTCTGTATCACTCCAGACAAACCAGTTTCTCTTTGGTGAATTACGATCTTTCTTTGCCTCCTGGAACCACTGATTCTGGTCAGATACATGGTTCAATACAAGATCCGCTATAACGCGGATTCCTGATGCATGTGCATCATCCAGGAATCTCTGGAAATCATCCATTGTACCGTACTCAGGCTGGATCGAATAATAGTCGGATATGTCATATCCATCATCTTTTAGGGGTGATTTATAGAACGGAAGAAGCCAGATGCAATCCACCCCGAGGGTCTTCAGATAATCCAGTTTCTGGCGCATTCCCTCAAAGTCTCCGATCCCATCATTGTTCGAATCATAGAAGCATTTTACATGGACCTCGTAAAATATAGCATCCCGGTACCATAGATTGTTGACATCATCAGGCAATATCTACCGCCTCACCTTATATACAACAGCAGGTTTCACTCCAGGTGCCAGTGACACCGCGAGATTCCTGCCTGTGAGGTAGAATGATCCGCCAATATAAATATCCTCCAGTTGGTATCTCTCGCCTTCTTTTATATTTTCCAGCTCTATTGGCAGGACAAGATTTGATGTATGGGATTCAAATGGGTTGATGTTAACTGCAACATATGCAGATTCACCTGTTGTCTCATTTAACCTCCTGAAAAATATTATGTTTGGGTTTGAAGACGTGAGAAATGTGACATTTATCTTGCCTTGAAAAGCACTCTCCTGCCTCCTGATCTGATTGATCCTTGATATGATGGATCTTATGTTTCCCGGCGCAAACCAGTCCCTCTTCTTTATCTCGTATTTCTCTGAATTCATGTATTCTTCCTTACCAGGTATAGCTGCATTCTCGCAGAGTTCATAGCCGCTGTAAATTCCCCATAGCGGTGATAGAAAACCTGCAAGAATGGCCCTCATTATGAACGCATTTCTTCCGCCCGTCTGCAGAACAACTGGCAGAATATCCGGCGTGTTTGTGAACAGCATGGGCCTGAAATAGCTGGATAGATCCTGACCGGATAATTCAGTGAAATATTCCTTTATCTCGAAATCATAATTTCTCCATGTGAAATATGTGTATGATTCTGTAAAACCCGCCTTGGAAAGAGCATACATGAGCTTGGGCCTGGTGAATGCCTCTGACAGAAAGACAACGTCTGGATGGTCCTTTTTAATGGAATTGAGGCACCATTCCCAGAAATCTAGTGGCTTGGTGTGTGGGTTGTCAACCCTGAAAATCCTGATGCCATGATCAATCCAGAATTCAAAAATACTTTTCAGCTCTTCCCAGAGATCCTTTTCATTTGGTATCTCAAAATTGAGCGGATAAATATCATAATATTTTTTTGGGGGATTCTCTGCATACCTGATCGAACCATCCTCCCTGTGCCTGAACCATTCCGGGTGTTCTTTGACATAAGGATGATCAGGTGAACACTGGAATGCAATGTCAAGCGCCACCTCCATACCTCTTTTTCTTGCTTCTTCCAGGAATCGGGCAAAGTCTTCCATCGCACCAAGATCACGGTTAATCGATTTGTGACCGCCATCCTTGTTACCTATGGCCCACGGGCTCCCCGGATCATTGGGAGTTACAACACGGGAACCATTCTTTCCAACCCTGTTTGTAATGCCAATAGGATGAATTGGCGTAAGATAAACGACATCAAAACCCATCTCCTTGATATCATCAAGCCTGTTTATGCAATCCCTGAATGTGCCGGATTTATCTGGGTCAGAACCCTGTGATCTTGGAAATATCTCATACCATGATGCGAACCCCGCGTATACAGGATCGGAGAAAACCTGGTATTCATCAGATTCTGACAGGTCATGCCGGGGAAAATATTTTCTAAGATCGGAATATATGTTATCAGGCAAAACAAATTTGTTGATTGATGTAACTGGGTCCTTTTCCAGGTCTTCAAGGAAACCTTTCAAGTTGCTGTTACCACGAAGGGTTTTCTTTATCAGGTTAAGATCCTCCTTTATCTCCTCACCTGCATCAAGCCACTTCTTGCAGTCCGCCATAAGCGTGGAAACCTGATCATGCCATGCAACTATCTTGTATCTATAGAAACCTGTCCTTTCAGCTGTGAACCTACCCGACCAGGAATCATTATCCACAAATTCAAGGGACGAGGAACGCCATTTCTTTTCTGAATCATGACGGAACATAATAGCGGCATCTATCCTTGAGGTACTATGCGAAATTATGTCACATTTAACTATCACATCCTCTCCCGCAGTGACCTTTGCGTACCTCTTTCCATTATCAACAGAAGGTTTTACGTTCTCTACCCAGATTTCACCTTTCATCTTCATCACTTGTAAATCTGAATACAACAGACGATAATGGCGGAAGAGTCAGGTTTATGCTGTTATTCCTGCCATGTGATGCCACAGCATCAGAATGAACACCGCCGAAGTTACCCATGTTGCTTCCACCGTAGATTTCTGAGTCGCTGTTAAGTATTTCTTTATAAAAACCTTCCCTTGGTACGCCAATCCTGTAGTTCACTCTTGGAACGGGGGTTAGATTGAAAACTGCGAGTATGAAACCATCATTTCCTGTTTTTCTTATAAAGCTGAAAACTGATTGGTTATAGTCGGAGAAATCTATCCACTCGAACCCGGATGGATCCTGGTCTGATATCGAAAGATTATTGTTTGTGTAAATGGTTAGAGCATCCCTGAAGAACCTTATCAGCCTGGCATTGTAGAAATAGGATGCCTGTTCCCATCTCAACCCTTCCTTTACGTTCCACTCTTCATGCTGGCCCCATTCTGATCCCATGAATACCAGTTTCTTTCCGGGGCTGAGGAACATGAATGCATACAGGCACCTCAGATTGGCCATCTTCTGCCATTCATCTCCTGGCATTTTTGTAAACAGGCTGCCTTTCATGTGAACCACCTCATCATGCGAAAGTGGAAGTATGAAGGACTCGCTGAAAGCATACCAGATTGTGAACGTGATAAGGTTCTGGTGATATTTCCTGTATACAGGATCTAATGAGAAATATTCAAGCGTGTCATGCATCCATCCCATATTCCATTTGAAATCAAAGCCAAGTCCACCTGCCTCAAG
Source organism: Thermoplasmata archaeon (assembly GCA_021797055.1). The sequence continues at coordinate 8,345 of JAKAAI010000056.1, read as the reverse complement.
TGAATTTGTAACCCCGGGCCATGCTGTTGATTCTTCCGCTATTGTTATTACATATGGATAAGTGCTGTGCAGGAAGGAATTCAATTCCCTGAAGAAAGATATTGAGTCAAGGTTCTCCCTTCCACCGTAGATATTCGGTACCCATTCGCCCTCCTTTCTTGAATAATCCAGATAGAGCATGGAGCTTACTGCATCTATCCTGATACCATCAGCATGGAAAACGTCGATCCAGTATACCGCATTCGAGAGAACGTAATTCCTTACCTCGTATCTTGCGAGATTGAATATTCTTGTTCCCCAGTCAGGATGCTTTCCCAGTCTCGGGTCTGCGTGATCATAAAGGTGCGTGCCGTCAAAGTTGTAGAGGCCGTACTCATCCTCTGGAAAATGAGCCGGGACCCAGTCCAGGATGACGCCAATGTTGTTTTTATGACATTCGTTAATGAACCACATGTAATCCTCCGGGGTACCATATCTCGAAGTCGGGGCGTAATAGTTGACGACCTGGTATCCCCATGACTCGTCAAGAGGATGTTCCATTATCGGCATCATTTCTATATGCGTGAAACCCAGATCTTTAACATAGTTGATCAGATCGTTGCCAAAATCCCTTATGTTCATGAAATCCCTGTTATCCCATGGACGCTTCCATGAACCCAGGTGGATCTCATAGATAGAAATAGGTGACTTCCTGGATTGATGGTTGTTTCTTGTCTGTATCCACCCGGAATCTGTCCACTCATAATCCAGATCAGTCACAATGGATGCCGTTCTTGGTCTCTCTTCCATGTAAAAGGAAAAAGGATCCGATTTCATTTCGACCTGTCCACTTTGAAATTTAATGGCATACTTGTAAAACGCATTGTGTTTCAGATCAGGTATGAAGATCTCCCAGATACCTGAATCATTGACATTTTCCATGGGATACCTGCGGTGATCCCAGAAATTGAAATCACCCACGACCGAGACAGCCCTGGCATTTGGTGCCCAGACAATGAATCTCACGCCGCTAATTCCATCTCTCTTCTCTACATGTGCACCAAAGGTTCTGTATGCATATTTCAGCTGACCTTCCTTAAAGAGATAGATATCATCTGGACTGATTTCAGGCCTGAAGGAATATGGGTAGACCTCACTGTGTTCTTGGTTATCCTTTCCGTTGTAATATACGCGATAATGCGCGTTTTCTGGCATATCATCAAATACAGCCTCAAAGACCTGATTGCCTTTATCAGATGCCAACTTTCTCGATCCTGATACCTCAATTGAAACATCGGTTGCTTCGGGGATAAACACTCTTACTAGAAAATTGTCTTTCTGCCTGAATGTTCCCAATAAATTGAAAGGTCTCCCATGTTCGAAATTAATTAATTCATCACCATACAAATTTATCAATCCTTAGATAAAATGAAATTGTTTCATCTGTTTTAAGTTTTATCGGGTTATTCTTTCTGCAGGATCTATCATAAAAGTATTCTTTTCTAGAAGGCAATTCATCGTTTTCCTATTTTTTTAGTCTCCTATAGTTCCTCAGCCTATTTCCAACCTTTTTGTACGGAAACAGTATTGCGCCAAATATTATGAACAATGAAGCGAATAGAAAATAATATGAGTCCTTTGCAACTTCGTTATATTCTGGCCACTGCCCGTACAGCCGCAATAGGTTTAATTTTATGAGGCCGAACCATGGAATATCCCAGAAGGCAACTCCCAGTATGTTATTAGAATTGACAGGTGCGCTAGTAATCCCCACATTCTGGTCCGCAGCAATATATGCGGATAAACTTGAATTGAATTCATCAGAAACCGCAAGGTTATGATCCCCCATCGTTATGAAACCACTTTCGTTTACAAAACTTGAAATATATACGACAAGGTTTCTATGGCTGTATCCTGCATTGTCAATTAAGACATAATCCCTTGTTACTTTCATCCAGCTCTGATTATGATAACCCTGAACTACAGGAGAAGAATTATTCCAGGAAAGATAAAACATTGCTCGGTGAATTATAGTCAAACCGCTGGAGCTTCTATAAAGAATCACATTTCCATATTCACTATAACTCTTATAGCCCATTTCACGGCCCACAACATATGTAATTATGTTATCCGGTACCTGTGATACCTTCTTTACAAATACTATGTCTCCAACATTGATGGTACCTGGTGTCCAGTAATCTGAATGCGTCATGCTATCAGATGCAACGACACTAATGGGCGGGAATTCCTGAGTATAAGCAAGTAATACGGTAATAAATATCAGGATTGTTAAAACTGCAATTATTTTAATCAATCTTGCCCTTTTCACAGATGGGTTACTGAATGTTGTCGCATTAATATTTCCTGACCAAACATTCCCATCCGTAAATTATTCCTGCACACGAATCTGTTTCACCACTTAAATAAACAATTTTTATTTACTGGATTTTCCAACTGGCGCGTTCCTCTCTGCAATTGAATTCTTCAATGTCTCTAAACTCTTCAGAAGATTCTCCGCTGAGGAATCATCTATTCCTGAAAGACACTGTTTGATAAAATCCAGATGAAGTTTCTTTGCCTCCTTAAATCTCCTCATACCGGAATCGGTAATGATAAGATCTATCTTCCTTCGATCCTCGCTGCTTCTTCTTCTGACAACAAGTCCCTGTTTCTCAAGATTATCAATTATCCCTGTAATCCATCCTTGTGTGACATTAGTCAGAGAGGCCATTCTTACCATTGTTGTGGGTCCATTTTCCGAGAGATTTCTGAGAACACTGTAACTCGTGCTGTCCAGGTTAACTGAAGAGAAGTTAGAATCCACCGATCTTTTCCATAATTTCCAGGTTTCAACAAACGCTCTCCATATCTTTATGGAATTGTCATCGCTCATTTTTTGCCTCCAGTTTCTGCCTTGATATCCTGGGGGATCTGTTTATTATCTGATTTGTTGACAGATTCATTCAGATCCCGCCTGGATGGATCCTCATCGCTCATGTTTAGATGGTGGAAATACCTCTTGCCTCTCAGTACAGAAAGAACGGCAGCTGCTGCGGAAAGTATTGCACCTATATAGAATGAATCATCGAGGGCATGCATGACTGCCGGGGCAAGTGCCAGAGGAAACCATGTGTGAGATTCCATGGTCGCAATTGTTGTAGATGATAGCGATGAGTAGATCGATGGAAACTGCGTTTGAATCAAAGAAAGAATCGTACCCATGGGGTTATATCCCAAAAATGCTGAGAATATTGCCTCGGTTGGTGGAATCTGGGACAGAATAGGCGCTATCTGAGAGGCTTTAATCTGTGTGAGAGCGATGGAGAAGTAATGCGGAAGATTATTTGAAAGTGCAAATATTACGATAGTGAAAAATATTCCAAGGCTGGCTGTCTGGGCAACATTCCTGACTGTAGCAACCATGCCTGAGGCAATTCCCCTATTATCCGGAGAGACTGAATTCATGATAGCTGCTGTGTTGGGTGCAGCGAACATTCCGCTTCCAAAGCCCATGAAATACAGTGTGAGGCCAAAGGGTATGTATGAGAAATTATATGAGAAGAATGTCAGCACTATGAAAGTAACTGCGACGATTGACATGCCAATTGTTGCGATACCCCTTGCACCGTATTTGTCGGAAAGTGCACCCCCGAGCGGTCCCATCGTCAGGAAACCAAGTGTCATCGGTATCATGTAAATTCCTGCCCAGAAAGGTGTCGAAGCAAAGGAATAACCATGGAGTGGCAGCCATATTCCCTGCAGGAGTATGATTAACATAAACATCACGCCGCCCCTTCCAAGGGAGCCCAAAAGGGATGCAAGATTCCCGAACGCGAATGCCCTGATTTTAAAGAGCGAAAGCTTGAACATCGGCATCTTAACTTTTCTTTCTACAAAGGGAAATGCGATTAACAGGCCAGCACCAACAATTAGTCCGCTTAAAACCCATGGGCTTGTCCAGTCCATTACGCCCGAACCGGATGACGGCGGCAGCAGACCATATGTAAGCCCGAGAAGAAAGATAGTCAACCCGACGCCAAACACTATGTTGCCTGCATAGTCAATCTTCTGCGATTTATCCCGCACAGAATTGTCTTTGAGCTTAAGCAGAGACCATACAGTTCCAAGCAACCCGATAGGTATGCTTACAAGAAAGACGTATCTCCAGTTAAAAACTGCAAGAACGCCTCCCAAAATCAGTCCCACAAAGGATCCGCCAAGAGCCGCTACCTGATTGAGCCCCAGTGCCTTCCCACGCTCGTTTACGGGAAAAGCATCCGTCAGTATGGCGGTGCTATTGGCGAAGAGAAACGCTCCACCTAACCCCTGAATCAGACGGAAAGCGATGAGTTCAATTGCCCCAAGATCTCCTTTATTGGGGGTCAGGAATAGAAGAATCGAGCCGGCTGTAAAGATCACAAATCCAAGATTGAACAGTCTAGTCCTGCCGTATATATCCGAAAGGCGGCCTATTGTCAGCAGAATTACGGCAGTGATAATGTTATAACCCATTATCAGCCAGATAAGATAGATGAAGGTTCCGGGCGCCAGAGGGTTGATATTTATTCCTTTAGGCCCGAAAATGACGGGAAGAGATATTAGTATAATAGTACCGTTTATTGCGGCCATCAAGACGCCAATTGTGGTGTTTGAAAGGGCCACCCATTTATATTTGACCATGATACTAAGGAGGTAAATAATGAAACCTATAAAGCAATTTTGTAATTTTTATTAAAAACATCATTTTGTTTGTAATTCCGCAAAACGATTGTGGTCAATGATCGTTTAATAGTGATTTGTGATTTCTCCGGTGGAGATTTCCTGCCAGATGATCATAGAAGAGTATCTGTTGATACTTCTCATTACTCTCGGTTTTTCAATAGCGGTGGTGTTTGCAAAGGTTTCACTGAACAGTATAAGGCCTGAAAGATTCTCAATGATATATATTTCAGGTGCAACACTTGTCATCTTTATTGAATTTGTAATTTTTCATCTTGCTGGAGATGCTCCTATATTCCTGACAGATAGAATTATCCTTGTAATAATAATGGGTGGCATTTTCGGTGCCTTCGCATATCTCTTTGGTTACATAGGGCTGAGGAGTGTTCATGCAGGAATATCAAGCACAATTTTTGACCTGCAGGGTCCACTGATAACATTCATTGGTGCCATAGTATTTGCAATATATCCCGGGAACTACGTAATCTTAGGGTTATTCGTCGCAATATTTGGGCTGTTCCTTATGGGTTACAAAAGGAACGATTCAGGAAAGATAAAGGTGACTGTTCCCTTCATTTTTCTCGCCTTCTCGCCGTTGCTCTGGGCACTCGAGTGGATTTCCTTTGATTCAGTATCCAGCCCTGCCCCGATTTTCCTTACTTTTCTTCTGTATCTCTCTATTTTAATAGTCCTGGTATTCATCAATGCAATCACAAAACCGCCGCTTATCAGCCCGGTAAGGCTCAGAGTCTTAGCATTCATCGGCGGCCTGTTTTCGGGTATAGCAAACGGTTCCTACGGGATATTTATCACGATGTATGGATCCACGCTCACAGGCGTAATAACATTGCTTTCAGTGCCTGTCGGACTATTTTTGATCATAGTTTTTCTTCATGAGAGATATACACGTCTGGAGATTATTGGCATACTGGCAATTGTCGCAGGTCTCGCAATCTCAACCCTGTTATGATTTGATGTAAACCGGTTTCTCTTTTTCGGAAAAAAATTCAATCTGGAAAATGATTATAAAGCAATGTTAACCGTACATGCTTTCCGGCGTTTTCCCTCCAGGTGATTTTACCTTATTGTATTCTTCCATTATCTTAGTTAACTCCTCATGATATTTCTTTGCAGCATCAAGGAGAGGCTCCTTTTTTATGTCCAGCGAAAAAAGAGAATTCAGCGCATCTATGTTTGATATGACCGCATCTGGATCAGGGACTTCCTCCATTGTAACTGTTAAGAAGCTCATAACCGGCACCTGCCTGACAATCGACTCACTGATTATACTACCGCCAAGTCCCGTAATCAGTGCTGAACCTGCAAGTGGTATCTTCTTTTTGGCAAGGAGAGCTAAATTTTCCTTATCACCGACAGCAAATGTTCTTGGTCCTTCCGGAACTTCCTTTGAAGCGACACCATCAAGGTTCACAACGACCTTCGGATTCACAGACGTAATCCAGTCAAGAAGCGTTGAAGTAACTTCATAATACCCATCAGGGTCAACAGGTATGTCACTCAGGATGCAGACTATGGTACCTGAATTATTGGCATAAAGCCTGAAAGGATGTCTGAGTTTCCCGGCTGCAAAAACCGTAACCGGTGGAACATAAGGCGACGAAATCCTTGCAAACTCATGCAGATCAAGGTTTTCAATTATGTATTTCAACGTCATTACGCCAACAGCTGAATTGTCCATAAATGACACAAATACATAGGGCCTCGAAAATTCAACGTTCTTATAATTTATGACCTTTGATACGAAACTTTCGTGTGTTACCATAATATCGTCATGTTATTCCGATCGCACCTTATAATGTTTGTTGCTCATCCTTTCAGGAATCATTCTATATATCTGAGAACGGTTATATTCTCAACAAACTTCTCCTTCATGTAGAAATTCTTCGCAATTACATTGAATGTTGGGAATTCGACTGTAAGGAGTTTGTATCCTGAAGATCTCATCTGGCTCTTTAGTTCAGAGATCATCCTCTTCCCGAGGCCGCTTCTGCGATGTTCCGGTGCAATGTAGAAATCTGTAATTCTTATATCCTGTGGAGGCTCATATGATATCCTTTCCCTGACATCAGCCTTCAGGACTGCAACAACCTTTGATCCAATTGTTGCAACAATAACAAAAAATCTATCGGGTTCATTCAAGATTCTCTCAAGGTATTCAGGTATCCGCTTCTCAGCATCGCTTGACACCTTGAAATGGGTATCGAATTCCTCATTGAGCTTCTTTAGCCTGTAAATCAAAACTGCCATCTCGCCTATATCCTCTTTCTTCGCTTTCCTTATTTTTATTTCCACTGCCATTTATTACGCCTCCGGTTTTGGCTTAATCGATCCGCTATCAAGGAGAGCAGCGTATGCTTTCCTGTTTTCCTCTATGATATCAGTCGCAATTTCAAGAAACTTCTCTTTCGACTCCGATCTACGTGCATATCCCTTTGTGACACAGCTGTATGCAACGGCAGATGCAAGTTCCGGGTATAGGTGCCAGTCGTCCATTGATGGAACTATATGATCCTCGTCTGGTTCCTGTATCCTTCCGGAAATAGATTCTGCAGCTGTTACCATAATATCAAAATCAACCTTCCTTGCCCTTGCGTCCAGGACTCCTCTGAATACACCTGGAAAAACCAGGCTGTTATTTATCTGGTTGGGAAAATCACTCCTCCCGGTTGCAACTATTCTGGCCCCAGATTCCTTCGCATCACCCGGCCAAATTTCTGGAGATGGATTGGCAAGTGCAAATACTATTGCATCTTTATTCATCGTGGAGATCCAGTCCCTGTGAATTGTTCCCGGTTCAGATTTTGCCGCCGAAACAACGATATCAGCACCTTTGAATGCCTTTGAAGCCTCGCCCGATATCCGCTCTCCGTTTGTTGCCATGGCAAGCCTATACTTCCATGGATTTGTGAACATCAACGAGTCAATATCCGACCTGTCAGGATTCAGGACTCCCTTGCTGTCCGCTATCACTATTTTCTTCATATCGAATCCTGCTGCTTCCAGGAGATACGCAGTTGCTATATTAGCTGCTCCGGATCCAAATAGAACGACACTTGCATCCTCTTTCTTCTTTCCAACGATCTTGAGCGAATTGATAAGACCTGCCAGCGTTATGCATGCAGTTCCAAGCTGATCGTCATGCCATACCGGTATGTTCATACTTTTCTGCAGCTCTTCAAGAACAAAGAAACATTTCGGTGATTCAATATCCTCAAGGTTATACGCACCAAAAGATGGTTCCAGTGCCGATGCGACCTTAACAAATGTATCCTTATCCGATACCCGGATAGGGACTGGAATTGCATTGACACCACCAAGATAATTGAATATCATTGCTTTCCCCTCCATTACAGGAAGGGAGGCCTCAGGTCCAACGTTTCCAAGTCCAAGAACCCTCGTCCCGTCCGTTATGATACCGACGGAATTCCATTTTCCTGTTAGATTATAGGCTTCGTCTGTGTTTTTGTTGATCGATGTTGAGACAGCTGCAACCCCAGGGGTGTACCAGTAAGAAAAATCCTTCAGTGAATTGATCGGTACTTTTGGAAGAACCCTGATCTTGCCTCTGTAATATTCAGAGAACTTCAGAGCGATACGTCCCAGATCACTGGTTCTCTGCTCGTCGC
>JAKAAI010000055.1 GCA_021797055.1 Thermoplasmata archaeon | reverse complement strand
ATTCTCCTGGGATGGTATTTCTGAAATAATAAAATTTACCAAACTCCCTGTAGTTCTCAAGGGTATAACCCATCCAGATGACGTCGAAATGGGAATTGATGTAGGTGTGAAGGGAATCGTCATATCAAATCATGGAGGCAGACAGGTGGATGGAGCTATTTCCACGATCGACGCGCTGTCGATTATAACTGATAAAAAGAAAAGTGGTGTTGACCTAATGCTGGACAGCGGTATCAGGCATGCCGCAGACGCAATGAAGGCAATGTCACTGGGAGCTAAAGCAGTTCTGATCGGTAGGCCATATGCATATGCACTTGCTGCCGGTGGACAAAGAGGAGTTGAAGCTTATCTGAATCAGATAACTTCGGAAATGGATCTCCAACTTGGGCTATCTGGCTTCAATTCACCGTCGCAATTATCAAGAGAATGTATCATTAGGATCTAATCTTTCATGCAGCGAAAGTTATTAATTTAGTTTTCCAAACGATTATCGTTATTTCTTTAAACAGCCTTTTCAGGTCTGTCCTAATTTGTCTTTCCCAGAATCACTTCATCTGGAAAAAACAATCATTATATAAACAACTTTGAAGGCCTGAAAACATTGCAATAAATTTTATCTTTTAAGGTATCTGTAGATTGTACAAAAAAACCGGCTGAGTACCCATTTTACCTGAAGGGAATATCGTATCGGCTTCTATAATAACTTAAGATTTCACTATTATACTGCAAAATATAGTCATAATAAGCTTTTTACTCTTAACTAAACATGGATTTGATGAAAATAAAAAATACAGGTTGATTCATTTTTCAGATTGAGTGGAGATAAAGAAAGGTATCGCCAAAATATTGAATCCAGCATAAAACGATGAGTTATTATCGAATAAAACATTTCAAAACTATGACTGAAAAGATTTTCCTTAAAGACTCTTACATAAAGAGTATTGATGCGGTATTTCAAAAGGCTGAGGATACTGGCCTTGTATTTGATAAAACGATCTTTTACGCAACTGGAGGCGGCCAGCCCAATGACACTGGCACCATAAAATGGAACGGTTCAGACCTGAAAGTTATAGATGTTACAAAAAAGGATGATGATGTATTCCACAGAATAGAAGGCAATTTTAATCTTTCACCTGGGGCAAATTGCCATATGGAAATAGACTGGAACAGAAGATATTCACACATGAGATATCACACTGCAATCCATATAATAGACGCAGTTGTACACCACAACCCGGAAAACTTCGGTCTGATAACAGGTTCTCAGATTTATCAAGACAGAGCGAGGGTGGACTTTGATTTTCAGGATTTTACTAGAGAAATAGCTGAAAAAATAATTGGCGAAGCAAATAGAATAATTTCTGAAGGCCACCCTGTGATAATCCGGGAACTTGATCAATCTGAGGCACTTTCAATAGATGGTTTAGCAAGAACAGCCCCTGGAAGAGAATTGCTGAAAAAGCTTGATGTTGTCAGGGTAATAGAAATTGAAGGCGTTGATATGCAGGCTGATGGGGGTACCCATGTCAACAACACCAAAGAGGTTGGTATGCTCAAACTGTCTGGAATCGAGAGCAAAGGACGGAGAAATAAGCGTCTTAACATTACACTTGCTTAATTTTACAAGTTTAGTGCAATCCATAATAAGAAGCAAGCATTATTGTGACTATGTTCACAAGAAAAGGTGATTCAGGAGAGACTGAATCAAAGGGCGGCGACAGGATGACTAAATCTTCCATTGCCGTCGAGGTTGAAGGTATGATTGACGAGACCTCCAGCACTCTGGGATTTTCAATAGTCAAATCGAAATGGGAGGATATCACGTCTGATCTGCAGAGGTGCCAGGAACTCATATTCAATATGGGTGAGCATATTTTAATTGATGGTACAGGCAGAGTCGTTAGAAAGGAGGATGTTGAATGGGTTGAGGAAAGAACTTTAAGATACAGGGAAGAGATAGGAAGAATAGATCTCTTTGTCCTGCCAGGAGGATCCGAGGAGTCGGTGGCGCTTCACATGTCCAGGGTTGTCGCCAGGAGGCTTGAGAGATCAGTTGTTAAATTAAATTCTTCATCCCGTCTGGACCCGGTTATTCTACAGTTTGCAAACCGTCTATCCTCTCTGCTCTTCATGATGGCTCTTGTGGCAAATAAAAGACTTGGGTTCAGGGAGAGGATCTGGGAGCTGAGGAAGACATCTGTTTCAAAATAATAAGAGACCTTTTTCTACACTTGCAAATTCGCCGAATTCTTTTCCAAAAGAAAGAAGCATATTATCCTTTATCTCGTCGCGTTCTGAATCAACAAAACCCATGTTTTTAGGGTCAAGTCCGCACGGCCTGATCCTTGAGAAACCTTTCAATATTTCAGGAGAATAATTTATGGCGGCTCCATGATAAGAAACGTAATCATCAATTGCAAGACCGAGTGAAGCAACCTTCCTGCCTTCAACCCATATGCCTGGCTCATCTCCAACATATGCCTCCAATCCTAACTCTGCCAGCCCAGAAATTATTGCTTTCTCTATTCTTTGAACAAACAACCTTACATCCTTTCTTCCATCAATCCGAACGTCAAATATTGGGTATATGACAAGCTGGCCAGGACCATGAAATGTTATATCCCCGCCTCTTTCCGTCTTTACCGGATCAATTCCGGGAAAATTAGAGGGATCGGCTTTTCTGCCAATGGTATATACAGGCGGATCATGTTCCAGAATGAGGAGCAAATCAGGTATTTCTGAAAGACGCCGCATTGAAACGAGTTTTCTCTGAAGTTCCAGACATTTCTTATATTCAATTCTTCCGAGATCAACCGACAGATTTGTAGTGTAGTTGCTTACGATAACCACCCTCTGCTGACTCGTGAACACCTTCAGACAATGTAGGATGTGGATGTATCGTCATACCTATGTCCATAAGAGAAAGACCTGACTCAACTGCAAGACTGATTTCACTTATCAACTCTGAAGCATGTGGCGATACGATACCTGCGCCTGTGATCGTACCTCCTTCGCTGTAATAAAGCCTGTACGCACCAGTGTTTGAATTCATTCCTAGTGCCCTGCCATTGGCAGCAACCGGGAAGAATGTCTCTTTCTCACCTTTCTTTCCAGTATATGCTATTTCAGGATCGGAATATACAACAATAGGCATAGCCCTGTAATCGGATTCCCTATCCTCACCGCAAATGTTGTCTGCAGCAACATCAGCATCATAATATGCCTTGTGCGCTAGCATTGGCTGCCCAGCAACGTCACCTATCGCGTATACATTCGGCACACTTGTCCTCATGTGCTTATCAACCTTGATAAACCTGCCATCCATCTGAACATGTATCCTCTCGAGACCGAAACCAGCAGTATTAGGTTTTCTGCCGACGGTCATCAGAACCTTGTCTGCCTCTATCTTCTCATTTCCTTCGAGCAAGACAACAGCCTTAGGAGAGCCAGAGACGCCGAGAACCTTTTTGCTGAGCATAACCTTGACACCGAGCGACAGAAGCCTCTTATGAACGACAGAGGAAAGATCACGATCAATCCCTGGGAGAATTGTGTCCATCATCTCTATTATTGTAACATCAGAACCCAATTTCCGCATAGCTGTGCCAAGTTCGATGCCTATATACCCACCACCGATAATAACTATTTTCTCTGGTATCCTGTCAATATCAAGAAATTCCCTGTTGTAAATAACGGAGTCAAAACCAGGTAACGTTATCGGACTGGATCCTGTGGCAATAACAATGTTTTCGCACTCATAAACTGTATCGGAAGCTTTAACATGAGTAGCATCCAGGATTTCCCCGGCCCCATCAATCAATGTGGCGCCATATGCCTTCAGGAGAGTTCGGACACCACCTGTCAGCTTACCAATCATTTTCCATTTCCATTCCTGCCAGCCTTTCATATCAAATTGCGGGACAGAATGAAGGACGTTCATGTCCATGAGGTAATGAATGGAATTTGCGAGCTCAATAAATGCCTTTGATGGGATGCAACCGTAATTGAGACATTCACCCCCAACCTTATCCTTCTCGACAACTGCAACCTTTTTTCCTTTCTGAGCAAGCCTGATTGCACAGGAATAACCGCCAGGCCCACCACCTATTATCACAACATCATATTGCAATCAATCACCTCCCGAGTTGCTCCGGGGCCTCAAGGATCTGTTTTAACCTAGCGACAAAGCGAGCCGCATCAGCGCCGTCTATCAGTCTGTGATCGCATGACATTGATACATACATCCTGTTATACTGCCTGTTATTTGCATCCACTGCTATCTCCACCCTGTGAACCCCAAGAATCGCGACTTCAGGATAATTTATGATAGGTGTTGATGCGATACCGGCAATTGAACCGACATTCGAGACAGTAAAGGTCGAATTCTGTACCTCTGATAACGAAAGAGCATTTTTTCTGGCTTTTTCAGCGAGAGCCTGAATATCTGCAGAGATTGCAGGAATGTCCTTTTTGTCGGCATCCTTTACTACGACAACAGTCAGGCCATCTGGAGTGTCCACGGCGACCCCAATGTTGTAATAATGCTTCATTGTGTAATTCCTGCTCGATTCATTGTATACTGCGTTAAATTTAGGAAATTCCTTGAGTACTTCGGAACATGCCTTTACAAAAAATGCTGTGTATCCTGTTGATAACCCTTTTGCTTTCATGGAATCCCTTAGGTTGTTAAGACCGGTCATATCAATGCTCTCAAATATAGTAAAATGGGGCATTATCTGTTTAGACTTTGTCATTTTTTCGAAAATGATCCTTCTAAGACCCCTGAGCTCAATTATATCAGATTCTGCTACAGCAGGCTGACTGGGTGAAGGGGCAGGCGTTTCTGTGACCAATCGGGATGCGGGTAGTGGAGCCTCTTTCTGCACCTGAGCGCTCTGTTTTTTCATGTTAGCATATCTTTTAACGTCTTCCTCGAGCAGTCTGCCATTTGGACCTGTTCCCCTGATTCTTGAAATATCAACGCCTAGGTCGCGTGCCAGTTTCCTGATTGCGGGTGACGCAAGCACTTTTGAAATGCTCCTGTGCTCCTCGTCTTTCATCTCAACGACGGCCTCAGCTCTCTTTTCAGTCTGCTGCGGTACCTGCTGAGGCTTGGCCACTGCTGCCTCCTGCTGCTTTGGAGGTGTTTCGGACCCAGGAAGCTGAAGGTTGGTTGATACCTCAGTTTTCCCATCATCAATCTGGATCAGGATCTCCCCAACCTTCACGACCTTTCCTTCGGGGAAGAGAAGCTTTGATACTTTTCCCTCCACAGGTGATGGTATCTTCACTGTTACCTTATCGGTCATTATTTCAACCATCTCCTGTTCTTTCCTGATTGAATCGCCTTCCTTGACCAGCCATTTTACAAGTTCCCCCTCAGTTACGCCTTCGCCGATATCCGGTAATTTAAATTCAAACATTCAAGCACTCTCCATTACTTTGTTAACTGCATTCATAATCCTCTTTTCATTTGGTATATAATATTCCTCAAGCCTGTATGGGAAAGGTGTATCTGGTCCCGTGACACGAAGGATTGGAGCATAAAGGTAGTCTATTCCTCTCTCAGTTATGGTTGCTGATATTTCGGCAGACATTCCCAGTGTTCGTGGTGCTTCATGCACTATTACAACCCTCCCCGTCTTCTGTACGGATGCCATTATTGCGTCCTTGTCAAATGGAAGCAATGTCCTCAGATCGAGGACGTCAGCGTTAAGGTTATTCTTTGTCACTGTATCAAGAACTGTCGGAACCATTGAACCATAAGTTATTATCGAGAGATCTGTGCCTTCATGGACAAGGTTTGCCTTGCCAATAGGCACGGTGTAGATATCCTCTGGGACATCCTGTTTTTGAGCTCTGTATAACCTTTTTGGCTCCAGGAAGATGACTGGGTCCTCATACTCAACAGCTGAAATCAAGAGACCTTTGGCGTCATATGGATTGGACGGCGTTACGACAGTGAGGCCTGCTGTGTGGGCGAAATACGTTTCGCCGCTCTGGGAGTGATAGAGACCTCCCTTGACACCACCGCCATAAGGAGTTCTCAAGACAAGAGGGCAGGTATATTCTCCGCCCGATCTGAAACGGATCTTGGCCATCTGGTTTATTATCTGATCCATGGCAGTATAAATGAAATCCTGGAACTGTATCTCGGGTATTGGCCTAAGACCCTGTATGGCCATGCCAATTCCCATTCCTATAATGCCCAGCTCAACAAGCGGGGTATCGATAACTCTCTCAGGACCATACTTTGCAAGCAAACCATCAGTTACCCTGAAAACACCGCCATCAACACCGATATCCTCACCAAGAAGAATCACACGATCGTCCTTCTTCATCAGGTTATCAAGCGCGGAATTCAGAGCCTGTACCATGTTCATTGACTTTGCTGTCATAGTATGTTTTTCACCTCCTCCTCGACCATCCATGACATTTTCTTGTATACGTCAGTGAAAGCTGTCATCGGATCTGGCGGAGGTATCTTTTCACAGGCATCGAATTTCTCATCAACTGTCTTTACAGCCTCGGCTTTTATCTTTTCAAGGAGTTTGTCATCGGCATAGTCCATCTTTATGAGAATTTTCTCTGCGATCACAATTGGATCCTTCTCGCTTCCTTCTGTAACTTCATCCTTCCTGTATTTCGATGGATCATCAGATGTTGAATGAGGTCCCATTCTGTAGCTCAGTGCATCTATCAATGTAGGACCCTTGCCTGCTCTTGCATTACGCATGGCTTCCTTGCATATTTTGTACACTTCTACAAAATTCATTCCGTCAACCTTGACCCCTGGCATTCCGTAAGCAGCTGCCTTCTGTGATATCTCGACCATTGTTTGCCGCTCCACTGGAAGTGAAATGGCCCATCCATTGTTTTCACAAAGGAAAATAACAGGCAGTTTGAATACGGCAGCCATATTCATGGCAGCATGGAAATCAGGAGTTGAAGATGCGCCGTCCCCGAAGGTTGTAAGAACAATATTCTTCATTTTTCTGTATTTAAGTGCATATGCTGCTCCGGTTGCAGGTGGCAGGTTAGAGGCAACTGGGCTTTGAACGGACATAAAATTGAACTGCTTGTTTGAATAATGACTTGGCATCTGCCTTCCTCTGGCAGTGTCAGCACTGTTTCCCATAATCTGGTTTATGATAGCTTCCATCGGAACTCCTCTGTGAAGCATGAGCGGGACATCTCTGTAATAGCCATAGACGAGATCATCCTTCTCCAGTGCCATTGAGGCACCAATCTGGAGGGCCTCCTGTCCCATAGTTGGAGTATAAAAACCCACTCTTCCCTGCCTCTGAGCACTCACAATCTTTTTGTCAAGCGTCCTGGATATAACCATGGCCGCGAAGGCCCTGATGTATAATGGTTTATCCGACGATTTCTTTTCCTTTTTTTCCTGCTCCATTTTCAATCCTCCTGCTATTCCACGCTTCAGCTGCCTTGTATGATGACCTTACAAGTGGTCCAGATGCAACGTACTGGAAACCTATCTCATACCCAATCTCTTCAAACATCTTAAATCTCGACGCTGGGCAGTATTCAACAACCTCAATCTGTTTTTTAGAAGGTCTGAGATACTGTCCTATAGTAATTATATCGACTCCTGCAACCTTGAGATCATGAAGGGTTTCTGTCACCTCATCATCAGTTTCTCCTAATCCTAGCATTATTGACGATTTGGTTATCTGATCTGGATTGGAGCCTTTGATATATCTAAGAACGGACAGAGACTGATCATAGCCTGCCCGTGGATCCCTTATGGATCCAGTCAACCTCCTGACAGTTTCAATGTTGTGTGAAATAACTTCAGGTCTTGTTTCAGCGATCAGATCTATCAAATCCATTCTTCCCTGAAAATCAGGGATGAGAGATTCTACCTTTACGCCGATCGCTTTTACCTCCCTTATTACCTTAGCGAAATGAGAAGCTCCTTGATCAGGCAGGTCATCCCTGTCCACAGAAGTAATTACAGCAAATTTGAGACCCATCTCCTTTACGGATTCAGCGACCTTAAAGGGCTCATCTGGATCGAGTGGCATCATGTTTCCATGCGTCACCGAACAAAATCTGCATCCCCTGGAACAATTACCCCCCATTACCATGAAAGTCGCCGTTCCAGAATCCCAGCATTCAGCGATATTAGGACATCTAGCCTCTTCGCATACAGTAAAGAGAGACCTGCTTCTCAGTGTACCCTTAATTTTGTTGTAATTCATACCCGATGGTATGTTGACCTTTACATAGTCTGGTCTCACGTAACTGTATATTCGCATGGTTCATAAATATCATTTCTTTGAAATTTGGGATTATAAAGTTAATTTCTTAGGTACATGGATTCAAATCCATAAACCATTGGGTTTTCAATTGGTATTGTCCTGGAATGATCTATCTCAATCTTTTGAAATTTGTCTAAGAGACCTTCGAGTGCGATGCCTGCTTCCAGTCTGGCAAGGGGGGCGCCTATGCACATGTGGATGCCGTTTCCAAAAGCCAAATGTCTGTTATCTTTTCTGTGGGGAATAAATGAGTCAGGGTTCTCAAAAAAAGATCCATCCCTGTTCGCGGATCCAAGATATACAAATGTCTGGTCACCACTTTTTAGCCTGATACGATCGATTTCAGTATCCTCCGTGACAAACCTATGCGGCAGGAACTGTATTGGAGAATAGTACCTCAGAGATTCCTCAACAAACTCACTGATTCCTTTTCTGTTTTCCCTTAACTCATTCTGTAGGTCAGGATAATCGCTTAATATCCGCAGCGTATTTCCAATAAGATTTGTCGTTGTCTCATTGCCACCTATTATCAGAAGCATTACGTATTCTATCTTCTCCTTTATTCTGAGAGGGCTTCCATGAAAGATGCCCCTGTTAATGAGTGACAGCAGACTGTCTCCCCCACTATTTTGAAGGAGCGTTGCGAGAACAGAGATCATTTTTTGGTTCAATTCCATGAAACCTGGACCTGTTCGGTTGCCTATGATGAAATCTGACCACTCCTTGAAACCAGATCTCTTATCCTCAGGAATACCAAGCATTTCTGATATTACAGTCACTGGAAGATTAACGGCATATTCGGATATCAAATCTGAATTCCAGTCCATTTTGGAAAGTAGGTCCGATGAAGTCGCTTGGATTGAATCCTTCATTCTCGCAATCGACGAAGGTAGAAAATTATGAGCGGTTATATTTCGCATTTCCTTGTGATCAGGATTATCCATCGTGATGAAACTTATCCCTCCGGCCGAATATGATTCATGATTGTGTATGCTTCTGGGATCTGATGAAAACAATTCATCATGAGCAAGGATGTATTTTACATGATCATATGAAAATGATTTCCATACGCCCTCTTCCTTGTCAAAAACCGTGCCTCCATTGCCTCTCATCTCGCTGTAATACTGGAAGATCATATCTTTTTCAGAAAGATTTAACACAGTGCTTTAACGCAATTTAGGAAATAAACATGACATATTCAAGCAAATGAATTAAATTCAGAAATGCTCCATCGGCATGATGTGTTAAATGCAAATAATTTAACCAGATGAAGAAATTACAGATATGCAAGTTAGTTGCAGGAATTGGTAAGATATGCCTTATAACATTATCGTTTGTGTAAAAGTGATACCGGATATAGAACAGATAAGAGCCGATGCGAATGGGTTGATCGATACCAAGAACATTCCGCTGCGTCTTGAGACCCTGAGTGAGAATTCAGTCGAGGAAGCTGTCAGACTTAAGGAAAAATATGGTGGCAAGGTGACAGCGCTAATATTTGGAACCCAGGAATCAGTTCCAGTTATGAAAAAAGCTTATGCAATGGGTGTTGACGATGGTATTGTAATAACAGGTTACAAAGGGAACAACCCAATGTTCACTGCAAAAGTATTATCAGAAAAAATAAAAAAAATACCGCATGATATAATTATTCTTGGTAACCAGTCGGCAGATTCATACACCGGTCTTCTTCCTGGAAACCTTGCGGCTCTTTTAGGTTATAATGTAATTGGAAACGCAGTAAAAATAGAAGTTGCTGATAGAAAGATAAAGGTAAAAAAATTGCTTGAAAGCAAGAATGTTCTTGTTGAAAGCGATCTACCAGTGATTGTTTCTGTCGCCCAGGAGATAAATGAGCCAAGACTTCCACCGGTTATGCAGATAATGGCGGCAGGGAGAAAACAGATACCAGTCGAAGCAGTGGCTTTGGATGCAGGTGAATATACTAAGATCATATCAAATACAGCCCCAAAGAGTGAAAGAAAGAAGAAAATTTTCGAGAAACCTGACGAGGGAGTTGCAGAAGTAGTTAAGGTTCTCAAGGAGGAGATAAGATGAATTTTATTGCATTCTCTGATGAACAGCAACTTCTGCTTCCAATTATATCCCTTTTGAGAAAAAATGGAACTGTTGACGTTATCACACAGGGTGATTCAGCAAAATCATTAGAAAATAGCGGTGCTAGGAAGGTTTTCCTACTTGATGATTCTAACAGAACCGATTCAATTTCAGATCTCATATCCGAAAAAATGAAAGCAGGTGAGTATACGCATGCATTCTTTGCTTCAACCGTTAATGGAAGAGATGTTGCCGCTCTTGTTTCCGGTAAAACAGGAATGAAAGCAGTTGCTGAGATAAATTCATTCATTTTAGATGGAAATGTTGTGAGAACAAAGAGGTTCTTCTTTGGTGGAAAATCGATAGTTGAGGAGGAGTCAGATGCCAGGATATTCACCTTTGTTCCAGGCATTTCCGAATTTTCTCCAGCCGAAAGTGCTTCACAGATTGAGAAGCTTACGTTAAAGCCCTCAAAGATAAACGTGGTTTCAGTTGAAGAGAAGAACACGGGTGGCGTAGACATAGAAAAGTCTCAGGCTATAGTAAGCGTTGGCAGGGGTATAGGGAACAAGGAAGGATTATCTGTTGTTGAGCCGCTTGCGGCTGTCCTGAATGGCGTTGTAGCTGGTTCAAGACCGGTCTGTTTGGATTACCACTGGCTCAGCGAGGATAGGCAGGTAGGCCTGTCCGGAAAGAAGGTGAGGCCAAAGGTATACATTGCACTGGGTATATCAGGCCAGATTCAGCATATTGCCGGGATGAGAGGCTCTAAAGTTGTGATTGCGATCAACAAGGATAAATCAGCCCCAATTTTTGAAGAGTGCGATTATGGTATAGTTGGAGATCTGTTCCAGATTGTTCCTAAGATCGTTGAGGGCATGAAAAAATAATCCACCTTTCTGGATAATTTATTATTCAATGAATTTATTTCAGGTTTTTTCCTATATATTTGAAGAGTTATAGTGCAAAGGTGAGTTAAATACCTTTTTTGAAAGGAAATGCAACATTATAACCATGAAGTGACTAAATACAAAATATTAAGCCTGACATTATTTGAAGTTGTGATAAATGAAGGAGCAAGCCTGTGAATGATGATACATGTGAGAAAGATATCAAAAGAAGATGTCGATGCACTGATAGATGTCGCAAGGGATTCCTGGAACTGGACTTATCGGGGAATTTATAGCAAGGATTTCATCGATAATTGGATAATGCAAAATTATTCCAGAAAGGGTTTGATAAGAGAAATAACAAAATCTGAAACTGACCCTGAAATAATTTTCCTGGGGTCATATCTGGATTCGACCTTAACTGGTTTCATTGAACTGAA
>JAKAAI010000008.1 GCA_021797055.1 Thermoplasmata archaeon | reverse complement strand
GGGATGACGCCTGTCGGTGATCCTCAGGCCAATTACGTCACTTTCAGGTTGAGGGATGATGTGAATGCCGACAAACTGCTGGAATCTCTTGAGTCCTCAGGGTTGCTCATTCGATCACTGTGGAACTATCCAGATTTCGGGAAGGAGTATGTCAGGATCGCAGTTAAGTCCAGAGAGAAGACGGATCTACTTGTTAATGGTATCAAGGGGATGATCGGGCATTAAGAATATGCTTATGGTACTCGGGACCGCTTCTTCCGCAGGTAAATCAGTAATCTCAACCGCTCTCTGCAGAATATTTTCCGATGAAGGGTATAAGGTAAGCCCGTTCAAGGCGGTGAACATGTCCTTAAATTCGGTCTCGCTTGCTGATGGATCAGAGATAGCAAGGGCTCAGTGGCTTCAGTCCACGGCAGCGAGGCAGGAGCCATCGCGAGAAATGAATCCCATACTCCTCAAACCAGAAGGAAAAGGCTTTTCACAGGTAATTCTGCTGGGGAAATCCAGAGGGGTAATGAGCGTTGCAGATTACCAGGCCTACCTTATGGATCATGGAACCGATGCAGTCGAAAGTTCCGTTTCGGCGTTAATGGAAAAGTTTGACCTGATAATAGCAGAGGGAGCAGGTTCACCCGCAGAAATAAACCTCATGGATCACGATATCGCGAACACATACGTTCTTACAAGATACGCTAAAAGATCCATACTTGTTGGTGATATAGATCGTGGAGGAGTATTTGCCTCTCTATACGGTACAGTGAAGCTGATGAGAAATAGCGAAAAGGTCTCAGGTCTTATCATAAACAAGATGCGGGGGGATACCGGTATGCTGAAGACAGGTATAGAGAGACTGACGCAGATGACTTCCAAGACCGTTCTGGGTGTAATGCCATACATGGATCAACTCAGACTTCCCGGGGAGGATTCCCTTGACTATTCTGACGAAAAGATCGCAGGCAAGTCCATCGTGGTCATAAAATACCCGTACATGGAGAATTACAGTGACATTGATCCTGTATTTGCTTATGGCGACGGTGCAAGATTTCTAGTCGGGTCAAACAAGGAAGCGATTGAAGAGGCAACGCTGATCATACTACCCGGCTCCAAGAACGTGCTGGAGGATCTCACGTTTCTGAAGGCCACGGGCCTAATTGAATCATTAGTCTCAGCAGCGATGAGCGGCAAAAAGATCCTCGGGATCTGCGGCGGCTACCAGATGCTGGGCAAACAGATCAGGTTTACCGACGGGACTGTCTTGGAAGGAATCGGCCTGTTGAACGCGGTGACGGTATACAAACGGGAAAAAACTGTTAGGAAGGTCCAATATTCCGGGTTCGGGAATCACCTAGAGAAAAATATTCAGGGCAGTGGTTACGAGATTCACTACGGGTCTGTTTATTCAGACGAGGACCCTCTTTTCATCACTGACGAAGGACAAGACGGAGCCGTATCTTCCAAATACAAAGTCTATGGAACAAACATTCACGGCATACTTGAAAACAGCGATATTTACAGGTTCTTTACGGGCAAGAGGTCCAACAGATCTTACGGGGAGATACTTGAAGATAACATCTCTCTCCTTTCTGAAAGCTTCAAAAGGAACATAGATGTGGAGAAAATAGTGTCATGGTTCAGGTAAATGTGCATCTGATATTCATCTCTCTTCTGGTACTGGGGATGTCATTTTTAATTGATATCACTTTTGGGGAACCAAAAGTCTCAATCCATCCGGTCGTAATGATCGGGAAGATCATATCAGCAGTGGAAAAACCTCTCCGGAAAATGAAGAACCAGATTCTGGCCGGAATTCTTCTCCTGTCATTTATTGAACTGATAGTTCTCTCTCTTGTAATTGTGACGCTATACCTTTCTGGATTCCTGATTCTGGCGTATATTATAATTGCGGGTTTCCTTCTTAAGACAAGCTACGCACTCACCTCCATGGACTCTCATATCGCTCCTGTAATCGACTCCCTTAGTGCAGGCGATATCGAAAGCGCCAGAAAGCATTTGTCAAAAGTTGTAAGGAGGGAAACAGGAGATCTCGACATGCACAGCGTATGTTCTGCATCCATTGAAACCATATCCGAGGGATTTGTCGATGGTTTTGCATCACCGTTGTTTTACTTTCCGTATTTTGGTGTTTCGGGATCTATGTTTGCAAGGGTGACGAGTACGCTTGATTCAACCGTGGGTTACAAGGATGAGAGAAACATAAAATTCGGCAAAGCCTCAGCCCTTGCTGATACAATTGTAAATTTCATACCAGCCAGGCTTTCTGGATATCTTATATTACTGGCTTCTTTCGCAGTATCCGGCAGAAAGGAAAGCGTATCCTTGAGAACCATGAGCAGAAAGACAGAGAGCAAAAATGCCGGGTGGCCCATGGGAGCAATAGCCATAGGCCTCAATGTAAGGCTGGAAAAGCATGGATCATATGTTCTTAACGAAAACGGAAAGCCACCGGAAATAGAGGATGTGAGAAAAGCCATGAAGATATTCTACCTTGCGTCGATCATATTTGTCACCCTATTTGTGATCACGCCAATAATACTAATTTCCGCAATTTTGTGACCCGTAGGCAGAGTATTTGGAGTTATTCTATAACGAAGCGAATTCCATGAACCACGCGCGATAAAATCATCACAATTCATTTGTTCGAGAAATGGATCCACCAACCTGACACAATGAATGATGTCCATCTTTTACCTGAACGTTAGCTGCTGCCGGTTCCTCAAATGGCAGGAGAGAACATCGGCTCATTCTGTAATATTCCCTCATACAATTGTCTATCTTACCCAAAATTTGTACAGATCACTCTTGAAGGAGGAGGTTTGAGAATATCGTCATCTTCTATCCTGGACATAAGTTCTTCTGGATATGACCCGGTGCAGTATCACTTATCCCAGCATTTGAGACAAAAGGAGAAGATAATGTGATCAGGCATATCCAAGCAACTTTTTTGCCCTGTCATAATCCGCAGTGGAATTGACATTTATGATATCATCATCTGTCACAACTGAGGAGTAACTAAGGGGCTCCAAAGAAGGCGGTTTCTTAAAAATGGTTATGCCAGTAATCTCACCATTACAGACTAGATTCACAAGGTCCCTGGTTATCATCGAGGATTGTTTCATAAAGAAGGATAATGTTTCTGCAGATCCTAGGACTATGTCTCCGGGGATAAGTAGGATTGGCAGAACAGAAACAGTGTTCAGGCATTCATTCATGTCAGAAACATACCCGTTTCCCGAGGATTTAATTATTCTTAACTCTGTTCCTCGATAAATTCCGGGAATTGAAGATCCGTCTCTCGTACAGAGATGCACACCGAGACCAAGGGAAGAAACCATCCTGATTATCCTGCCGATGATCGTTTCATTCCCCAACCGAAGCAGGTACTTTTCAGGATTATTAATCCTGCTTCCTCTACCTCCGCACATTATTACACAGGTTTTGGGCTCATCGATGGTGTTTTCCATTCTCCAATTCCTCCTTCGCAAATGACATGACCATGCGATAAATTTCCATTGAAATGATTCTTCCATGCGGGGTTATCCTCCCGGCGAATTTCTCACTCTTTCCATGGTCTGTTATAAAAAGAGAAATACTGTCTGTTGAAGTGCCGGGAGATGGATCTCCGGTGGTCATGTCTCTCACACCCGCATCATTCATGGCTTGGGATTTTGCTTCCACAGAACTCTGAATCAGATTGATCGCAGCAGAATCAGAAAGTGGAATGTCTGCAACAACTGCAATATTAATGGTCCCTGCAGAATGATATCCAATGCTGCCAACGGACAGGGCATTATTCAAACCGGCAGTCGCAATGATAAATATGGTATTATCCTCATTGAAAAAGACCTTCCTCTTTGACACATCTGCAGCAGTCAGTGTGATGGTAGTGTCGTTTTCTTCAATCATATATTCGTGGAGAAACCTAGTGCACTCTGATTCAACATCATGATTGTAGTCAATATCGACATGCCTGTTAATGAAGGTTGAACATGTTCCGGTTCCGCCTTTAAAAGGAGCGGAGCTGAACATCCTCGCAGGTTCCTGAAAATGGATCATATAGAATTCAGTTCTTTCAACAAGACTGAATTTACTTTTTTTCATTTTATATATGGAGACCTGAAATTCACACCGTTTTTGATGAGCCTGATGGATTTCTCATACCCAGCATCGGCGTGTCTGATTACGCCAAGTCCAGGATCTGCATTCAGGACCCTTCTTATGCGGTTCTCAGCATCTTTTGTCCCGTCCGCAACAATGACGAACCCCCCATGTATTGCGTTGCCGATACCAGTCCCGCCGCCATGATGGAATGAAACCCATGTTGCCCCCGAGATCGCATTCAGTGCAAAATTAAGAACAGGCCAGTCTGCAATTGCATCGCTCCCATCTTTCATTGCCTCAGTTTCCCTGTATGGAGAAGCAACGGATCCGGTATCATGGTGATCTCTTCCTATTGCCACGGGCGCCGATATTTTTCCATCCCTTACCATGTCGTTTATCATAACTCCCAGTTTCTCCCTCATGCCATATTCAGCATAGCATATTCTTGCAGGCAGACCCTGAAAATGAATCCTCTCCCGCGCAAGTTTTATCCATTTCACAAGATGCTGATCGTTGGAGAAATCACTCAGTATTGCATCGTCAATTGCATAAATATCCTCCTTTCTTCCTGAGAGAGCAACCCACCTGAATGGTCCGGAACCGATTGAGAAAAGATCCCTTATGTAGTGCGGAACGTAGCCCGGGATGTCGAATGCATTTTTAAGTCCACCCTCCTTTGCCCTTGTTCTGAAATCATTGCCGTAATCGAAAACCTTGCTTCCGTTGTTCTTGAACCATATTATTGCCTTCGCTTCCTTGACTATCGACTTATACACTTCTGATATATACCTCTCTTTGTCATTTTTCCTTAGATTTTCTGCCTCAGTAAGCGAGTACCCCTCAGGGATGTACCCTATGTTAAGGTCGTGCGCAGCAGTCTGATCACTCACAACATCAGGGACTATTTTTCTCGCGGCTAACTCTGCATATATGGTGGCCGCATTTCCAAGCAGACCGATTGACACGGATTTCTCTTCCTTTATTGCCTCGTCCTTCATCCTCAGGGCCTCATCCAGAGATTCTGTCATCGTATCAAGGTAGGCATCCCTCATCCTACGGTCTATCTTTGTCCTGTCTACCTCAACTATTATTGCAACCGCACCGTTCATGGTGGCGGCAAGAGGTTGGGCTCCTCCCATTTCTCCAAGCCCCGACGACAAAAACCACTTTCCCTTAAGATCCTCAGAACCGAATTCCTTTCGGGCCAGTGCCCACAGTGTTTCGTAGGTACCCTGAATAACTCCCTGCGTGCCTATATATATCCAGCTCCCTGCAGTCATCTGCCCAAACATTGTCATGCCTCTGGCTTCCAAATCCCAGAAGACCTCATCAGTGGCCCATCTTGGTACAATCTGTGCATTTGAAATGATCACTCTTGGTACTTCGGGCGTGGTTTTGAAGATCCCGACAGGTTTTCCGGATTGAACCAGCAGAGTCTCGTCGTTCTCAAGAATTTTTAGACTCTCCACTATCTTGTCGAAAGCCTCCCAGTTTCTAGCAGCCTTTCCCTTACCACCGTATACAATGAGGTTATCAGGGTCCTTGGCAACCTCGTGATCGAGATTGTTCATCAGCAGCCTCAGAGCAGCCTCCTGCCCCCACCCCTTAGTGTTCAGCTTGCTACCCGTTGGTGCCTTTATGATTCTTGATGTCATTTAGATCATCATGAAATAGTAACTGGGGTATTAACAGTTACACGATCCGGCTATCCTCACTGATTTCTGAAAAGGGTCATGCTGCGCTTCTCACCCAGTGAAATTATACCCACATCTTTACCCAGCTTCTGTTCGATGAAATCAATGTACTCCCTAAGTTCTACAGGCAGATAATCAAAACCCTTGCCAATAATCCCCCTGATCCTGTCATCTCCAAGGTCTCCCCAGGATTTGAAATCTCTGTATTTGACCGATACTCTTGCAAGATCTTCGTTGGATTTCGGAAGTGAATCCAGAGTCTTCCCGTCGAGGACATATTCATACCCGATCTTAATCCTCTCAAGTTTGCCAAGCGTATCAACTCTGGTCAGTGCGATAGAATCAACATCGTTTATCATGATAGTATATTTCAATAGTACGAGATCAAGCCAGCCCACTCTCCTGGGTCTTCCAGTTGTTGTACCATATTCGTTACCAATGGTCCTCAACCGGTCCCCTTCTGCAGCTGGGAGTTCAGTCGGGAATGGACCGAATCCAACCCTGGACATGTAGGATTTCACAACACCCACAATTCTGTCAACTCTTCTGAGGCTGAGACCAGATCCGGTACTAACTGCACCAGAGGTAGTGTTCGAAGATGTCACGAAGGGATAGGTTCCGAAATCCACGTCAAGCATTGATCCATGCGATCCCTCGAACAGCAGGTTTTTGCCCTTGTTTGCAAGATCGTTGAGATATATCTCTGTGTCACAGGTCAGGTGTTTCAGCGTTAATCCGATCTCATAAAGTTTTTCTGCCATTGCTCTCCTGTTCTGTTCGGAAGCATACTCAGAATTTTCAAGCAGTGACCTTTTCATCCGGTAAATGAGTTCAATCTTTTCTTCGAGAAGTCCCCTGTTTGAAAGATCCGCAATTCTGATGCCAGTCCTGGCATACTTATCCTCATATGTTGGGCCTATTCCCTGGGCGGTGGTGCCTATGCTCAGAGATCCCCTCGCGGTCTCTTCAGCCTGATCAAGATATCTGTGCATGGGCGTAACAACATGTGCACTCTTGCTGATCTTGACATTGATCTTCTCCTTAAATTTAGAAAGATTATTCATTTCCTGATCCAGGAGGAAGGGATCAATGGTCATTCCGTTGCCAAGGATTACCTCCCCGGCCCTGAGTGCGCCAGATGGAACAAGATGAAATTTGAATTTACCCTCGTCTGTAACCACGGTGTGACCAGCATTTGATCCGCCATTGAACTTTATGACTGCATCGCTAGACTCACTGAGGTAGTCCACAATTTTACCCTTACCCTCATCACCAAACTGCAGGCCCAAAACAAGAGTTATCATGCAAGCGAGCTGTGCATCGAAAGACGCAAACACTCTTCCCCCCCAAAAAATATCATGTTTTTCTTGAGATAATGTACATTAAGTCTATAACTTTTTCACTAAGCGCTGGAAAGTCATAAATTAGTACTGCTGTGCATATGCTAGCATCACAAAGATCCTATTCTGTGTGATTGACATCAGGATCAGTCTGCATTCCATCGTATCATCAAACGGCACATATTTCTGCAGAATATTTATCATGATGGATTCAGATTATTGACAGGAAATCAGACAGCGGAAATCTGAAATTTTTCGGGCAAAAATATAAAGTGATACTCCGTATACAAGGGCGATCGAAATGTCATATATTGAAGTTAAGGAGGATTCTAAGCTCTCTGTTCCGAACAACCCAACAATCGGATACATCGAGGGAGACGGCATTGGTCCGGATATATCAAAGGCATCCATCTCAGTCATTAATGCAGCGGTTGAAGTGGCTTATTCCGGTAACAAGGTAATTGAGTGGAAGAAGATCCTTGCCGGTGACGAAGCGATGGAGAAGACTGGCAAGCATCTGCCGCAGGAATCACTTGATGAGATAAAGAAATGTGTCATCGCAATAAAGGGTCCACTGACAACACCCATAGGAGAAGGTTTCAGAAGCCTAAACGTTACACTGAGGCAGTATTTTGACCTATATGCTAATGTGAGGCCTGTCAAATATTTCCCAGGGGTGCCATCACCGGTAAAGAATCCTGAAAAAATGGATATGGTGGTTTTCAGGGAAAACACAGAAGATCTTTATGCAGGCATAGAGTGGAAATACGATTCTGAAGAAGCTAAGAAGTTGAGATGGTATTTGAAGGAGCAGTTCGGTATCAAGCTCACAGACGATACTGGAATAGGCATTAAACCAATCAGCAGGTTCAAGTCGCAAAGACTAGTCAGAAAGGCAATACAGTTTGCTCTGCAGAACCATAGAAAGAGTGTTACATTGGTTCACAAAGGGAATATAATGAAATATACCGAGGGTTCGTTTAAAGAATGGGGATACCAGCTTGCAGCAAGTGAGTTTGGAGACTCAACAATCACTGAAGATGAATACCTTAAATCTCCCGGAAGTGCTGGCTGGAAGGTAGTGATAAAGGACAGAATCACGGACAACATGTTCCAGCAGGTCCTGACAAGAACAGATGAGTATGATGTGCTTGCTACAACCAATCTTAACGGCGATTACCTTTCCGATGCGCTTGCTGCACAGGTGGGTGGTCTTGGACTTGCTCCAGGAGCAAACATAGGGGATGTTAATGCCATATTCGAAGCAGTACACGGTACAGCGCCAAAATATGCCGGTATGGATGTTGCAAACCCAACATCTCTCATACTTTCAGGGGCAATGATGCTTAATCACATTGGCTGGAACGAAGCCGGCGAGGTACTTGACAACGCAGTCCATGCAGCGTATTCAGAACAGCAGGTGACGCAGGATCTTGCAAGACAGATGAACGTCAAGGCCCTTAAATGCTCTGAATTTGGCAACGAAGTAATAAAGAGGATGAAAAAGATAAAGTGATATTTATCATCTTATGGACATAGATTTCGTCGTGGAGAATTCATCCAACAGATCATATATCCTCTTATCCCCGTGGTGCAGGGAAGATCCATTTCTGTGATCCGACATGTCACGAAAATCTGGGGAGTCATTTATAACCACTTCCTTGAATTTAAGTTTTTTAAAATAATAGAATGATGTATTGATATTTGAGGTGAATACGGAGGCAATATTTCTGACACCTATTCTGTTGGCTAAATCAATAGTGGAATCGATAGAATCCGAGTTTATAAGGGATATCATCGGTGCCATGATGTCATCTTTCCAGGCAGGTGATTCTGGGGACGAGACGTCTATAATGGTTGGCAGGACAAGCCTACCATCTATTTTTCCCCCCTCCAGAAGCCGATCCCCATGATCAAACATCATTCGGATAAGTGAGGCAAATATCTGTGTGTACTCAGATGTGGCAAGAGGGCCAATGTCCGTGTTGTTATCGGCAGGGTCACCAGTTATCATCTGCGATAACTCTTCTCTTAATCTGCCAGTGAGGTATTCAAAGGAATCTGGATGCACAATTATTCTCTGTGACCGGTATGCATTCTGTCCCTGCGAATGGAATGCTGATTCAGCGATGAGTTTTCCAGCAATATCAAGATCAGCATCCTTCCAGACAATAGATACGCAACCACCTCCTGTATGAGGAATAAACGTCTTAGAGGACAAATGCTGTCTCAAAGTGTGGGCGGAATCGACTGAACCATAAAAGGAGACCACATCGGTATGTCTGCATTTCAGCAGCGATTTAATAACTGGAGAATCCCTGTTACAAATGACCACCTGCATAACGTTATCCGGGAGGCCGGAGCGATGAAGAATATCCTTCAGTTTAAGGGCAGACAGGGGAGACTTAGAAGACGGCTTGAGCATCACAGGATTTCTCGTGGAGAGAGCCGGCAAAGCGACACTCGCTGCATTAATGAGGGAATCGGTAAATGAAGTTATTCCAAGCACTACACCAAGAGGATTTCTGGAAAGAACACTGGCCATTGTCCCGAGCCAGCGCTTTTCCCCGTTATAATAATAAGGATCAGAAACGATATCACTTAAGTTCCGGAGCATTTGCACTACATGTTCCACTTCATTTGCAGCAAAACGTATGGGCTTACCAGATTCCCCGCACAGAATCCCAGCGATCTGATCCTTCTCAGAATCCATAATTTTAGAGGCCCTAAACATGATCTCAGAGAGGTCACTCTCATGCATAGCAGAGAGTGTTTCTATTGCAGATCTTGCATTTTTCTCCAGTATAGGCAACTCCTCAATCACGGTATCCGAAACATCAGCCATGACGCTGTCATCGAATTTTCTGTGAATGATAGTGATAAAGCATCACCATCCGATCAAACAATCTCATATTCGAATTGCTTTATTAATCCAAGTTCCTGGGCTCTACCATAATACTTTTCAAGGGCCATCCTGCCTATATCTCCAAAATTCTTTGAAAGATCGTTCACGTACATCCTCACAAACTTCTTCTCAAGCTCAAAATCAGAATATCTTGCATATTTCATGGAATAACGGACAGCATCCTCCTCATGTGCCATTGCGTACTTTATGGATGCCTGAAAGTCTTCGTTATATTTTGTAGCTATGTCCGTTCCTATCGCCTTTCTTATGGAGTTAAAGCCGAGCGGAACAGGAAGCGATCCCGCATATTTCTTCCACTCCTCATAAAGGTCGAGAACCTTAACAAGACCTCTTTTCTGATATACAAGCTGCTCATCATGGATAAGAAGTCCCGCGTCAATGTTTCCGTTCATAATTTCCTCGGGTATCTTATCGAATCTCATTTCCACAAACTTCTTTGGTTCAGGTGCAAACATTCTGTAAAGGAGAAAAGTTGAAGTCTTGAACCCAGGCACTCCGAGGATAGAATTTTTTAAATCCACTTTCTTTTTTGCAACAACTATTGGTCCATAGCTCAACCCAAAACTCGCACCGGAGGAAAGAAGATAATATTTGTCACATACGTCAATGAAGCCATTTGCAGAGATGGCAGTAACATCATATTTTTCCAAAGGGGCCTCCTTGTTGAGCGTTTCTATATCCTTCACTACCTGTTCGTACTGGAAGTTCGTCGGTATCTTCTTTTCGAACATTGCATAGAACATAAACGAGTCATCCGGGTCTGGCGTGTGTGCGATTGTGATTTTCATATTCACTTAATCGTCTCATTCTAAATATGGTTTGTCTAAAATGCCTAATCGAGTTTTCTATGGGTCATACGGCATCGGACCTTGACTTCTTCTATCAATTAAAACAGATCGGACGATACCGCTTAATTCGACATGCCCACTCATGCAATTAGCGATAAATTGAAGTTGTGTTGCTTTGATAAATAATCTTAATTAAATTGTTAGCATAGAGGTTTGTGAAAATAGGTTTTCGAGACTCAGTCGAGGTTCTACTGGAGATGGAAAGGACTGACTGCCTGGTGACAAATACCTGTTATAATGTCAGTCAATCGGTCAAGATCAAGAGGCTTAAGGTGGGACCTGAATACACCGTTCATAGAATAGAATGCAAACAGAACTGTGAGAAACTTGTGGAGGAATTGAGAACTGTTTCACGTGATGTTGCGCAGGTTGGAAAGAGCTCAATATGGGCTACATCCAGGAGCTGCACCCCTTGTTCAGTCATATCCTCTTCTGAAGCCATCGTCCTTGGCAGTGAAAGTGTGAACAAGGACAGGATTAGGTACAGGCTTTTGCTGAGATCCAGGGGCGTCATGATAAAGCTCATGCGGGAACTGAAGGACCTCAATCTTGATCCGGTTATAGTGGAACTCGAAGACGCAGAATCACTGGCGCTCACCCAGAGGGAGGAAGAAATTCTTAGATTTGCCTATTCCAACGGTTATTTCGACATAGAGAGAGGGGTCAGCATGACTGAGATTGCCGAGCATTTTGGCATAGCAACCTCCTCCCTTTCGGATCTACTCCGAAGAGCCCTTAAAAAATCAATCAGAGGCTATTTCGTGGAGAAAGAATAATCGCTATTTGTCATGAATTCTTAAGAGATTTCACATTCAAATGGAAAGAGCTGCTGCCATCATTGTTAGAGATTTTTCAAATCTGTAAACAATTCCGAAATGCCCATCCTCGTATTCCTCGTAGAAATGCTTAATCCCAGCTGATGTCAGAGCTTTATCAATAGCCCTGTTTCCCCAGAGCAGGGAGAACTCGTCCATAATGCCAACATCTAGGTATAGAAAATTCATGGATTCAATCTGACGCAAAAAGTCCACAGCATTCTTTGCTGGATCCCAGTTCTGCCATTTTGTCCAGATGTCCTGCTTGAATTCACCGGATTCCCAGTCGAAGGGGAAGTCTGCCCCCAGTTCACTTGATGATTCGTTAGGGCTGTAAAAAAGAGACTTCTCTATAACAGAGAGAGTTCTGAATGCGGTTGACCTGCTCCTGTTCTTGCCTGCCCAGTATTTCTGCAACCATTTTGACGGTCCATTGCTTTCGCGGAATGCCTCCATGGCAAGGGTGAAGTCAGGCAGGTAGCAGAATTCAAATCCCGCATCCATGGAGTGGGCGGCGAACCCCTGAACTACGGACGGGTATCGAACTGAAAGTGTATACGCGCCAAAACCACCGGAGTCCTTCCCAAATATCCCAACATTCCCACAATTATATGTGTCCCTCAGTTTTGGTATAACCTCATTTATAATGAAATCCTCATAGTTACCAACTGCTGTAGAATTTACATATTGATTTCCACCGACTTTTGTAAAAGAATCAACAATCGCTACAGTAGCATTACCAATAAGATTTCTTTCATAGAGAGACTGCAGGATGGACGGAAGATTTTCATTGAGTGGTTCTTTGTTCAGGAAACTTCTGGCATTTGATGCAAACGAAGGGAGACAGAGAAAGAGAGGAGAGTTTGCTTTTCGTTCATCAGGGGTAAAAACCAGTACTTCCCTCTTGGAGGGATCCTTTAAAGGATTATTTGAAAGTGCCTCGCTCTCAATGTGGATGCTTTCCATCTTAACCATGACAACCATAAATCCTGAACGCATATAAAACTTGTAACAAATTTCATGGCAGAATGAATAATTTGGACTAATGATGAATCACGTCCTGCTCCTTACCCAGATCATTGGGGTAATGGGTGGGACATTATTGTTGGGTTTTGTCAATTCTCTTAAGGACTTCGGCCCAGTTCATGAAACATTCCAGCAATAAATCGGAGGATTCTGGTTTGCCCTTGACATTTTCGTCCATTATTTCCCACCAAGATTTTTCCTGAAAAATTCTTTGGCAAGCTCCCATGCATCGTCGGCGCAATCCTTGTTATATGTAGGTCTCGTGTCGTTGAAAAATGCATGCTGTGCTCCTTCATAGATTTTCATGTGAAAACTTTTCTTTGTTCTGACGATCTCCTCCATAAGCCTTGGGATATACTGGTTTATGTTGTAGTCTTCTCCACCGTAGAATGCGATGATTGGTCTGTCGATTTTAGATACCGCCTCGATTGGATCCGGGTTCGCCCCATAAAAGACCACCGTGGCAGAACTCCTACCAAGTGTCGCATACTGAAAGACCAGGCCTCCCCCGAAACAAAATCCAGTTGTACCTATCATATCGCTCTTAACGAAATCAAGTTTCTGGACATGGTCAAAACATGCGTCAAGGTTTCTAATCATATTCTTACCCAGATCCTTTCTTCCAAAGAATACAGCACTTGCGACTTTTTTCTGATCTTCGTTCAGAGTGTTCATCAATGTACCTATTGCTTTTTCATCCTGCATCTTTTCCCTTGGGAGTGACCATAATTTTACCATGGTGCTTTCGATGTTTTTTGAGTTCATAAAAGGTCCAATCGATGCAAAAAGGTGAGGAGCAAACGCAACATAACCCTCTTCCGCCCATCTTCTTGCGATTGATTTTATATTATCCTCAAGTCCCCATATCTCATGTACTATTATTATCGCTGGATATTTTCCATTATCTGCAGGTTTCGCCAAGTAATAGTTGATCTTGCTTTTATCATCCAATTTTATTATGCCCTCGGACACTTCAATTTCTCTGCGATTAACCATAATCACTGTAAATTGGTAATCATTATTATAATTAGCGAAAACCTGTTCGAACTTTAGGTTCTATGTAGTGAGCTCCTCTCCCCATCTTTCGCAGAGAGCTTCCGACTTCAAAGGTTGGTACCGGAATCTCCCATGGATTTGAATTCTTCTGGGCACGAATGTACCCTGTCTGTTAAATCAAGCCATCTGTCTTAACGGATGCAGGCACACATGAAGCAATATGCAGTCCGGCCCGTTTCACGAATATTTGCCAGCAGACTTTGTAATATATTGAGAGGAATAATAGATGTTTTACCCGCTTTCATCTCCTCTCCTGCGAAAGGCGAGTTTCCGCTCGCACACGGTAAATCTTTTCATCGTTTTTGTGATCCTCGCATTTTCTTAGCGATAGAAATATTAATCCAGACACGATTCTTTATGCATTGTCTCATTCAGCGGCAGGTCCTCAGGGTCAGGAGCTTTATATTAAGACTCTGGCAATATTCAAAAAGATAGGATTAGATATATCTTTAGATAATTTCAAACAGGCCTTCAGGTTCTACTGGGACAACGCAAAATTCAAGGAGGAGAGATTTAAAAAGATGATCGAATCTCAGAATTCAATGAAGGAAGAGATCGATAAACTAATTTCTGGTGTGAAGGAAGAAGACTGCGTAAGAATGCATATAGCAATTACAGATTCATATCATACGATCTCCAAAGCAGCGGAAATTGCAGGAATTGACAGATCCATGGTCCGGAGACTGGTTGAAAATGGTACGTTAAGACCTCTATCGATACGCAACCCTTATTACAATAGTTCAGCGCCCATGAAACTCATAAAAATGTCCGAACTTAATGCTTGGGTCCGTGACAATCCAGGTGCAGTTGAGGTATCAAGAAAAACGCTTGAAGCGTCGCACAAGGCTAGAGAGACGAGATCCCTGAACCGGTCAAGGAAACTTTCCTCATTCACTGACAGGATCAATTCAGCTATCGCTGAGTTCGATGCTGTTTCGGATAAAGATCCGGTTCCCCTCCTCTGGATCATGCTGAAACTTCTGCAGGTCTTAGCGAAGAATCAGCAGGTGATGAGAGAATTCTATGTCAAAAATCTGGCGAAAATTGCGTGCATGACTGATCCAGACTATCTAACATTGAGAACTGTGATAGACCTGCAGGAGAAGGAAGTCGTGAAACTCTGCGATGTATGCGCTACAGACGCTGAAACGCTAAAGATGTCTGATGACGAGTATGTGATTCATTTTGGAAAATGTTCCAACTGTACGACGGAGAAAAGAATTGTGAAATCAGGAAAGCATCACGAATTAATATATTCCCGCGGGGATATTACACTAATATTTGTCCTTGGTGGCAGCCTCCTTCGAGAAATTAGATCATATCTGCCATCGTCTTCAATTGATCCTGGAACATATCTATCCGACTCCACTGGAAACTGGTGGGATACAATTCCGAAAAGTGCGATACCTTACGATTTTATGGGAATACTTGATATCATTGCGGATACCTATACTAGGACTGACAGTCAAAAACTAGGCAAATGATTCACTCATTTTTGAGGTACCGGCTTATCTTCAGCACTTTAACCTTCAGGTCTCCAGTTATAGAATGCACCCCTTTTCCGAGTTCAATTAAAAGATCATTATCATCCCGGATCTGCAGCAGATAGTTCTTTCTTTTTAGGATGTTAGCGATACCTTTTATGTTAGAAAATCTGTCCCCAGACTTAGGTATAGCATGGTAAAGCTTCTGGATGTTGTGTCTGTTCTCAAGGGTCAAAATAGCGGACCCAGTGTTAAATTCTACCGATACCAATGGATTTCGATCCAGAGAAACACTTATTTTTCCTGATAAAAGATATCTGGAAGTTCCAGATACGGCAGATTCAATGAGTCGTTCTTTCATGTACAGGTCTTACTGTGATGCTGACCTTACCATTGACCGTGATGTTGGCGGCCATGCCCGGCAACTTAATGGTGAGCTCAGAAAACTCGAACTCTGCAGTGCTTTTGGTGCCTTCTATTGCCGATATGAAACTCTCCACGATAGACTCTTCTTCTGTCATATATGATTAACGAGGGATGGTATAAATATGTATTCGTACATCGGGTAAATGAGACGAAGGAAAGCAGGCCATAATCCTACCGGGTACTGCTTTTAAGTTTCCTTTTAGCGAATATAAACCGGAACACCACTATATAAACTGCAAGGAAGATGACAATGGCAGGGAAAATTCCAATATTCAATGGAGGCAGTATCCTGATCAAGATATACAAGAGACCACCAGAAACAAATGAGAGTATTCCGATTCCAAAGACTGTACTCCCAAAGCTTCCAAGACTGGAACTGATCTCATACTCCTCGTATTCCTTTTCCTCGAGCACTTTTTTGAACTGTGTGAACGCTTCTGTAAGGCCTGCAAAAAGGAACCCGAGCAGTGAGGCAACAATTGTGATCACGTAATCTGTTAAATTACTGCTCTGAATTATTATTGGCGTCGGAAGGTAAGTTGTTAGGTATCCTCTCGAAAGCACAAGAGGAATGATGGAAAGAATGAGCACCAGAAATCTCATTTTTGAATGTTTTCCGTTAATCAGTGCATTAAGGGATATCAGAAGCGCAATGAGAATGATTAGAAGTGATATCGCCTGAGATATGGTGCCAGTAGTGTATGCCAGCAAATAGAATCCCGGGGAAGCCATTAAGAGGAAGCTTGCAATGAAAAGCGAATATCTGTTCATTTACCTTAACACCCCCATGATAATTCCTGCAGCCTGCCCCATTTTCTGGCTCGCTGGATCCCAGTGCACAACCATTGTCCTGCCCGGAATATTTTTAGCCATTTTCTTCCAATTTGACGCCTGGACACTTCTGCTGAAAATATTGCCGAGAGAACTGAATGAGGAGTACTTCATCAGGATGCCATAATAAACGATATCCACAAGAATGGTCCGTCCCCTGTACGATGCGATTTTTCTGCATACTTCAGTAATCTCAGGCATATTCAGAGCCTGGAGTGATGTCAGGAGAATCACGGTCGATGATGTTTCAAGCAGGGAATGATAGAATATCTTTCCAAGGTTGATCGGTTCATTTCTTGTAACTGTCTTTTCCATTCTGAGAAGCATATTGGTTATCCTCCTCATGTTTTCCATTCCAGATGCAGGTAATACGTAGTCACCTCGTTCTTGCACTTTTGATTGAAGAGGCCACATCCCGACGCTGAATCCCGAAGCAAGAAACATTCGAGTTGAAGAGAGTGCAAACTGTATGGCGTATTCTAGCTGATTTTCCTCATCGGTGCCACGAAGAATGCTGGAATTTCTGTCTATCAGGAATATAACGCTTTTTGTGCCTTCCCGTTCATACTGATTGACAAGAAGGTTTCCCTTTTCTGCGGATCTAGCGCTGGCTTTCCAGTTGATGGTTCTGTATGGATCGCCCACCGTATATTGTCTGATTGTCTCAAAATCCGTGGACACCGGGCCAGTGTTGGAAACATGTGATCGGGGAAATCTCACTCTGGTCCTGTATTTTCTTCGCAATTTCTCCTGTGTCAGTATCTTAGGGGTAATTTCTATTTCTTTCTTCAGATCAGCAGAATCAGAGATTCCGTTGATAATCCCCATGGAGGGAAAATAGTTGAACGAAATGATACCCACCTGGAAGATTCCTCTTCTCATAGCCCTTACCTTGTAGTTAAATTTCACCTCAAGGTACCTGAGACCCTTATAGACAATATGGACGTTATTCCCTTCCACAAGATCAAAAGAATCAACCATCGGTAGCGAAATATCAAAGAGGCCTATTCCCCTTTTTATGCTTACGCTGGCAGTTATGTTGATAATATCACCCACATAAGCCTTGTCCGGGTAACTCATTTCAAATTTAATTTCGGGGCTCGTCTCCATCTCATAAAGAATGATGAGGAATACAGCAATTGTTAGGATGCCTGCAACAAGGGATGGTGTGGTAGACACAGCCGCTCCTATGGCAACAATTGATCCGGCAACGAGTATTGCCATGAGGCTCTTTGTCCACTGATTTACCATTTTTCACACTTTCATTTACTTCGGAACCATTATCTTTTTGGCAACGTCGTCTATAATCGTGGAAGGGTTAATATTTTCCATCTCAAACTCAGGCTTGAGTATAAGCCTGTGTGAAAGCGAGATGGAATAAACAGCTTTGACGTCGTCAGGTATGACATAGTTTCTTCCCTGCACGTAGGCAAAAGCCCTGCTCATCCTCAGAAGAGAGATCAGGCCCCGTGTACTGGGTCCTGACAGTACTCTGCTGTCCTTTCTGCATTCTGCGAATGCAGAGATATAGTCAAGGAGTTCATCACTGACCTTTACCTCAGTCTCGAGGGATTGCTGCATCTCAAGAATTTTGGAGTTGTTCGTAACTGTGCTTGCTTCCCTGCTTGGGTCGTCCTTCTGCCAGGAGAGCCTTCTCTTCAATACCTCTTTCTCGCTTTGCGGATGACCGAGCGAAAGCTCAACCATGAATCTGTCCATCTGAGCCTCTGGCAAAGGATATGTCCCTTCAAATTCAATGGGGTTCTGTGTGGCGATAACTATGAATGGGAGAGGTAGCTTTATTGTTTCACCCTCTATTGTCACCTGTCTTTCTTCCATTGCTTCCAGTAGAGCTGCCTGTGTCTTCGGAGGAGCTCTGTTAATCTCATCTGCCAGGATTAAATTGGCAAAAATAGGTCCTCTGATCACCTCAAACTCAGATTTTGACTGTCTCCAGACCTTTGTTCCAATAATGTCGCTGGGAAGGAGATCAGGTGTGAACTGAATCCGATGGTAGCTTATTCCCAGAACCTGTGCAAGGAGTTTTGCAAGAAAAGTTTTACCGGTGCCCGGATCATCCTGCAGTAAGACATGGCCAGATGCCAGTATTGCAGCAACTATCTTTTCAAGAACCTTCCTGTCACCGACGAAGTATCTGGCGAGTTCATTGAGTATTTCCGGCACACTTTCGTTATTGCTTTCTATATTCTTTGTTTTATTAGGATCGTTTTCTGAAGTTTTTGCCTCATCCATAAGCTACACCCGAACTGTTGACCGATATGTTCCTGACGGTCTGCTCCACTATGTTCTTTCGTTTAGTGATCTCAAATTCAATCTCTTCTTTCGTGTTGAGAATACTATATCTGATTCCGAATGGCACCTCGTAACTTAATATGGGGGCCAGAATATGATTGATCTTCAGGTAATCCATCTCCATGCTGTTGAGGAGTATGGTCAACTGAATCAGCAGAGAATCTTTCTTACCGTCGCGTATGAACTGATCGACACTGCCTACGATATCCTGGAATCTCTGATCGCCAAAAATATTGACATTATGCTTGAATTTCCCGAAGATATTTGCTGTTATAGAGTCCATCCTCTTTGAACTGCTGGAATACACTTTTATCATAATGTAGAGGAACACAAGTACTATTACTAGGAGGAAGAAGATGAAAATGTATCCGTTAAGGATGGAAGCCTTGGGTATGTACAGAATTGAGATCATGACTCCCAGCATGAATCCCATGGTTGCCCACCTTCCCATCGAATCGTACATGTATTTTCCGGCAGATGCCGTTTCCGGTTTTTCAGACGCAAGGAGGAAAGGAGCAGCCGTGAACGGCAGCAGTGCCACCGCTGTAAATTCAAAGGGATATTGAAATACAGGCAGATAAGAAAAAGGAAGGCTGGCTGTCATGAGTCCCAGTGCCCCAAAGAATGCACTGTAAGCAAGAATCCCTATTGATCTGCCTCCCACGGGGGAAATATTCTTAGATTTCATGTATCCGGCAAAGATACTGAGATTTACGCTATAAAAAAACAGGAATATTCCGAAGAATTCATAAAGATAAGAAACCGGATGATAGATGGAGAAGAAATTGTATATAAAAATACCGGTAAACAGGTAAAGATAGATTCCATTCGCAA
The DNA here is from genome assembly GCA_021797055.1 of Thermoplasmata archaeon. The sequence continues at coordinate 20,981 of JAKAAI010000008.1, read as the reverse complement.
CAGCGTACTTAAAAGATTTTTCAGCCTTCCTGTACCCGAACAGTCCGATGGCACGAGCCATGGCGGAAACAATGACTGGATAGAGGGAAATTCTGATTAGCTCTATTAAAAATGAGAGAGATGGGTCCGTCGTGGTAAAACCGGAAACAATGAAGATGAAGAGAAGTGCTGCTGCATATTTTATGGAAAAAGCAGCAATATTCTTCCCGGTAGGCCTCAAATCTAATCACCCTCTCCCTTGCATATGATTACTTTAGGCTGATCAACAGAGTGGAAAAGACCGTAAAGAAACTGTTCATACAGGTCGCGTCCTATCTGCATTTTTCCATAAAACGACCTTTCGAAAATCTCCACCAGCAGCGGTATCTCTGACCTGTCCTTGAAACGTCTATTCTCAGTCATTTTCTCCACTATTTCCCTTATGGTCAGACTATCCTGATGGAAATCCGCTTCTTTTAGTATATTTAGATGCATCAGGTCTACGACGTCTGAATCATACAGAACTCCTCTGATAAACTTGGTCTCAACATTTCTTCCCTTGCTTGCCTTGATCATGTTACAGGACTTTGAAGGAGTAATGGTTGCACTTCCAGGGATATTGGATTCAAGATCACAGCTTGCCACCATTGATGCATCAGGATCATAAATTATTCCCAGGTCTGATCCGTACGACCATAATAGCGGGAGATCACCTTTTATTGCGGGTTTTATCATGTCATAACCACTGGACCATCCCTCAAAGGGGGCGATGGTTTCGCCGGCGCCTACGCCTATTTGAAAACTGCTGTAATTCTTACCCTCGTCTGGATTAACTGTGGAAAGAAGCAATTCAGAATCAGTTTCGGTTTCTTCACCGGTGCTCTTCTTTCTGGATAAGGACATTTTCGAAATTGTAAGAACCACGGCAGCAACGGCTACCACAGATATTATGATTATCAGCAGAAGCTGATTTATTGGAGGAAAAACAGGGTGGGGAGAACTAGACTGCGAAGTACCACCGGATCCAGAGCTTCCGCCTGAACTGGAGCCGCCTGATCCACCGGACCCTCCTGAACCGCCAGATCCTCCTGATCCACCAGAACCTGAATGTCCTCCTGTGCCAGAAGACCCAGTTCCGCCCGAACCAAACATGTTTCCAAGATTTGGAAGCGTAAAGTTCAATCTGGGAATAAACCTGCTCATGTTTGGAAAATTAAGATTGAACTTTGGCAATGAAAAATTGAAATGCGGAAGACTTAATCCAGATGAACCACCTAGACCAGTTAAACCGGTTCCCGATCCGGTTCCGCCGCTTGAACCACTGGAACCACCTCCAGAAGAAGTTCCACTGGACCCCGGACTACTTGAAAGTGGTTGTATCTGAGTGATCGAAGCAGCTAGCAGCCACGTCACTATTATCACTGCCAGTAGCGAGAGCAGAATTGTTTTCGAAGCCAACATTTATTGATCTACACAGAGATTATAACCTTTCGCAATGAAAATTGCACCAATATTGGAGATAAATCAATTGACTGATGTCTTTCTCTTCCTGTATTTTCTGTACTCAATGTAACCGGCAAGTGCAATCAGTAAAAGCACAATAATTTCCAGTATGTTCAGAGGTCCGATATAGTTACCAAGAAAACCCAATCCAACATACGATAACGATGAAGCAATAACTGTTGTTGCAGCGTATGCAACCGAAGGCGGTGCAACGTGGATCTCGTAATACCCATAGTTAGTTGAAAACTGTTTGCCCATGAAGGTATAGTTCATAATAAGTTCAGGCAATGTGTAGGTCCCTACTCCAGAAAGTGTCATATTTATCATGAAAGTGTGAGTCTGACCCGGTGCAAGAGAAGCGAGATTCCGTTTCCCTGAAGATCCCTGGAAGGTTGCAGATCCATTGTAATACGAAAGAAACTGATCAATGTTTATTGCTATGTTGTCTATGGAAACATTATCATTGTTTCTCAGCCCAACGATCAGCCTGTACGTGTCTCCAGCAACCCTCGACGAACTGAAATTAACCTGTAGATCTGGAGTAAACGTGCTGTTGAATTGCATATAGTAATTTTCAAGGTTGAAGCTTGATGAGGATTGGATAAGGAATACCTTCGAAGATGTATTGAAACCGGCAGCTCCCGTCAAAGTCCGGTTATTGGTAATGAGTGTGAGGTTGAAATTGGACAGCGCAAAGGATGAGGAGTTGGAATTTCCATATCCCATGCCGATTATAGATATATCCGAAGATCGGGGCTCAGTCAGATCAGAACTGTAGCCGAAGAGCCTTGCAGCAGTTATATTATGGTTGGTACCCGAGGAATGCAGGGCATTTACCCAGAGTGAAAGGCCAAATGAGAAAGCCACAGTTCCGCTGGAAACATTTACAGACTGGCCAACCGTGGACTTGAATATGCTCCCGAGTGAATTTGCGTTTATCATTCCAGCTGCAAGGATTGAAGTTGTAGGACTTGATGATGAGATTCCCGGAGTGAGATAGCCCGATTTCAGTGAGTTTGAGAATAAGGCGGCAGCAGAGTTCTGGCTGGTTTTCAAAACCAGGCTGTTTGCGAACAAATCCGCGATCTGACCAAACGACGGATTGGATGAAAATATGTATAATGTTATGCTCTGATTGTTGTAGTTGAGGCCGCTAATGTTGGACGATGTGTTGTATGAGAAAATATCGGTAAGCGATCCCGTGTTGAGTGCATTTGCCACAACGGAAGAGGCTGATTTAGCATCGGCAGAGCTCGACGCAAGATTACCGGGAAAAGCAGTTATGAAGAGGAAATTAGGTATGAGTGACAGTAATCCAGAGGAGGTAATCACGCTTCCTGTTGACCCAGATATTCCTATGGGAAGGGAAAATGAAGAGAGGTTATCCTGAACTATGACCGCCGAGAAGATGCTGTCTCTAAAAGGCGAGGATGAGAACAGAAAGTTGCTGGAGGTGTTGTTTACCTCCATCGAACCATACGCATTGTAAATATCGCCGTCACCCGTAACAAGGGACACATCGGCCTGAAGTGAGGAGATCGAACTGTTGGATGATGCGACTGCTTTGGTAATATAATTCATATAAGCACTTTTAACCTCGGCAGAGAGATAAGAAGGTGCATCAATCTTTGGTAAAAAACTGGTCGAGTACAAAATCGGGGATGAATAATTCGAATTCAAGGCACCAATAACTGAATTCGGGTTCACATTAACATTTTCGGGATGATTTCCAGCAGTAACAACTGCACTGGGATTGAGGGTTGAACTCCCAGAACTGAATATAATTATTCCGGATATCATCAGTATTATGACAAGAACAATAGAGGCTGCCTTTGTCCACTCATTATTTTTTCTAGAGTCCTTGGAAACTGGAGGCTGACTCTTCTTCTTTGAATTGAAAATTCTTGAGACAAGATGACCTGCAACTCCACTGACAACCAGAAGAATGACAAGCGATTCAATGACATTCACCACAAATATGCCCAGCAATGAACCAATCGAGCCGCCAATAGGCGGGCCGGGCAAAGATACAAACGGTGTACTGCCTCCAGTGGAAGTGAGACTAGACAGAAAGAAGGTGTAAATCTTGTCGATTACAGGTTCAGTGATCAGGGTATACAAATTGGTTCCAGAGGGTACAATCCCAAGGATGGATGTATTTATTATCCGTGATAGGTTTGACAGACTAAGTATGAGTGAGAATGCAGCCAGTCCAAGCATTGTCCATGAGATCGAATAAACAAGCAATGACGTACCAATTGCTCTTCCTGTTTTTCCCGCAGCGAGGCCGATCACAACACCGATAAGTATCCAGGAAACAAGAAGTGTCATCCGACCGAGCGGGTTACCTAAGAGCAGATAGACCAGTCCAAGTATGAAAACCAGTCGATATCCAATGAATGGTCCAATCCAGTCTATGAGTGGACTGTAAGCAGGGGAAAGCAGATAATACGACAGTATTAGGACGGCAAAAGTTCCAGCAAGCAGGGCTGCAAGTTTACCCATTTGTGTAGAATGGGATAATTAATATTTTAATGTATCTATACTTAATCGAATTGAGTATCTGAAACGGTGATTCGGATTCTGTGTGCTTTGAACAAGATGACATTTAGTTCCCGAATGATTCAGTTCAGATATTAGAAATGAATTTTACAACCCTGTTGAGGAATCTGAGGTTTGGAGGAATATTGTCGATTATTATATCTGCATATTCCTTCCTGATTACCCTCAAAAGTTTGACCATCATCAGATACACAAATGTTCCTATAAGCACCAGTTCCAGCAGCGCTAGATCCCCGTAAGGCAGAATGGTGCCCGCATAATCCACCACTATAAACACCACAATTGAGGATATCCATATCTTGATCAGAGACTGCTTGTCATAATTGAGGAAGCCCAGTTTTCTGGATGATGCAAACAGAACGATAAAACTTACGACATAGACAGAGGAATTGGCTATCGCTGCACCGATCATGCTGTATCTTGGTATCAGGAGAATTGAGAGTGCAAGGTTTGAAATCAGTGTGAAAGTGGCTATCCATATGAAAATGGAGGTCTTTCCATGGGCATATATCGCCTGTGACATTATGTTCTGGCTTACCAGCAATGCTGTTACTGAAAGAATTATGATAGCAGGTACAGCACCCGATACATAATTTGATGTTGCAAATATCTGAATGAATCTATAGGATATGGCGGATAGTCCAAGGGCACATGGAACATAGATGAACGTCAGGACCGTGGTTGACAGCCTGAAGGCTGATCTGATGCTCTCCTGATCATTTCTTGAAAACATCGCGCTCACCTTGGGAAGCAGTATGTTGGTTATTGGTGACACAACCATGCTCAGGCCAGTTGCCATAAGTAAGGCAAAACCATACACACCAAGTGTCGACAAATCTGTGAAAATTGATACGAATATCCTGTCTATATAAGATGATCCGTATGATATGATGGATGCGAATATGAGGGGAGTCGCATACCGCATCACATAATTGATATTCACATTGTACGCCTTCTCCTTTCTCTTCCTGACTATGCTGAAGATGATCAGTATCCCGGGTATTATTCCAATGATGTAACCGGTTGCCATTCCGAGAGGTACAAAGGACACATCGTTGGTCAGGAAAAGGAATACGGTGGCAAGGAAATACCAGAGGAAAGTCCCCACAACATTCACAGTGGCTGCAATCTTGAACCTCTGGAATCCAAGGATTATGCCGTTTATTAGCCCAAGAACAACCATTGTGAACAGTGGTATGGAGAGATATGAGATCGTTTGAGCATACAACGTGTCATGAAAGAACAGCATGGACATATAGGGTGAGATAAGGAACAGCGTGAGGGAACCGGCAGTTGCGGAAATGACACTCACGAAGAGTATCTTGAACATCAGCGATTTGGCCTCAGCCCATTCGTTCCGACCGATGTGGTATGAGATGAACCTTGTGGCTGCGTTTGACAGGCTGAGAGAAAAGACTATGTTGAACAGTCCAAGGATGGCGAGAATGTTCACAATCTCGCCTGCGACTGATGTCGGGTAGAATTTTACAATATAAACGTAGAAAATAATTCCTGAAAGGTTGAATATTATGGAATTCATGTACTGGAAGATAAGTGAAGAGCCAAGTTTCTCCTTCTTTTCACTTTTCTCCAGTTCAACCATTTCTATTTCCTCTGATCAGATTGATCGGAATAGCACTGATATGATACCAGCACTTCACTCACCAACGAAAATTATTCTGCTTCCCTGATAATCGAACTTGAAATCCTGTTTCCTGAGATCAAGAGCCCTAACAATATTCGCATGTGCCTCATGAGGTGCATAAAAAAGCAGAAAGCCCCCGCCGCCAGCCCCTATGAGCTTACCGCCTGTCGCACCGTTTTTCAACGCGCGATTGTATAATTCGTCAATCGAGTCGTTTGAAATTCCATCAGAAAGTTGTTTCTTAAGCATCCAGTTCTCATGCAGCATGGTGCCCATCCTGTCTGTCTTTCCCCTGGAGAGATCATCAAACAACTCGAGGGCTATCTGCCTCATTCTCCGATAATCTTCAATCTTGACATTAACCCCACTTGACTGTTTCCTGTGTATATCCGTCGAGCTTCTTTGCATTCCAGTGTAAAGCAAAAGCAGGTTGTTTTCAAGAGCCTCTCTGATCTCCTCTGTCGTGACGAGTGGTTTGACTGATACCGTCTCATCCTGATAGAACTGCATGAGCTGTATTCCGCCATATGCAGCCATGTACTGGTCCTGTTTTCCTCCGGGTTCATGGAGAATCTCCCTCTCTATTTTCACTGCCTCCTGTGCCATTTCCTCAGACGAAACGTACTCCCCCTTGTACGCATGTAATGCATGAAGTAGTCCGACAAGAAATGTGCTGCTGGATCCCATTCCAGTGCCAAGTGAAGGTATGTCAGAAATGCTTACAATCTCAATTCCGCCGTCAATATCCAGAAATTTAAGGGCTTCCCTTATTGATGGATGCTTGATTTTTTCCACGGTATCAACAATCTCGGTAGTTGAGTAACTTACCCTAATCTGATTGTCAAACTTTTTATTGACCGTGATGTAGATGTATTTGTTGATAGAAGCAGACAAAACTGCTCCCGGACTGTCCCTTGAATAAAACTCTCTGATGTCGGTACCACCACCGACAAATGTTATCCTAAGTGGAGTCCTGGAGATGATCATCCGCTGTTTCAAATAATCACCTGTAGAACTGATCCAGTTTCCTCAGTCCTTCATCTAGCCCTACCTTGGGTCTGAAACCAAGGACCTTTTCTGCCTTGCTGGTATCGGCCAGGGTTTCCATCACGTAATTTTTGACCGGCATTTCGATGTATTTGGGCTTGATTGAGGTTCCAAGCATCCTGTTGATCTTCAAGACCAGTTCATTCAGATCGTAATTTTTCCCTGATCCTACGTTGAATACCTGATAGCCATCTGCTTTTGTAGCCCTAACGAGAGCTTCGGCCACATCCTCTGCATAAACGAAATCCCTCCTCTGCCTTCCATCACCGTATATTACAGGTTGTTCTGATTTCTTTATATTCCAGAGAAATTGTGTGGCGAGATTTGCATACCCCTTTTTGGCATTTTCGTACTTTCCATAGACTGAGAAGAAGCGCATTGCAGACGTCTCCACGCCATGGAGTTTGAAGTACAGTTCCGCCATTCTCTCTGCTGCTATCCTGGCTTCGGTATAATAGTCTGTTACGCCAGGTATTACATCTTCCTTGTGAGGCGGTTTTATCCCATTGTATATAGAGGAGGTTGAAGCAAATACAACTTTAGAATTGTTCTTTTTGGCAAATTCCAGTACTGAAGTTATTCCTGAAATGACTTCGGAAACAAGGAACGGGTTGTCACGATACATTGGAGAGGCTGAGTATATTCCGAGATGGAACACCTGATCCGCCTTCAGGTTTAGCTTTCCTATATTCTTTGCATCCTCCTTAATAAATGTGATCGCCTTTTCAGAGATCAGATCATTCAGATTTGTTTCTGATCCAGTGTGAAGGTTATCGATTACGGTGAGATCGTTACCTTTGTAAATACTTCTGACGAGATTTGTTCCTATGAAACCAGCTCCGCCCGTAACTATTATTTTCTTGCTTTCCATTTAAAACATTCCTGTTATCATTTGTGTTTATTTAACATTATTTTCCGACAGCATATCCTCTGCAATCTTTGACCAGAGGTGGCCAACTGTGATGTGACATTCCTGAATAATAGAGGTCCTGTTGCTTTTTACTCTTATAAGGTAATCTGAAAACTCCGCCATTTTCCCTCCAGATGATCCGGTCAAACCAACGGTGTTGCAGCCAATATTCTTTGCAGCTTTCAATCCTTCTATAACATTTTTGGAGTTTCCACTTGTCGAAATTCCAATGATTATATCACCAGGGTTTGCAAATGCTTCAACCTGTCTTGAAAATACCTGATCATAGCTGTAATCATTGGATATCGCGGTAAGCGACGATGTATTGACAGTTAGAGCCATGGCCGGAACCGCTCTTCTCTCTTTTTCAAAATGACCTACGAATTCAGCGGCTATATGTTGAGCATCTGCAGCACTGCCCCCATTGCCAAAAAGTATTATCTTACTTCCGGAATTGAAGGCACTGCCAATATTCGAACCTATTTTGTAAATCAGATCAAGATCCAGGTTTCTTCTAGCCTCAAGCCCCTCCTCAATATAATTATCCATGTCATTCCTGTTCATTAATGGCGATCATCATCTATGATTTTAAAGTTAAGTGTGAAAATTTTGGAATTTTCCCATTTCCAACAAAAAATATTAAGGGTCAAGGTAATCCAAACATGTGTCCGATGGAGAAATCAATCCAAGATTCCTGAAGGAAACACTATCCCTGGCACATAGAATCAGGCAAATGTCGGTCCAATTTCTGCTGCTTATATCGGGCATTGCTGTTTATTCGATCGTCTATTCCTGCCTGACTGTTCTCAGGTATCTTTCATTCAATGCGGGGGTCGCTGATCTTGGGTTGGCGGGAGAATGTCTGTTTTATGTGTTCAGAGGAGGACTCGTGGCCTCGCCATCAAATCCACATCCAATTTTCATGAACAAACTTATCTACATCCCTTTGTCCGTTGTCTATTATTTCTTTCCAAGCGAGCAGTTGCTACTTGTTTTTCAAACTGTATGGATTGCGCTCGCTGCAATTCCACTTTACCTTATTTCACTGAAAGTGATGAACAGCAGGAACATGGCGCTGTTCTTTGGACTACTCTGGCTTCTTTATTATCCCATGGCAGGCGTAAACTGGTTTGATTTCCACTTCATGGCACTTTTTCCGACGTTCTTTCTCTCAGGGTATTACTTCTATCTTGTCAACAGAACACGGTATTCCTTTGTATTCATGATTCTGGCTGCTGTAACCGATTATCTTGTGGTTCTTACCGTAATGTTTTTCGCTTTCTACCTTTATCTCAAGGATATAAGGTATGGAAAGAATCCGCTGAAAAACTACTTTGCCCACGCTGTTTTAATTATTTCCATTGTTCTTTTTGCGGCAATATATTTCTACTTTGGCCCTGGATATACGAGTAGTGTGGCACATGTGACTGCAGCGAACATAGCTCCGCCTTCTGTCACGACAAAATTGTATTACATGTTTTATATGTTGCTCCCGCTTCTTTTCCTTCCTCTACTTGGACTTGATTTGATGTTTCTTGCTATCCCATTTCTTGCTTTTGTTTATCTTAATAATTTCACTCCTTATGTTCAAACGGAGTACTACCAGTACCCCGCGCTCATTTCGCCAATACTCTTTATGGCAGCGATAAAGGGATTTTCGAGAGTTAAGATTCCCCGGATTAAGATTGATTGTAAGAAGGTCAAGAAAGCCGTCGTAATAGTGGTTGTACTGTTCAACGTATTTCTGGTATCATTTCTGACACCGGCAGGACAGCTGTTCACCGGTAATTCAATCAACTCTCAGTACGGATCACTATTCTCGGGCAATACAGGATCGTACAACACAGCCTCAAACATCGAGATGCATCAGTATGATTATTACCTCAGGAATGACATAATCCCGCTCATCCCTCAATTTGTTCCGGTGCTTATACAGGATAACATGCCGGAACTTGCTCAAAATTACTATAACTGGTACATGCCAGGTACAATTCCAAATGGAACCGTACCAGTGTATGTTGTGACCGATCCGTATTCCCCCACCTATGCATCTCCGCCGCTGTATACTATTCCGAAAAGTGAAAATACCTGGAACATGACGAACACACTGTATTCAACGGGAAGATATGGAATATATGCTGAGGCTGACGGAATTGTATTGCTGAAACTTAATTATTCAGGCGATCCTGTTCTGTACATCCCCTATGAACAGGCTTTCAGTTCCCGGGAATTCACATTCAATAGTAACAGTCACTTCTCGAGTGGAACAACATATATTTCCAACGTTACAGGAGGTGCCCTTGGGTGGTATGGTCCAAATTCGTTCCTGAATCCAGGTTCGTACAGGGTGACATTAAATCTGACAGACGTAAACTCCATACCGGAAGACAATTTTCAATTTCAGGTGACCTATCCTTCATACTTTGATGGACCACAAAATACACTGTTTGCAAAGAATATCACTTTTCAGGACTTTGGATCTGCGAATACACAGAAAAGCTTCAGTTTTGAGTTTAACGTCACAGGATTCGGTTATTATGTTCAGTACCGGGCATTCTATATGGACTGGACAGGATCCATAGGTGTCCATCAAGTGAGTGTTGAACAACTTTCTTCACCATAAGACAATTTTCCACGCTTGGTTCGGTTCGCGGCAAGCCACGATAGTTTTTATGAACATGCATCAATCATGGTGAGGGAGATTGAGTGACTTTACCAACTGAAGAAAAACCAGCATTAGTACAAACTGCGATCAATGGAACAACTGGCGACAAAGGCAAAAAAATGCTCAGGATCATATGTCTTCCTGAGTTTTTATTCGTTTTAATGCTCATTCTTATCTACTTCGGAGACCACATCCTCAAGGTTTGGACATTTATTTATGGGTACAGAGGTTTTGCAGAAGGGGTTTCCGTCTCACCTATACTCCCATTCACCTTCTTTATGATAGGCGCATCTTTCACTGCAATAATCATGGTCCTGGTTATGTCTGGAGCCAGATTGTGGAGAGCCTTTCTGGTGGCTATCTCTACACCAATCGCAGCGGTCTGGTTCTTTGAGTTTGTTTGGGATCTCGTCTTCCTTATCAGGTCAGGCAATTTCGATTCCTGGTTTGGGTTTCCTGGTCCCATCATTTATTATTATTATGCATTTTTATCACTCACTGCATTGTGGTTCGTAGGGATCAGATACTGGAAATTTTCAGTAGTTCCAGTAATTCTCTGGGTAGTCTGGTTCATAATATTCGCGGTGTGGGATTTTACTGGTTATCCCCAGTCCGGCCTTACCTTCGTGGTGAACTATCCATATATTATTAACGTTCTTGCGAAGGTGATGACGTTTATTGTTTTTGCATCCCCGGTTGTTTCATGGGGAAATACAAAACTAGGCACCGAAGGTATATTTAGATCTTCGGAAGCAATAATTTGAGAACAATAAGTGCGACATGTTATATTCCAATACAACAATCACCCCCCCATAAAAGATGTGGACTATTATTTTGCATTTCTATTCACCCCGGGCACATTTTTATCAATACAAATAATTATTTCACTCATTTTAATCAACTATTAAGTTGAACCTGTCTGCAAAAATAATCAGTAAAGTTTCAGGAAACGAGAGGCTTGTAATGGCTCTTGCATTTGCCATTTCTCTCATTACATCGCTGATCGTACTTTCAAGCAGACCATTCCTTCAGGGGACAGGGGATACTTCAACTTATGTATCCCTTTCGAAAGAAATTATGTTGAACGGTTTAATCATTCCTCGAACCAATACCATTCACTATCCCGGTAGCGTGTGGGTTTACCCCCCTATCTTTCCGTACATGGGCGCCCTGGTTATTTCCATAGCTAGGGCACAGGGTTGGGATCAGTACATGGCTCTCGCACTTGTCGGTTCTCTTATTTTCTCTCTCACATCTATTCCTGTATATCTTCTGTTGCGGGAAATGTATGGAAATTCAGTGGCCATTCTCGGCGCAACCATATATCCGTTCTTTCTTCCATCCCTCTACATTCTCTCATGGGGAGGATATCCTCAATTGCTTGGGTTCCTGCTAACATCCATCATTATTTATTACGTTACAAAGGCAGAGCGAATGGGGAAAAACAGGACCAGGTATGCCTTATATTCCGGTCTTGTACTTGGAATATTAGCCCTTTCTCACGATCTTACATTTGTTTTAATTTTTTTATCCGTGATAATATTGATTATTTATCGCCTGATTATTAGAGTGACGGCTGGAACAGCCGGCAGCCGGTCAATAAAGGTTCCCTTGATTTCGGTTCTAATCTCTTCTGTGTTTGGAGCATACTGGTATGCACCGAGAATCTGGTGGGTGAAGGATTCTGCATTTCCAACATCTTCTCCAGAGTTTTTGAAATACAGTGTCGGGATACCTTCCAGCCCTGGAATCATGCAGGATCTTGGCTATGACATTTTCAGTTTGCAACAACCGCTCGGCCCCATTTCAATGTTTGCCATTATCTTTGCATTGTACGTTGTCCTGCTGTTTTTCCTGATAATCAAGATGAGGGGTGAATTGAAGCATAATGGAAAGATCGATTTTGCCTACATTATCATGTTAGTCGCGTTGGTCCTTTCGTTGCTTGAATTTAAGGATCCTGTGCTCTTTGTTAGGTTGTTCTATTTCGTGCTCTTCACTGGATTCATTGTTGCAATAAAGCCTCTGTATTACGGAGTAAAAGAGCTAATGAAATCCTCTACTCGTATCGGCCCATATAGCCGGGAAATCACCGTCAGGCGTATTGCAGGATATGCTGTCATACTCCTGGTGTTGCTCAACGCTGTAACTGGCATATCATTTAATTATGAGAGTCACACTTTCTATGGATCCGACACTGGCAATGCATCTCTTGATGTACAGTCAATGGGACTTCTGAATTTTGTGCATAAAAACCTATCAGGTCAGGCGGTTATAGCCGCGCCTGTTCCACTCGCCTTTGATATAATGGGGTATGCCGGGAATCCCGTTCTGGCATTTCAACCCTCAAATTACCTTACTCAGCCTGTGGAATGGGCGGAGAACTATGCAGCTTACATAATGATTTACAATTCATCTCAAAATGTTTCCTACACAGATTCATTGATACATGAATACAATGTATCGTATGTTATTATTCCTGCACATACACAGGGAATAGACCCCTCGTATAGTGTGGTTTATATATCCCAGTATTTTATCTTGTTCAGGGTTCCTTAAAGCAGAAAGAATGATCCTGCTTAAGCATGGCAACCAAATCAATGAGGCAGTCATAAAATCCTTTTATATTCTTAAGAGATCAGAATGAACATTGCCCGTAGAAGAATGGAGTATGCCATAAAATGGAAGATGAAAAGGATCTGGTAGGGGAGAGACTGAAGATTCCCATACCAACAAAGCGGCTTCTCTACGTTGTTTTGGGAGTAATTTTCATAAATTATTCCTTCATAATTTGGATGGTTGTAGGGTACCTTTACCTGGCGATTATAGTCCTGCAATGGGCACTAATCCTTGTCGGTGGTGTTCTTGTTATCTATTCTGTATTCATAGGCACTGAATCGAAGCTCATCTCATCACTTCCATTGATCGGATTCGGACTGGGATTTGCGATTTTCTCTGGCGTGATAGGATTATATGTGCCCCCATACGGTACGGATGAACTTGCGGCAGACACATATGCTGCATACCTGTTTCTCCATGGCAGAAATCCTTACATTGATGCCAACATGGCAAGTGTGTTCACGAATCTCAATTTCCCCCCATACATGATAACGCCCCTTCTTAAAGGCGGAGCCGTGAATTACCTTGTTTATCCAGGACTTTCTGTGCTGGTATACATTCCGGCCGTATTTTTTAACTTCAGAAGTTATCTGATCATACTTTTCTTCAACTTTGTCTCGATACTCATCATCTATTATTATTACAAAAAGACCGGTTTCACCAATAGTATACCGTTCCTGATAATTGTCATGCTAATCAATCTGGAATATGTTGATTTTTCGTTCAACGGAGGGGATGATATAATCTGGGTCACCTTCATTGGTCTTTCCTATGTATTTCGGAAGAAACCATGGGTATCAGGTCTTTTCTTCGGGCTTTCCCTATCATACAAGCAGATCGGCGCGATAATTTTCCCATTCTATCTTTATTTTGTATTCATGGAAAACAACCAGAAAAAGAAGGATGTAGTGATATTCTTCATATTTGTGCTCCTGAGCTTCTTCGTCACAAACATTCCGTTTATACTGATGAGTCCGTACCTTTGGTTCACTCATGTCGCCTCGATTGCTTCCCAACCAATAATAGGTGTCGGTCTAGGTCCTTCAATATTGGCTTTTGCGGGTTATCTATATATTCCGTCAATCATATTCGGTGCAATAATGGTTCTTCTGTTGCTGGCCTTCCTTTTCATTTACATTGGGTATTATTTCCAACTGAAATATTCCTTCTTTGCCTTCCCAATGATAATATTCTTCTTCGATTACAGGTCCCTTGAGAACTACATTATTTATTGGCCTTACTTGATCTTTCTCCTGATGCCTGATTTCGCTCATGATTATATCCTCGACTTCAGGACAAGTGCTACCAAACACCTAAACTATACTTTTAGAGGATTTTTAGGAAAGATCGATAGTGCGCTGAAGAGCAAAAAGAATGTGACGCTTTTACTTTCCATTGCAATTGTTCTGACGGGAACTTTTGCGTCTGCAGGATATGCTTATTCATCCACATCGCAAATGAACGAAATTCGTATTACTTCTGTATATAACGCATCAGACCCGTACCTTATTCCCAATTCTATAACTCAGATGCAGGTCAACCTTACATATGTTCCCGTACAGGGATCGCCATCATCGACTCCTATGAACTTCAGAATATTCTATTATACTCTGGCAACAAGCAATTTAAACTCCCTCTTGTGGAGTCCAAGAAACTCAATAGTGACTGCAGGAAATAACACCCTGACCATATATCCGAGAACCTCAGTTGATATATTACCAAACAACGTTACGTTTAAGATTGAAGCATATTATGGTAACAATATGCAGTCTTTTTATGACCAGAAAGTTCCGTTTGATCTGAAGGCGGTCTATCCTATGAAAAATCCAACGCTGAGTTATCCAACATATTCTTCTCCGGAAATTTACCCATCCTGGAACCTTACCACCTCCGGTTCCAATACCATTACTTCGTACGAATATGGGCTGTATGGTATTAACCTGAGGGGAAACCATACTGCTACAGACACGGGTCCGACTTATTCCAATCTTTCAACTGTTTTGAATCTTACGATGTTGGCAAAGGATAATTTCTCCCTATCATATGACTATCATAACCAAGTTGCATCAGGCAATTACAACACAGTGGTGACAAATGGAAGAATGGTATCATTCTTTGGCATTGTTATCTCTTTATCACAAAATTCAAAATTTTTGTGGTTTGGTTATAACTCGACTGCCAGTGGAAGTGCCGGGAACCTCTTCTCATATCAGGAACTGAATAGCTCATCTTATATTGTGGAGTCAAACAGTACTCTCATCAGCTTTGCCCAGGCAGCAAAAATAGCCGAACAGATACCGCAGTGGAACGTGTCCCTCAACACGGTGACTTTCAGCGTGGTGGCGTCTGTAAATTCTTCAGACGCTTCATATTCAGTCTTTTTTGGCAACTTTACGCTTTATGAAAACGGTTCAACTGTAATAAGTCCCTTCCTGTTACAAGGTTCCTATTATTCAAATGAAAGCATTAATTATGGTATAGGGATATCACAGGCTGTGATTCCTGCCGCTGATTCGGTCAGAATAGAGTGATTAAGATGGAGACCCTTTCCTTGCAGATATACCATGGTTCGAGTGATTTTCCCATCGGCGATTTTGCAACCTCACTTGAAGATCTTAATTACAAAATTGAAATCGTTATCATTGATGACGATAATTCTTCTTATTCATCCATAAATCCTGAATTTTCTCCATCGCTTAAGGTTGTCAGGATAAAAAACTGTGGAAATTTCAACGAGAATTTTAGCGAGGCGATGAAGAGTTCAACAGGGGATTTTATCGTCGTGTCTGACGCGAGCAGTCACATTAACGCAGATCTGGTCAGGAGAATGCTGGATAAGGCAAATGAGGGATACGATCTCGTGGTTGCCTCACGAGGAAAGATAAGAGATATGAAGACAATAATTGCCAAGGTCCTGGTCAGGGAACTTTCCGGCCTTTCCGATCCTCTTTCAAACGTTTTTGTGGTGAGGCGGTGGGCACTGGAAGATCTGGATTTCAATACAGGTATTCAAACCGTGCTGGCAGAGATACTGATCAGAAACAAAGCTTCTCGCATTGCTGAGGTGCCTTTCACCACTAATAGGCACGGATCGAAGCGAATGCTTTCAATCAAACAGTATTTCTCATACATTTATGCAATTCTTCAGCTGTCAAAATTCAGGGTTATAAAATTCGGCCTGGTTGGTCTTAGCGGCGTTGTGATCAATGAGGGCTTTCTGTATCTGTTTCACAATATACTTGGTATTTATGACGCGGGGCTGTCTTTTTTCATTTTGCCCGTCTCACTCGTGATAGCAATTGAAGCCTCCGTAATATGGAACTTTTCATTCAACAATAAATGGACGTTTTCGGACAGGAAAGGAGGAAATGTCTTTGTAAAACTCTTCAAATACAACGTATTCACGGGGATTGGCGCGGTTGTCAATATCTTTTCGACAGTTGCATTCACAGACTTCCGTATAATACCCGACTATCTCATAGCCAACATAGCAGGAATATTCATCGGTTTCCTGATCAACTACTTCTCCAGCGATTATCTGGTATGGAAAGTTGAAAGAAAACTGGAAAATTAAGTGTGGTCCGGATGAATTATGAAGGAAACGGTCTTCTGGCTGGAATACGTCGATTCTACAGCCTTAACAAGGTTCGTGCTACAAAATTCATCATAACTGGTGGCGGTGGCTTTGCAGTTTCCGAATTCGTGATATTCGTGGGAACACTATTTGCGAAAGGATATCTGAACATCACACTCGTACTGATATTAGCGAATGTGATCAGCGTTACCTTTGGATTCTTTATCAACGACATGTGGTCAACAAGGAACCAGGGCGTTCATAATCCTGGATATATTGGTTTTCTCAGCAGACTTGTAAGATTTCAGGCAGTGTACGTACTTGGTGATCTGACATCGATTGCGGTGCAGCTATCACTTTACAGATTTTATGGAATAATACCTGATTACGGAAATATTGTAGGCAGTATAGTAGCCATAATTCCCAATTATATTGTTTCAATGAAGCTGGTCTGGGGAATAACTGTTACCAGAGAATAGTTCTGGAATCACCCTAGCATTATTTCTAAGAAATTATCAAATATCCCGATCTAATGCCAACCAGGAGTATGAGTGAACCGGTTCCTCCTGACCTGTCAATAGTTCTTGCGACTTATAACGAGATAGATAATCTCCCGGAACTGATAAGGAGAATTGCGGCAATACTCAGAGTTAATCATGAGATTATATTTTGTGACGACGGGAGTAAGGACGGCACAAAGGAATTTATTGTCGACTACTGTTCAACCCATTCAAACGGAAAGTACATATTAAGCGATGTGAAACAGACAACGCTCATAGCCAGGTACAGGGGAGTTATGGCATCCACCGGCAGATTCGTTGTCATAATGGACAGCGATCTTCAGCATCCTCCTGAGAAACTAATTGAAATTTATAATAAGCTCAATGAAGGTTATGACATGGTCATTGCGAGCAGATTTGCTCCCGGAGGATCAACCGGGGACAGGAAAGCTATTAGGGGGGTGATCTCCAGGGCCGCCTCATTTATAAGCAAGATCCTGTTGAAGTCCGCAAGGGGAATTTCAGATCCGATGTCTAATTTTATCGGATTCCGGAGAGACCTGAATATAATCATAGATCGGAAATGGCGTGGCTTCGAGATACCATTATGCATTATGAGTTCGAATAAAAACCTGAAGATAGCCGAGATAGGATACGTGTTCAAGGAAAGGACTGCGGGATCAAGCAAGGTCACTCAGAACATGAAATTCATGAAAATATTCATCCGGGAAATGATAAACTACCGAAATAACGAAAAAAAGGTCGGAAAATAAGACAGGCATTCTCAGTTGTGGCTCATTTTATCTGAAAGACCGAGCCAGAACTTTTTCTCCAGATTAAGAATTCCATCAGCGCCGGATATGAACTTTTTCTGTGCTTCCGGGTTATTCTTGTGCGTTCCAAGTACGTCCTCCATTGCCTCTTCGTGATGAATTTCCAGTTCCCTGTGGAAGGTGAAATACTCAATATCCATCTTGCTGAATTCAGGGTTCTTTTTCGCCCATACATCCAGCCCGGCAAGCAACTTGTCCCACATTGGTATCGCCATGTTCTCAAGGCCGAATTCGGCACCGAGAGCCTCAAAATGGTCCGACGCGAAATATGTTCTCATCCCGTCGAGCCACTCTTTTGTTGTCTTCACTTTTTTGCTCAGCACAACATCACCCGGATCTATTCCGATGCTTCTCAGGTACTTTCTATAAAGAAGCTCGTGTCTTTTCTTAGGGTCAGAATCGCCAAGTTCAGAAACGAGGATTGTGGTCAGGTTCTCAGCATCGTTTTCATCGGGCGTATTCACCAGGAGTATCGAAAGTATAGAGGGCCACTCTCGTGTAAAGTGGTAGAACTCCTTTGAAAACCTGATGAATTCATCCCTAGATATCTCTCCCTTCGCGAACCTGTTAATGAACTCATTGTCGGTTGCTGCATGCTTTTTCACAAAATTATATGCCGTTCTGTAGAAGTCTTCTCCGTTCTGAACCTTAACTTCCATGAATAGATAAACGTATTAATAAGTATTAAACCTTATGTTATATAGGCTATAATATAACATCAAATGTAATTTATTAAATGATGACCACTTCAATTCAAACAATAAAAAACGTGGATTTCACTGGACCCGTTCTGCAAGAATTCGCACTCTATCTATGAGAAATTCTGGAGTGACGATTCCGTCTTTTCCGAGATCAGAAAGAAAAACATCCATCTTGTCATTGGAAATGTGAGGAATCTGGATTCTGCCACGTTCGATCCCAAAGGTTCTGGTCTTCAACATCGTGCCGTATATTGACGAAGCGATTGCACCAAAATCAGATTCCTCTAAAAATCTTGAAAAGCTTCCAGGATTCAGGAAGTCGTTCACAGAAAGTGGTTTAAATTTGTCAACCTGGAAGAGGTAAAACCTGTTTCCCCTCATCTCTATGAGATAGACGTTGCGGAAGAAGTCTCCAAAGTCAGAGAAGTAGAAAGTATCTTTTCCTCTCTTCGCGCCATTTTCATGTATGATGCCATCTTTTCTATCAAAGCTGGAAGCGGAAAGTATGTACGACATCAGTCTGGTACTCTGATCCCTATCCGTCAGAAAAGCAATTTTTCTCCCAGAATACTGAGAAAGCTTTTCGATTATTCTCACCTTCTTTTCCAGATCAGACACTTCTGTTTCCAGTATGATCTCATTTCCCATTATTGAGAACAGGCCGTCAGGAATGGAGTCAGATATTCTCGCCTTCCTCTCCATTGCTATCTTGTTTCTGGAGAGGAACTTATCAAAAATATCTATCATATCCTCATGAATGGTCTTCTCCTCTTCCACAATCGGCTCCGTAAATTGCTTCAATCCGTTGCGATCGATGAAAGAATCCCTGATCTCATTTACCCTTTCAGTATTAATCGGAGATTGTGAAACGGGAGAAGTAAAGCTGACCGGTCCTGAGATCCCGGAATCATTCATGTTCCAGAGAATACAAGTATGCACATTCTGTGACAGCAGAGTATCGTATAACTCTCCAGATATCTTCCTGTCTGAAATGGTAGACGAGAGTATCCTTGCATCAGATTCAGATACATTGAAACTCGCGAAGTTTCTTACGTTTCCCATTATGGATTTAATAAAATTCTTGTCAACCTGATCCAGAAATTGTGTGGCCATGATAAGTCTTATACCAAATTTCCTCCCCTCGCTCAGCATCCTCTCAAGCACTGTTGCAGGTATGTTCTGAATCTCGTCAATAAGTATGTAAATCCTGCTTTGCTCATTTCCATACCTCAGAGCAATCATCCACATCTTCATCAGCATAAGTAAGGATAGGATCCTTGCTGTCTCCTCCGGGAGCAATGATTTAGATGCCTCAATAACAACAAGTTTTTCCTTGCCATCATAAATTCTGGAAAGATCGAAGGAATCGGTTGGAGAAGAAACCATGCGTCTTGTAAAGGAATTTGAAAGAACGGGAAGGAGCTTGTTCATGCTGCTGGAGACATAATCGGTCCACCTTCTCCAGTCGGATATTATGGAGGAAACATAGTTCTTCAGCTCCTGCGCCTGGCTTTCCTGCATCATCAGGTTGATCTCCTTTCTGTCGATGATTATTCTGGCGAAGTCTCCAATGGTCCCATCTCTTTTTGAAATTAGATATTCCTTCATCAAAGAACCAAAAATTAGAGAAAGGCGTGGTCCCCAGGTGTTACTGGAAAGTTCTGATGAACTTGAAAACAGGTCCTTGATCCACTGACTTATAATCTCAACGTCATATTCGGAGCCATCGTTGGTGACTATGTTGAAGCCCAAAAATCTTGATGATTGGGACGGAAATGGCGTCAAGTACACACATTCCCTGTTGTAGTCAGACACCACACTATGAGCGAGTTTACCATGCGGGTCAATCATTATGAGCGTAGATCCGGACTCAAGAACAGAACTGGAAATATTTCTGAGGAGATTGGACTTTCCAGTTCCACTTTTTCCAAGAACCATTAGATGCCCCGAGGTATCAGATTCCGGTATTCTTACGGTGCCTTCAAAAAAATCATTTCCCATTACGATCCCATTTTGTGCCCTGAACCGCAAAGGATTCCTCTTCATTATTCGGTTGTATCTATACATATGAACATACTCCAATCAATTATACTGTGATGGTACACGTTGGAAAGATTAATTGAGACATTTCTTGACGTTTACAACAGTTACTGACGTGTGAAATAATAGTCCATCACCGGACTGTATTGGCATGGTGTATCTAAATTTCTCCATTAGAGCACTCGAGGAAGCGCGATTCCCCAAGTAGGGACGATACAAGCCATGTTGATTGCCTCAAGCAGATTTTGTAGGGTCCAGGAATGACGAAATTCAGGATAAGGGAGTTTGAGGGCGGCCCTAAATCATAAACACTATAAATTCTATAATCTCGGTTTAGACAAATAGTACAAAGTCGTAGGCACTTACCAATATTTTGTCTATCCCTGAGTAAATGTTGGAAAAT
>JAKAAI010000007.1 GCA_021797055.1 Thermoplasmata archaeon | reverse complement strand
TTCCGATCGAGGAAGAAGGGTATGACTGGATAAGGAGTGCATAAAAATGGTAGTAGAATATTCAAGAGAAGAGGAACTGGAGAAGCTTGTTAAGGAATTAAAGACAGTGAAGAGTGCAGACTGGGAATTTCATGACGCTAACAGGCCAGTTTATTCGACAGGAAAAGGCCTGAACAAGAAGGTCGTTGAGGAGATCTCTCAGATTAAGAAGGAACCTGAGTGGATGCTGCGTCTCAGGTTGAAGGCTCTAGAGGTATTTGAGTCAAAGCCAGTGCCGACTTGGGGCCCTGATCTTTCAGGTATTGACTGGGAGAATACATCTTATTACAACAGGCCAGACGAGAGAAAGACAAATAACTGGGAGGATGTTCCAGATCAGATCAAGGAAACTTTCCAGAAACTCGGTATACCTGAAATGGAGCAGAAATACCTTGCAGGATCGGTTGCACAGTACGACAGTGAGGGTGTCTATCACAACCTGAAAAAGGTCTGGGAAGACAAGGGTGTTGTCTTTCTGGATCTGGATTCCGCTGTTCAGAAATATCCGGATCTTGTGAAGGACTATTACTGCAGAGCTGTGCCAATAAGTGATAATAAATTTGCTGCTTTAAATGGAGCTGTTTGGAGTGGAGGATCATTCCTGTATGTTCCGAAAGGCGTTCAGATAGATATGCCACTGCAAACATATTTCAGGATGAACGGCGAATCAACCGGACAGTTTGAGCATACTATCGTTGTTGCAGATGAGGGTTCAAAAGTTCATTACATCGAAGGTTGTACAGCCCCCAGGTATGACAAGAACTCGCTTCATAGCGCGATAGTTGAAATATATGTCAAAAAGGGGGCAAAAGCCAGGTATACAAGTGTTCAAAACTGGTCAAAAAGTGTTTACAACATGCCGACGAAGAGGGCATGGGTTGATCAGGATGCAAACATGGAGTGGGTAGGTGGTTCTCTCGGTTCAAAAGTTACAATGCTGTATCCCTCCTCTTACCTCAGGGGATCGAGAGCAACTGCATCGAATCTGAATATTTCGCTTGCAGGTCCTGGCACTGTAAAGGATACAGGCGCCAAGGCAATTCATCTTGCTCCATATACTACATCAAAGATCGTTGCAAAAAGCATCAGCATCGAAGACGGGAAGGCAATTTACAGGGGACTTCTCAGGGTTAACAAGGGAGCAGTCGAGTCAAAGAGCAAGGTTCAGTGTGATGCCCTTCTTATCAACGATGAATCAGCTTCACTTACTTTTCCACATGATGAAATATATGACCCTACGGCAACATTTTCACATGAGGCATCAGTTGGCAGAATTGGAACTGATGAACTGACATATCTGCGATCAAGGGGATTATCTGAAGATGAGGCATCTTCCATGATTGTTCTCGGTTTCCTCGATGACGTTATGAAAGAGATTCCTATGGAATTTGCCGTTGAAATGAACCGTCTAATTAAGCTGGAGATGAATAAGCTCGGCGCCGTAGGATGATCCAATGGAATTAATTGAAGACGTCATTAAAAAAAGGTTCAACGATTCCTCCTTTGAATACAGGGCTCACTGTTTCAGGGAGTTTCTGAAGTCACCAGTGAGGACATATAAGGAAAGCCCAACTATAAAAGATTATGTACCTCTAAGCGAAGAAGATCTAAATGATCTTCTTCTCGATTATGAGGAATATTCGACCCCACCGGATCTAAAAATTGAGTCCGATATCCTGTTTGTTAACGACCACATTGAATTCGTTTCAGAGAAGTTAAAGGATAAGCACGTTCAGGTAAATGATCTCCTTTCTGTTGCGTCTGAACCATCGAACCCGTTCCGACCTTACCTGTATTCTTACTTTGGTCTTGACCGTGAAGAATTTCTTTTGAATGCAACCTGGAAGAATGGTTATTTCATCTACATACCTGAGGGATTGTCGGATCTGGAAATAAACATTGTTGTACTGACGGATGCCAGTAATCCAAGTGTCCTGAAAAACATAGTCGTTGTCGGAAATGATTCCAACTGTACAATAAAGGACACTTACGTTAATTATTCCACTGGTACAAGCATTCAGGGTAAGACAGTGTACTTGCATCTTGGAAAGAGGGCTCACCTTTCTTATCATTACATTCAGGAAAAGGCTGCCGATGTCACTGACCTTTCTTTTGTTAAATCTTTCCTCGAAGACTATTCAGAGTTCACTTTTTATCATGTCAACAGAGGTGGTTCGAGGGTTATTTTCTCTAATCTCTCCTATTTGAAAGGAGAAGGATCTAACTTCAGAACTTTTGGTGTCAGCTACAGCGATAACGAACAGCGATTCGATATACGTGACAGCAGTTTTCAGACCGGGAAGGCATGCAACGCTGACATACAGGTAAGAGGAGTTGTAAAGGGAAAAAGCCTTACTATCCACAGAGGTAATATAGATATCGAGGAGATGAGTGTAAAATCCACTGGCTTCTATGATTCCAGGATTCTTCTTCTCTCAAAAGAAGGATATGCAAATAGCAAACCCGGCCTTATAATAAGAAATAATGATACAAAATCGAAACATGCATCTGCCATTAGCAGTCTGGACAGGGAACAGATATTTTACCTGAGGTCAAGGGGTATACCGGAGAAAATGGCAAAAAGTCTCATGACAGAAGGCTTCTTACTTGCGAACATTGAAAAATCCAACGATCCATTGATGGAAGAGAAAGTACACAGGTATTCAGAGGAGATCCTTCGTGAGCCTGATTCCTGAAAAAATCAGGAATGATTTCCCCATTTTCAGAAATAACCCGGAATTAATTTATCTGGACAACGCCGCTACTACTCAGAAACCTGATTCTGTTGTAAAATCCATCGTCAATTACTATGAGAATTTTTACAGCAATGTTCATCGCGGAGTCTACCGGATATCAGAAGAAGCAACATCAATGTACGAATCAGCAAGGAAGAATGTGTCGGCCTTCATAGGAAGCCGTGATCAGAGCAGTATTGTCTTCACGAGAAATACAACTGAATCGATTAACCTTCTATCATACACAATTGGAAGAAAACTGAAGAAAGGTGACAGGATCCTTCTCACAGAAATGGAGCATCATTCCAATATCATACCATGGTATTTCCTCAAGGAAGCTGGAATAAAGATAGATTTTGCCAGGGTTAAGGAAGATTTTACTTTGGATTATGAGGATTTCGCCGCTAAGCTGTTGCCTGAAACCAGGATTGCCTCGTTCACACATGTTTCAAATGTCCTGGGAACAATTAACAATGTCAGGGAGCTCACAAAAATGTGTCACGAAAATTCCACCATTGCCGTGGTAGATGGTGCTCAATCCGTACCACATATGAAAGTTGATGTTGAAAAGATAGATTGCGATTTCCTTGCTTTTTCTGGGCACAAAATGCTTGGGCCCTCTGGAATTGGGGTTCTTTATGGAAAAGAAGACCTTTTGAAGGAAATGGGACCTTTTCAGGGGGGAGGAGAGATGATCAGAGAGGTTGATTATACCAATGCAACATGGAATGATATTCCCTGGAAATTCGAAGCTGGCACACAAAACGTTGAAGGCGCCATAGGACTGTCCTCAGCGATAGATTATCTTAAACATCTGGGTATGGACAATGTGATGGATCATGAAAAGAGATTGATCGAACACCTGATAACAAGGACGAACGAAATAGATAACCTGATATCCTTTGGCCCTTTAGATGTGGAAAAAAGAGGGGCTGTCTTCAGTTTTAATATAGGAGATGTTATGTCATATTCGCTTGTTGAAGCTGCTATCAGAAAAAACATCAAAATATCCGAGTCGATCCATCCTCACGACGTTGCTTCCTTCATGGATCATAAGAATATTGCGGTTAGGTCTGGACATCATTGCGCCATGCCTCTGATGGGCCGTCTCGGAGTTGCTGCAACTGCGCGTGCATCGCCATATATTTACAACACAATTTCCGAACTTGATTTATTCATGGATAGCATAAGGGATTGCACCAAGAAGATGATAAGATGACTGATGAAAGCTCCGCAGAATTCATACTGGATCATTATAAGAACCCGAGGAATCATGGTGTTATTCGGGAACCTTCATCTTCTATCACGGAGATGAATCCCCTCTGTGGCGATACTGTTCATTTTACAGTGCTGATACAGAATGGAATAATGAAGGATATAAAGTTCATTGGTCAGGGATGTTCTATAAGCCAGGCTTCGGCCTCCATACTTTCTGAATATGTTCTGAACAAGAAAATATCTGATATCAAAAACATTAAGGAGACCGATCTGCTGGGTCTTATAGGCATGCAACTTGGACCGAATAGAGAGAAATGCGCCCTGCTATCCCTGAACGCTTTGAAGAAAATCCTCGATTCATATTAATCAATGCTGTAATCGAATTTCTTCTTTATATCCGGCAGCTTGAGAATGTTTCCAGTCTGCAATATAGATTCTGTTGTAACCCGTATCTGGGAGGTGTCGTCACGGAACCTAACGGTAACAGTTTCGGGATCTTGAAGGCTGTCATAATCAAATGTAACACAGACCGGGGTACCTATTTCGTCCTGTCTTGCATACCTTCTACCAATTGAGCCTGATTCGTCGTAGAAAGCGAATGAATCCCTGAGGATATACTTATTGAAAAAATCCCTTGCCCTGCCATCTATCCCATCCTTCTTCTGAAGCGGTAGAACAGCACAAGAATATGGTGCTATATCAGGTGGCAGCCGCAAATATCTGTTCCCATTTTCTCTGGTCAAGTAATTTACCGAAAGTATTGAAAAAATTAACCTGTCCACCCCAAGGGCTGGCTCGACTATTCTAGGGACTTCTTTTCCGTTCCCTGTATCTGCACTTAGATCCATCTTGCTATAGGTTGAATGCCTTGTGAGATCATAGTTGCCACGGTCTGCTATACCCTGAACTTCGACCCACTCTTCTCCGATTTTCACCTCTGCGTCCCATGAGTCCCGAGAGTAATGAGCTCTCTCATCCGGATCATGCTGTCTAAATCTCATCATTGATTTTTCTATACCGGATGATATCAGGAGCTCTGAACAAAACCCGATGAAGAATGCAAGCGCTCTGTTTGAAATAATGCCCCTGGAAATCATTTCGGATGGTGATATTTCGATCTCATCCATACCGCTTGGTTTTATTGTTATTTTCTTTTTGCTGATATTATAATAATCGTTTGGGTCTCCTGGAGCGTAGTAGGCCTCAAGTTCCAGCTGAGTGAACTCTCTCATTCTCAGCAGGGCCTGCCTGGGCGCAATCTCGTTCCTATAGCTTTTACCAACCTGAGAAACGTAGATAGGAAGCTTTCCTCTGTTAAAGTTAAGAAGAAGCGGAAAACCCAGCATCATGCCCTGCGCAGTTTCAGGCCTTAAGTAAAGATCTTGCATCCTGATATCGTTACTTGAAATCTGAAACATCTGCCTTGCGGAGTAAAATTTTGTTATTTCAGCACCACAGTTCCTGCAAAATACCTTTTCATGCTGTCCGTTAGTGAGAAAAGAATCAAAGTCTTCTCTTTTTACACCCAGAGACTCCAGTTTAAATCTTGATCCACATTTAGTGCATTCTGCAGCAGTATCTGCAAATTTTTCAAGATGGCCTGATGCCTGAAAGACTACTTCCGGGGCAAGGGTAGGTGTATCTATGAATATGGCACCAAGTTTTCTGTATGATGATGTCCACTTCGAGAGTATCTTCTCCTTCATTGCAGTTCCAAGCGGCCCGTAATCATAAAATCCAGCAAGTCCACCATATATGCTGAATGATGGCCAGAAGAACCCCCTTCTCTTGGCCAGCTCGGTAATTTCTTCGACTCTGTCCATTAAAAGAGCCTCATCACGTTCAGGTCGTAAAGCATACCAAAGGGTTTGTTATCTCCTTCAATTATTGGTATCTGGTTAAAGTTGCCTTTGAGCATGACTGAAATTGCGCTTGAAAGCTTCTCATTTTTGTAGGAGACCTTCGGCTCCTTGATCATAACGGAATCAACATTATAGTCGGGTATGTTTACGAGATTCTTCTGAACAGCATACTGAACAAAGTTCTTCAGGCCAGTCCATGTCCATGGGTCCTCATCTTCGTCCATCCTGCCTTCTGAAGACACGCTATTTCTGGTGAATTCTATTTTGTCAAATATATCCCTGTCCGTAACGAGACCTACCATCTTTCCCTCTGTATTGATCACGACAAAAACATATATACCTGAAATCCTGAGTACATTGAAGAGTACCTTTAGCGGTGTTTCGTTCCATACAGGAATGACCTTGTCAACGAAAATTTCACTTATTTTTTTGTCCCCAAACAATCTTGAAGCTTCAGGCAATAAATTCTGAGGCGTCACTATGCCGACTACCTTTCTGTTTTCATTTACAACAACAAGATGCCTTTTTCCCTCCTTTACCATCTCCTTTGCAGCCTTTGAAATCGGATCAGTTTCCCGAATAGGTTCTGGTGTTCTCATCACGATTGCGGTTTGAGTCTCTTCAACGTTTTTGAATATGTCCCTTCGGCTAAGTACGCCGGCATATTTACCCTCTGCATCTACTATTGGCATCCCTGTAATGTTGTTCTTTGTAAGTATTTTGACGGCTTTTTCAACACTGCTTGGGACAAAACATGTTATCGGGTTTTTAGTCATTACGTCTGCTACGGTAATCGGCATGATCGGTTTATATTCACCAAATATTAAATGATTGCCAAGGAAAATCGATTCAAAAGTTGTTTGATTTAACCCATTTATCTCGTTGACGGTTAACTATATTCAGTATGACTTAATGACTAATTATGGAAGAATATGATGTAATAAGCAGAATAGATAAAAAAGATGGCAAAACTGAAAAAATTGAATTGATAGCCATAAATTACATTGAACCAACAATGGTTAAGGTAGAATCTAAAAAAGATATTAAAAAAGGCAGTATTGTGCATGTTAAAGGAAATGAAGTATATTTTTCTGGGAAATTAATTGGTAATGTGAAATTAACCAAATCTGGAAAGGATGTTAGAGTCAGTTCTGATTATGATATCAAATACACAGGTGGATATTCACTGGATGGAAAGACTGTTTATCTTGATGAACATTTCCCGCCGATCCTTAATGTTGCTGGAAAGCAGATTGATGCGAGAAAAACCATTGGACTACACCACGAGCTTCCGGAGAAATGGATGGCCGACGAAGATTATGAGTATCCATATGCACATGAGGTAGCTACCGGAATAGAAAAGAAATACGTTGAATCACTGGGAGTTACCTGGCAGGATTATTGCAGGGAAGTTGACAAGAATCTGAGACAGGTTTACAGACGAACTTTAGAAAAATCACCACCTTCTCTGGATCTTGCACCTTATCTTTACTGCAGAGATAGAGAAGCTTTGGGTGAGATCAGGAAGAGCGAACAATGATAGTGAGAGTTAGGTTCCGGAAAAGCAATTAATTTTTCCCCGCAAAACTTAACTTTTTAGAGTTTACTATGCTCTTAATTTGATTAGTAACGGGAGAATTACAATTATAGAATTTTAGGTTATCAAAGTAAATAAATTACATTATAACATCCAGTGTCTGTATTTATGAATCACAGGTGATTGATAGTCCTTATTAATTGATTTTTATACTCCTAATATATTTTTATTATTTATTTGCCAGGATTTCATGCCAGAACTCTGCACGACTATTGTATTTTTCAAATTCGTTTAGAATCCGTTTTCAATATTTAGCGAATTGATCCTTTTAGGAAAGAAATCTATTTAGCATATTGGATATGATAGTGGATCGTGAGATGGAAGATTTTCAGTGAATCAGAACAATTCCACCGTTCTTATAGACTGGCAGATACAGTTGTACTTTATCCACATGAGAGATCACTGTTTAGTAGAGGGGATCGGTGAGATGTAAGTTTGCACGTCGATCTAATAATTTATTAAACAACTTTACCTGTTCATCCCTTGTTTATTGCTATCTTTAGTTGCTCCTGGTTTAATCCGTTCTGTCTTCAATATATATCTAAGCGATTACAGAACTAGCTTAAAAATTACTAAAAATTTGGCCATGATCATATCAGGGTTTTTGAGCTGAAATTTCTATTCAAGGCCAGTTTTTGTTTTTATCTATTTCTGGGAGAAAAGGGATAACTTCTTTATAAGAATTCAGGATAGGTCTGATTAATATGGCCCTGAGTGATAGAGAAAGGTGGGAACTGCTGCTTAAAACCTCAAATATCGTTGGTGGAAGAAACAGAGTTGCCATAATTTCGAGGCTTTTTTTCAAGGAGGATGTTCTTTCATTCAATCAGTTAAAGAAAGACTTGCAAGTTAGCTCCATGTCGCTATCAAGAGACCTGAAGCTCCTTGAGGAAATGAACATATTGAAGAGGAATGTCAGTGAAGGGAGACCTCTGAAAGTTACTTACGTTCTTACTGATGAAGGCAGAGACTTGTATTCTGTATTCAGTCAACTTGAAATGTGGGGCAGAAACATCTTATAAATAAAAATTGATATTAATATCAAGATAAAGGTTATTAAATCAGCTGCTTGATTTCATACCAGTAACTGATCTCCTTATGGGGTTCCATCTTTTCATCGTAGCATGTGACCATGCACCAATAGTTATGCCATATACTACATGGACAATGAATGCAAAAAGCAAGACTTTGCCAGCCACTGCATCCACTGCTGCTTTTCCCAGCAAGGAAACCATCACCGGTGCAAATGCCAGATAGAATAATGGCACGAAGAATCCCAGAAATACAACGATCCCGTAAACGAGACCAAGAGCAATTGTCTTAGTCGCCCTTGTACTTCTGAATGGTTTTATCACCTGCACGAGCGTAATGAAGAGCATTGCAATGACGGAAGAAGCGATATAGTGCACGAAATATCCAGTATCTGTTGCGGCAGATACAGAGGCATGCAGAGAGACCATATACGAGGTATACAGCAAAGTACGGAAGGCCAAAGCTGGTAGCTGCATAAAATAATATCAGCATAATAAAGAACCCTCCAATAAGACCCCCTGGTATTGCATATAGCAGACTTTTCTTTTCAAATTTCAGTTTTTCACCTGTATTGGTATATTTATCTAGATTATAATATAATAAGTCTCGTTTATGTTATCAAGTCACATTTATGTTACCTCAAGGAAGATATCTTGTGAGTTATAAAAATCGATTCCTCTCATTCGAATTGATCTTTATCTACGCTTCAAGTAGAAGATAAGATAAATTTTGTAAATACGAAACTAGCAGGATACTACTTTTACACTCTGCGGTAAAGCACCATCCTTGAGCTTTCTCTTAATATTATTGATGTTTTGCTTCACTCTTATAGATAGGCTCTATGTTATGGAAGTAGATCGAAAAATATGTGCCCGATAGTAACATGCTCCGGTCGGGATTTGGACCCGAGTCGGGGGATTGAGAGTCCCTAATGCTTGACCGTGCTACACCACCGGAGCTCCAATCGGGATTTAAGAATACGATTTATTATTTTGCTTCTGCAAACCACTGAATATTTAGACAGG
This sequence comes from Thermoplasmata archaeon, assembly GCA_021797055.1. The sequence continues at coordinate 31,327 of JAKAAI010000007.1, read as the reverse complement.
CCAGAAAACTTTTACGAGTTCTACAACGATTGCAAGTGATATGGCTATATAAATAACGAGTTTCGGATCTATCGACGGGCCATTAATTTCCTCTTCGTCAAAATACCGGATCAGACCTGCCCCAGATTGGAACCCGGAATCTTTTTTCTCAGCCATTCATAACCTGAATGAAATAATAAATTTAAGCTTTGTTGAACATTGACAAAAAATATCGCCTTTGTACTAGAAATGATATTCCCTAAACCAGTATAAATAAAGTGAGGTTGGATCAAGATTATTCCTGCTTGTCCTGCTTAATAAAAAATCCTGGGTACTATTCAGAAAGATCAGAACTCAAGAAACGGTCTTGCGCCTGGAGCAACCCTCAAAATATCAACACCACAATTAAATTCAACAGACAATTTTTTAATTTTGTCAACGTTTTCCTTTTCCACTGGTACAAAAACATTCGTTCCGCCGGTTACTATGTATGAACACCAGAAATCTTTCCGCATTCTGGAAACGTTGGTGATTAACTGCCTCATTTCTCCTGAGATAACTCTTACTCCGACGGATTCTATCAATTCGTGATACTCTTCTGTATCTTGCATTGAAAGATCAAATATTCCCCTGATATCATTCACCGAAGCAAGCTTCTTCACGGTATCACACTTTTTCACTGCAGATTCTGTCCTGTCCTTATATCGGGGGCTCCTGACTATATTTGAATGAATTACATCAGAAGGGTTTCTGGAGGAACTGAACTTGAATGCAACTATCCTGAAGTCATCGAATTCACTCCATGGAACAACAGTTTCAGTCAGATATTTTCCATTCCGTATCGCGGTCACCGTAAGACCACCAAACAAACTCCTGCCAATGCTTTCTGATATCTCTCTGAAATCAGTTTCAAGCTTATGCGGGTCGGCGACCCCAAATATTTTTCCAGCAGCAATGGCAAGAGCGGCTGCGCCGGAGTCTGAACTACCGCTTATTATCCCGTTATTGTTTGAAACAATCGAAATGTTTCCGTTTTGAATGTTGGTTTCCTTGAGGTACCTGTTAATTAAATTAATAGGGGACCTTGGTGAATTTGGATCTATCGTTTTACCATTTATGGTTATAGAAGATGGCCCGTCTTTAAAAAATATCCTTGTTCTCGTCCTAATATTGAAGTTACATGAAGTATATGCAAAACCAGCCGAAGGATGCCCTGGAATCCGGCGATCCGGGTCACTCAGTCCACCAAGAAGTACAATACCGATTGTTGGATAAGAAAGAGCCTCACACCCCTGAATCATTTCAGATATTCAGTCCCTATTTAAGCTATTTCTTCTCAACCTTACTGGCGATCTTCTTTCTTTCCTTTGCGCTGTAGCCCGTAACCTTTTCAATGAGTTCGTTGAATTTCTTTATAGCTTCTTCATAGTTTTTTGCATTCTTGTCTGTCACTGTTTCACACATGAGGTTTTTTCCCTCTGGCCATAGCTCGACTTTCTCTAACCCATTAATCTTTGCAATAACGTGTCCGTTCGAAATTGTGCCAGAATTTGTAACTTCCTTCGTCACAGAGAGCAACGTTGCATTATCTATCTTAAAACCTTTTTTAACAGGATACGATCTTACCATCTTTTCCACATCTCCATATTCTTTCTTAGACTCCTTCTTCTGTAACTTCTTGGCTATTGATCTTAATAAAATTATATTCATGTATTGCGCATCGTGTTCAAGAAGTGGCGAACTTGAAATTATTGTTATGTCATCTGAATAGGAGGAGAGATATTCGCTCAGTGTCTCAAATTTCAGGTCTCCATGTTTTATGGCAGTTAGTTTGACTTCGCTGTGTCCGTCGTATTCAACCCCGGAGAACTCTGTATAAAGGTCACCTTTCTTGAATTTTTCAAACGTTGATATTATGTCGCTAAAATCCTTTACTTCTATAAGGCTACCCCCACCAAGGGAATGGACATGAGCAAAATTTAGGATCGGTTCAATGGAAGGGACTTTCTTCGCAAGCGCAACTATTTCAGGAACTGCCCCAAATATCTCTTCCTTGCCGGATGTTTCAACACCTATATATGGAAATCCAGAGTCAGGATTGAACTCTTTTGAAATATTTGAATAAACTTCAACTGCCCTATTAAGACTCTCCTTTTTTGTTCCGTGGTAGAAGCCTGTATGCGTTATAACTCGTTTTGCCATCATTCCTCTAGCAATCATTACTGACCATTTGATGTGATTATATGATCTCTCTAACATCTCACCTGCATCCAAAAGATCCATGTAATATGGAGCATGGAGAGATAGTTCAACGTCCAGTTCCCTTGCTAGTTCTCCACCCTCCTTAAGATCGGAATAGTTCCTCGCCATGTTCCAAAAAAGTTCCTGAACTATATCGTTCTCATCTATAGCAGTATCAATTCCAACTGACTTATAATTACCTTCCTCATCCTGCCTGAGTATGTTCACAATAATTGATTCCTCAACATCTTTCGGCAACATTCCAGAATAGTCAAGTGCAGGTCTTTCCTGGACGTTAACTCTCAGGAGCTGGACTTCTAAAGCATTCAGGCCCAGACCATGAGCATCCTCAACCGATTCTATAAATGTCCTTCCCTTGCTGGTAAGAGGTATACCGGCTATTCCAAATCTGATCATGAAAACGTATTTACATATCATTTCAACAATTAAAATACTTTCTCTATGCACCTCAGAAATCAGTCTAAAATTAAGGCTTTGTGAGGTTCATACATAATATTCAATTTTTATAACCTAAAATTTTCATGGCATTAAGTTCCGAAATCGAAGAAATATATGTAACCTGCTCAGGATGCTTGGAATAAGATTCTCGTACCGCCTCAAGGTAATCATTTACAAACCCCCGAAACATAATTCTCCTAACTATTACTGATTTCCCTGTGAAAAGCTGTTTCTGCGCGAGGCTGTATATCCTCCTTTCAAGCATAGAGTGAATTAAATCCTTCTGATATTCCTCACTTATTGTATACTCAAAGAGATTATCATCTTCTGAAATTATCTTAATACCCTCGTCGCTGAGGTCTGTAAGCTCAGAATCGGTATGGTAGATATAAACGACAGATCCCTGCCCGAAATAATACTTTGCCGCCCGCTGCCAGGAACTGCCAAAGTTTTTATTTAATTCCATCATTTTTTGCGAAGGTGTGAACAATGCCTCCACCTCACACAGATTTAAATTAATGTCGGCATTTAAAATTGTATAAAGGAGACCGTGTGATTTCCCTAAGTAGTCTACGGTAAAACTTTCAGCCTTGCGAGACATGTCTATAATGAAATTTGATACCTCCTGGAGGAATTTTTCATGAAACCTGAACTTCAAAATTGTTCTGCCATTCTGAATCTGGATTACGTCTATAATTACGGACTGAATGCCTGTCAGTGCATTCAGGCATTCTGCGTATATAGGTTCATCTAGCTCCTGAATGATGCTATACCATCCATCTTTTCTGACTGCATCAGTATTTTTAAGGAAAAATCTGAAACTTGATGTCTTTTCAAGATCAGAAGGCAAGGAATAATGGAGGTTAAATTTTTGATTGTCAAAAAATATCTGGCATAATATATTTAGGTTATATTTAGAGGAAAGTTCAGAAGTAATGTTCTTTGATCTGAACGATATAGTCGCCTGCATCCGCAGCTTTTGGTCTATGATGGAGAAAAAACTATTTTCTATCCCATGAACGGCTGCCATCTAACATCAAATTGATTGAAACTAATAATATTTATGGCATGAGTCCACTGCTATCAAGAATTGAAATTATTTTTATTTCCGTAATTGGCAGAACATTTCGATCCTGTTTGTATTATCTCCGGTAATACCTTATTAATAAAAGGAAAAATATGCAATGTCAATCAGCCGGAATGTGAATACTGCCACAGCATGCTCCTCATCGGCCAACCTGGGACCAGGTTTCGATGTGTTATCAATTGCACTTGACGCGTATCATGAAAGAATGTCTATTCGTCTGGAAAATGGACGGCAGAATGGAAATGTAAGGGAAATAGACGGCTCCGGCATGCTAATAACCGAATCCCCCTCTATAGCTGTTGCAAGAAGAATTCTGTCCGATTTTAGTATCAACGATAATTTAACTCTAATAACGGAGGGTAATATTCCATGGAGTTCAGGTCTTGGTAGCAGTGGGGCTTCTAGCGTTGCCACTGCAATTCTGTTAAACGATTACTATGGCCTAAAGTTATCGCCTGAGAAACTTGTGAATTATTCCCTTCTGGGAGAAGAGTTTGTCTCTGGAGCGAAACATCCGGACAATGTACTAGCTTCACTTTTCGGTGAACTCATAATTATAAAATCAATTAACCCTCTGAGATTCCATTCTTTAAAGATACACAAGGACATAAAATTTGTCGTAATCCTGATAAAATCGGTAGAAATGAACAAGACCAGACAGAGTCGCTCAATTTTGCCTGAGAGCGTAACCCTGTCCGATTCGTATGAAAACTCAAGAAATCTCGCACTTCTGGTCCAAGGTTTGATTAATTACGATTCAGAAATGATATCTGAAGGTATGTGGGACAACATAGTTGAAACTGCAAGATCGAAAATATATACATTCTATCCAGATTTGAAGAGGGAATTGTTATTGGCCGGAGCGATTGGCGTTGCTATAAGCGGGGGCGGGCCTTCTATTTTATGCCTCGTTGACGTCGATTACGATGTATCAGAGATCAGGAAATCAGCTGAGAAGGTGTTGAAAAAGAATGGTATTGTTTTTACAATTAAGGAGACAAAAGTGTGCAGGGGTGGCTTGAATGAAAGACGAAACTGAGGCAGTCCACGACGATTTTTCCTTTCAGTACCGCCCGCTCATGCCACCCATATTTCAGACCAGCGCATATGCACTGCCTGAGGGCGTGAAATATAGGTATACCAGGGAAAATAATCCGACCGTCGAATATTTAAACAACAAGATAGCTTCACTGGAGCGAACAGACAAGGCTGCATCGTTTTCGTCGGGAATGGGTGCAATTACAACCGTTTTATTAAGACATCTTCGCCCCGGTAAGAGAGTTCTGATACATTCAGATGTATTCGCAAGAACACTGCATTTTTTGAAGAATTTTTTGTCTGAATGGAACATAGAGACCACAGTTTCGCGTCCGGGAACTGATTCATTACTTCAAAGCTATAAAGGCCATGACATTGTCTATATTGAATCGATTTCAAATCCAACCCTCAGGGTTCATGATATTGAACGCATTTCACAGGTAATAGAAGACGAGAGTCTTTTAGTTGTGGATTCCACGTTTGCCACTCCGATAAATGTTAATCCAATAAAATTGGGGGCTAATATTGTGATACATAGCGGCTCAAAGTTTCTTTCCGGGCATAATGATGTAATTGCGGGATTTGCTGCGGGCCAATCAAAGACCATCGAAGAAATTGATCAGTTTCGAAAGACCATGGGAGAATCTCTGGATCCCTTTGCTGCATATCTAACAATCAGAGGAATCAAAACATTAAGCGTTAGGATGAAGCAGTCTGAGGCCTCTGCACTTAAAATATGTGATGAACTTCTTGCATCCGGTCTTGTTAACCAGGTATTCTATCCTGGTCTCCGGGACCACCCTGATTATGAAATAACGAAAAAGCAGATGAGTGGCTTCGGTGGTGTTCTTTCATTCAGCCTGAGGAAAAAGATCCAGAAGCAGGAAAAACTATTTGCATCTCTCAAAACGATAATATCTGCCAACACACTGGGTGGAACAAATACGACTATTTCGCACCCAGCAACTATGTCACATCGTTCGTATTCTGCTGAGGAAATGAAAAATGCGGGCTTTGATGACGGCCTCTACAGACTGTCCGTAGGTCTTGAAGACTGGAATGACCTGACTGACGATCTAATATCTGCAATCAAGAGAGCAGAAAATGCAGGTGACTGAAAATTGGATAAATACAGAGTTGGTGTAATAGGTGCAACCGGTCTTGTTGGCCGTACTCTGATTAAAATGCTTGCATCCCATCCATTTTTTGATCTTGATGGTATTTATGCGTCTGAATCATCCAGGGGATATTCTCTCAGCAATATCTCGCCTTTATTCGAGAAATCACTTACCGTTGAGCGTAGCGATGTATCATTGATCAATTCTAAAAAATTTGACCTCGTTTTCAGCGCAGTCTCTGAAAAAAACGCCGCATCGATAGAAAGGCAACTTTCAGAAAATGGTAATGTCGTAATAACGAACGCTTCAGGAAATAGAATGGAACCAGATGTGCCATTAATTATACCTGAAATAAATGGTCAGTTACTTACCGAATATAATGAAAATGGGAAAATCATCGCAAATGGAAACTGCAGTACTATAGGACTATCATTCGGTATAGCCCCTCTTCTGGATTATGGCATCAAGTCAGTCGAAGTCACAACATTACAGGCAGTGAGTGGTGCAGGTTATCCGGGAGTACCCTCGTATGACATTTTGTCAAATGTAATACCGTTTATTGAAAATGAAGAAAGCAAAATGATAAATGAGACTTCAAAAATATTCAGACCATTCCTTACTGAAAACAGTATGTTCGATGTCGCCGCTACCTGCACTCGTGTACCAGTTGAAAATGGCCATCTTGAAGCCATCACAATAACAACCGAAAAAGATACTGATTCGGTTGAGGATATCTATAAGTCTTTTAAGGGTACTAAACTCCCTTCGGGTCTTCCAACACTTCCGGAAAAACCCATAATAGTTTTCAATGAATCTGACCGCCCACAACCTAAATTAGATACGATGTTACCCGAATCCGATGGAAAAAGAGGTATGTCGGTTGCGGTTGGCAGGATTAGAAAAAACAAAAAAAGAGTGATGATTGTGCTTCTCGTCAACAACCTTATTAGAGGAGCCGCCGGGTCGACACTACTCAATGCAGAACTAGCAGTAAAATCGGGGGTAGTTTAACTGAATAACAATATTATTTTCTCAAAGATAGGGGGCTCTTGCCTGACAGGGATAGAATCAATAAGGAACTTTAGATATATTTATCCTGGGAGCGGTAAACATGTCTTCGTTCTGAGCGCTTTCACTGGAGTAACTGACAGCCTTTATCTCTCATCGACTGATCCTAAGAAAAGATCTGAATATGCTGAATACTGTTTAGAACAGCACATTCGCCTGCTTGAAGAAGCTCTGGAAAAGAATTTAAAGGATTTTGATAAAAGAGTATTGGAGAATTCAATCATTGATTACATAAATCCAGATTCAGACAGTAATTACGTGAACCTGGACTGCCTTGACGGTTATCTGTCCATAGGAGAACGGCTTTCGGCTGGCATCTGCAGCCTGTTCCTGAAGGAGTCTGGTTTCAGATCGACTTATATTTCATCAGATGAATTAGGTCTTCAAGCAACATATTCCGGAGACGAGGTGATAGCAGACCTACCTTCTTCAATAAATCCAATCAGATCAAAATTAGGTGAACTTTTCCTTGAGAATGATATCATACTGACAACGGGCTTCTTCGCAAGAGACAGATTCGGCAATATACGCACATTTGGACGCAACAGCTCAGATTATAGTGCTGTAGCGATAGCCGCGGCATCTGGTTCTTCTAAAGTAGTTCTATACAAGGACGTTGACGGTATCTATCATTATGATCCAAAAATTGTCAGGGATGGTAATATCCTCTACAGGACTATAACACATAAGAGCGTACTAAATGAGGTCCCCACGAGCTACAAAATAGTGCATCCCAGGGCAGTGAGTTTTGCCCTCGAATGCAATATAGATTTACAGGTCAAAAATTACTATAATCCGCTTTCAGAGGGAACGCTTATAACTTCACAGATTGTGAAATAAATTATAGTACTTCATCATCTAATCTCTGATACCTGTAAAGGTTTGCGAATTTTCCGTCTTTATGCAAAAGTGAGTCAACTGTGCCCTCCTCTATCAGGTGACCATGATCAAGGACTATGACCTCGTCAACAAGTCTGATAAGCGAAAAACGATGCGTTATGAGGATAAGAGTTCTTCCCTCAAGGAACTTCTGCAATGCACCTATGATCACCTTTTCTGATTCTGGATCTATCTGGGAAGTTGGTTCATCAAGCAAGAGTATTTGTGGCCTAAGGATAAATGCTCTCAGAATAGAAATAGCCTGTCTCTGTCCCTCAGACAAATTGCGCCCCATCTCCCCTATTTCTGTCTTTATGCCATTAGGCATCCTTGCGAAAATTGAATCAAGACCAAATTCTGTGATGTCCTTCTGGACATCTTCTTCTGTGATTCCAGGATTAGCAAAAAGTATATTTTCCATCACAGTCCCACGGAACATAAAGGGATCCTGCAGCACAGGGGCTATAAGTTTCCTGTATGACTTTGTGTTGATATCTTCCAGATCCATACCGTCAATGATTATGTTTCCCTTTGTTGGGTGATAGAATTTGAGCAGCAAATTTGAGATTGTTGTTTTTCCCGCACCGGTATGACCCACAATTGCGATCTTCTGTCCTCTCTTAACCGTGAATGAAACGGATTCAAGCGCATTCCCGGAACCGTATGAAAATGTAATATCTCTAAACTGTAACTCGTCTCTGAATGCGTCAATTTGCCTGGCATTTGGATCCTCTTTTTCCTTTGCACTATCTATTATCCCATATATTCTTGTAAGACCAACCATTGCAGACTGATAGGAGTTGTATGTCTGTGATAGCTGAACTACCGGATCAAAAAATTCCTGAACGTAAACAACAAACGCGACCATTATTCCAACCGGTATAATACCTGCGAGGGTCTGAATCCCGCCCTCTATAAGTACGATCGCAATACCTGCAGCTTCAATCACCCTTACTATTGCGCCATACGTGGAGGCAAGGAGGTTTGCCTTCATGTTTGCCCGATAATTATCAGTGTTCAGCGCATCAAAATTGTTTTCGACCCTGTTCCCCACATTAAAGCTTTTGATGGCCCTTATTGCATTTATGTTTTCAGCAAGATTTCCGGTGATTGCGGCTATCGTTCTTCTCGTTCTCAGATAATTCCTTTTCACACGCGGCTGGATTGAAAATGTAAAACCGATAAGAATAGGGATTACAATAAAGGAATACAGTGCCAGAGTAGGTGCAAGATAGAGCATTATAGAGGCAGAAACTATAACTGTCGTAATGCCAGATATAAGTGATGGGACCTGAAAAGTCAGGAATTCACTGAGGGATTCGCCATCATTGCTGATCCTGCTGATAAGATAGCCTGTCTTAACCTTGCTATAGAAGGACACGGGTACTTTCTGAAGGGATTGGAAAGCCTTGTCCCTTAAATTCTTGATAGTGTGCTGGGAAAGATACGTGGATGTTATCGTCCTGACCCTGTTTGAAAAAAATTGTATTATATATACAGTAAAGAATAGCAGGGCATAGGCGACCAGAAGTAAGATATTCCGGTCCACTATGGCATCTACTGCCAATCCCAGAGTAAGTGGGTAAATGGTGCCCATCACAGCGGTTATTATGATTGATGCGGCGAGGTTTCTGGATTGCTTGCGCTGTCGTATCATCTCGCCTATCATTCTCTTGAATGAGGCGAACCCCTTCCCTCTTTTTATGATCTCTTCCTCGACATCCTCATAGGTCTTTGGCAGCGGTACCACCTCCAACAGGACTATCCTGGAAAAATCCGCTATCGAACTGCCCCTTTATTTCACTGCTCTCCGTAATTTTGCCATTTTCAACCACGTATACACGGTCTGCAAACATCAGACCTGTGTCTCTCAAGGAAATAATTATTACAGATGTGTTTCTAAGTTTCTCCCTTATACTATTAAAAATGGCTAGTTCAGTCTCCGCATCGACACTTGATGTTGCGTCATCAAAAATAAGCAGATCTGGTTTTGTAATAACTGCGCGCGCGATCGCAATTCTCTGTTTTTGACCTCCTGACAGAGTTATTCCTCTTTCTCCAACAATCGTATCATACTTATCTGGTAGGCTTTCTATGAAATCATCAATATGTGCAATTTTCGCAGCCTCAATCATATCTTCTTCAGAGAATTCTCCGTTTGCAAAACATATATTCTCTCTGATAGAGCCTGAAAGAAGGTTGATTTCCTGGGGGACAATGCCTATCCTTTCTCTGATTTCTGGAAGCGTGAATTCATCTATCTTAACGCCATTGTACGTAATACTACCGGATTCTGGTGTGTAGAACCTTGGCAGCATATTGATCAACGTACTCTTACCGGCACCTGTTCCGCCTGTTATAGCAATAAACTCACCCCTTCCAATGGTCAGGTTTATATCATTAAGAATAATATTTGAACCCCTTGAAAATTTAAGCCCCTGAATCGTTGCTGGGGGATTGACTGGGTTATCAAGACTCTCATCAAGTTTTTCCTCATTTTTATTATCTAAAACTGTATTAATTCTTTCGACTCCAGCCCTAGCGTTTTCAGAAAAGACGATTAGTCTTCCCAGATTACTTACAGGAAAAGTCATTGTATTGAAAATGTTTACGGCTGCAACGAGTGGACCAACGGATGCCGCTGTTATAAGAGAGGTGTAGCCTCCGTATAAGATAACGCCGGTAGCAGCTGCGCTGATCAAAAGAGGCATTAAGTTGTTGTATTTTCCCCTTAATCTGGCCACGATGTTGTATTCTGAGAAATATGCATCCGTTGTGGAGGTAAATTTTTGAATCTCCCGATCCTCTCCCAGAAATCCTCTTACAACACGCTGACCGGTTATGTTTTCCTGGAGTCTCTCGTTCATTATGCCATAATGATCCCTTATGCTTCTCCAGTGCACCCTCTGTTTTTTTTGAAAAGTTAGACCGAGGTAAATCAGCGCAGGAACAGCTGCGAGAAATATGAGAGAATAGATAATATTTAAAGTGACAAGAAAGTAAAAAGCTATGCCGATCAAAAATATTGTGGGTATCAATTGTGACAGAAGTGCTGTCACAAAATTCCTTGTCGCCTCAATATCCATTGTGGATCTTGATAGTAAGTTACCTGACGTTTCATTCTCAAAGAATGGAAATTTCTTGCTTAACAGATGATGAAACATCTCCTTCCTTAAAGAATACGCGTATCGTTGAGACAGGTACATCGAGCCATAATTGATAATAAACTGCGCAGCCGCACTTATTGCCGAAACGCCAATTATCAAAAGAGAAAAGTATTCAACTTTTGCAAGTGATAAGTTTTGCACAGCTGTTACAGCATCTCCAAAAAATATTGGGACAAATAACCTGAAGATAGCGGAAACCGCTCCTATGGCGGATACTATAACGATGTATTTTCTTTCCTTCTTCAGATACTTTGCTGCAAAAGTGAGAGGAAGGAATACAGAAAGAAATTTGTTGGCCTTAATCGTGTGTTCCCCCTAAAAAAGACGGGACAAAAATTCCAATTTGTACAGGCTATTCAAATTTTGTTCATTCAATTTTAGGATAAATACCATAATTGTCTGAATCTCTTACAATCTCAATAATCTTTTGTTAAAATGAAAGTCAAAAAATAGTCTGATTCTATGTCAAACCAAACAGGTCTAATACCACACTGAATGTAGCTGCTGATTGTTCACATATGCTCTCTGGCAGGTTTTCAAGCCTTAACGATTAACTTTTTGACGGTTGACCAAAACACAGATTTTACCTAAAATTCGGATGTTTACTGGGATTTCAGATCCATATTGAAACAACATGACCTGCATCAATAGGTGAACGGTACATCTTACCCTCTATTTCTTCAATCCGAGATGATAAGAGAACCATTCCAATGGATCATAGAGTTTGTTCCCGCATTGGATGACATCTTCCGCGCAACAGAAATGTTCAACCCATCGCATGGGTATCTTATAAACTCTTGTTTCACCTTGCCACCCCTCCTCTTGTTGCATAAGTCAGCGAGACATGTTACTGATTCTGCTCTAATTTTTCTCATGAACGTTTTACCGTATAGGTATAAAAAGCATGGCGTTTACAGGCTTCTGTCCCTCCTTAATTTTTAAGACCAGAGGAGTGTAGTGAGCAATCAAATCAGTTGGCGAAAATAAGGTTAGTCTCATTAGTTAGCAGTTTGACCATTATACCATTAGATAGAACCAAATTCAGAGTTGAGACTTCTATGAAGAAATTGCCTCTGTACCCTATTATAAAACTCTGGTAAGTAATATTGCTACCAAATGTATATGAATTGTTGGCAAAGTACCACGTGACATTATCACTAACTTCAGAACCATGGAACGACGCATTTATCGAACCGCCGTCCATAGTGAGGTTGAAAAATGTGATAGCATAAGAGTCATTTTTAAAACATATCGCACTAATGGCGATTGCATAAGAACTGTTAGCCACTTCAGCAAGTGCTTCTACCGATAATAGTTTAAACCCCGTGGGTGCACTGACACTAGTTGAGTAAAAAGTGTCTACGCCGTGCTTAATCAAGGAACCATTCACTAAATCTGAGTTTGTGTAGTTATTTCCACAACTGAATTTCCATTGATAACCAGTTATAGTGTCAACATCTGAAACAGATAACAATGGAAGATTAGAACGCCTGGAAAGGTTACTTAAGGTATACACTCCAAAAACTGATGAAACGGTAATCGCAACTAACAGAATGGCAACAGTCTTCCTTAAATCCTTAGTCATAACCGGCTTTCACCTCCATTATAGGTTTATGATCTGGGCACCAATTGTCAGGAACGAAGTATTTCTTCGTTTATTGGCATATCGACCAGTTTACGGCTTATCTTGAGCAGTACCTGGGAAGGAGGAATGATTCGTGGCAGGGACAAGGCAATTGACGTGATTCTCCTGGCTATCTTACCTCTAACCAACATAATCAAATACTAAAAGAATAAACACCATTTGAATTTTTCTTTCAGACAGGTAGTGGGAGAGATTTTTGTACACCACGTAATTCCCATTATATACATTTTGAACGAGTTCTAATATTTTAGTGGGTCTCAAGATACAGCCCTGAATGATATTATTTACAATATTATTGTGAAACACGATCAATTAAAATCATTAAATACGATCTCTTCGCGAAGATCTGATAAGATGGCTAACATAGAAAGGTTCCAAAAATACAGTATTTTCTCGATTCTTTTTCTTTCATTTTTGGGGTTGGCTGTTATATTTTACTTTGAATTCAGATTCTACCTTTCCATTCCAGTAATACACCCTTCTGATTTTTATCCTTTCTACGCAGAAACTATTATTGCCTCTCTTCCAATTATAACTGCATCTATATTCTTATTCGGCAAATACAAGGAGGATATAGAAAGCAGGTCGAAAAAATTTATACGTCTTTCTTTCGGCATTCTCTGGATAGTTGATGCGATTCTTCAGGTCCAGCCAGAAATGAACAACCTCTTTGCTCAATACACACTCTACCCAATCCTGCAAATGGGTACGGTACCGGCATTCTTTGCAAAATTCACAATCAGGTTCTGGAATATGAACCCACCTATGATTGATCTGGCAGCGGCAATGTTACAATTATACATAGGCGCCTTGACACTGACAGTCAGGAATGGCAGGTTATTTGTATCCGTTCAGGTAATTGCAATTATATGGTCCATTGGAATCTGGTTCTTTGGGGAAGGTTTGGGAGGTGTTCTTTCGATTGGATCAACATTTCTCACTGGACTTCCTGGATCAGTTCTTTTCTATGCAATCGCTTCCATATTGCTGATAACTTTCCTTCACAAATCTGAAATAAACGCGCATAGAATTATCAGATTTTCAATGATTATTGTATTTATAATATCCTTTGCAGAGCAGGTAGTTCCATTTAACAATTTCTGGCATGATATACCGTTGCAGATCTATCCTTCGCCTGACAATTTTTTAAATTTCGCGGTTGTTGCTCAGAGATTCATATATGATAGGTCTTTCATTTTTAATTTACTTTTCTCGGTTATCTTGATTTTTATCACGTCAACCTGGTTGTTTGCTCAGAGGGTTGCTCCAATCGCCACATTTTTGTTTTCAATGTTCAGCTGGGTAGTTTACCAGGGATTCGGTATATTTGGTCCCTTCAGCACCGATTCTAACACTGGTTTAATTGTAGCAATACTTTGTGTTGCGGATATTTTAATTGTGAGGAATGGATTTAAGAATCATAAATCCTCAACTGAAGCAATCCAGAAGCAAACTGACCCTGGCTGTTAATAGTAGAAACATTTTCGTTGGGTTTCTTTCCTGTCTCAGATTATCTCATTAATACTACCGATGAAAATTCAAAAATACACTGGCACAATTAAAACAAAACTATCTTTTCGACCTCATGCTCTTCAATGCTTCCCAGAAGTCTTCTGACATAGCAGATAGCGCATTAAACTCCCCTGCGCCCTCAAGCCATTCCCCGCCGTCTATAGTAACAACCTCCCCGTTTATGTATGATGCATTATCTGATATGAGAAATGCAGACAGTTCAGAAATTTCTTCTGTTGTTCCCAGACGGCGCATTGGATTTCTCGAAACCATTCTCTCCTCGATTTCTCCAGTTGGAACAAGGTTATCCCAGGCCCCTTTTGTCTTAAATGGGCCAGGTGCTATAGCAACGCTTCTTATGCCTCTGGGGCCCCACTCTACTGCTAGCGATCTTGTGAGTGCAAGAACGCCTGCTTTGGAAACTGCTGACGGTACCACGAAAGCCGAACCGGTCCAGGAATACGTAGTTACTACGTTGAGTATCACGCCTCTGATCTGATTTTTAAGCCATTTTTTACCCATTTCCATTGAAAAATAGACAGTTCCCTGGAGAACTATGCCGATGACTGTATCAAATGCCCTGTCGGATAAATCCTCTGTTCTGCTTATAAAATTTCCAGCTGCATTGTTGACAAGAGAATTTATGGGTCCAGTTCTTGCCTCAATGTTCTCCACTGCATTAGAAATCTGATCTGGATATCGCACATCACATTGTTCATATTCCACTTCATAACCCATCTCCCTGATGTCCTTGCTGGTCTTCTCTAGAACCTCTCTTTTTCGGCTTACAATAGATACCCTTGCGCCGAGTTTTGAAAAAGTGATTGCCATCTCCCTCCCCAGGCCTGTGCCTCCGCCTGTTATTAAAATATTCTTTCCAATTAAGAAGTCCGGCTTAAACCCAGACATAGATCCACAGTCTGCAATTGTTTGGAGATATTTATTTTCTGGCTATTTTGATAATAATGGTCATTTCTGATTGAATTTTTCATTAGAAACAGAAATAAAACACTTGCTGATCTGGATTGATGCTAACTATAATAATCGCGGATGCCGAAATTGAATTTGTACCGAAAGAACTATTTAATGAACCAGATAGTATAAGTTATGCGAGACGCCGGTCTAAGGATATTTCAAAGGTTTTACTTGACTCGAACTACATGCACACTGCCATAGACAAATACTATCCTGGTGAATCAAAACGCAGGGGCCGCCCTGAGATAATACATGTTGCATTGCTTGTTGCAATGGAGAGTATTCTTAATAAGTCAAACAGGATGAGACTTTACATTCATACCAGAGAGAATTTCGTCATCGAAGTGGACTGGAAGACCAGGATTCCAAGATCGTACAATCGATTTATAGGTTTGATTGAGAGTCTCTTAGAAAATATAGAAAAAAATCTAAACGATGAATCATTGCTAAAAATTTGGAAGTTGGACCTAAACGAATGTATTACTAAGTTTTCTTCTGGAAAAATTATCATATTATCACCCAGAGGAAAGTATTCAAGTGTACGAACAATCTTTGAAAACGAGAGTGATTATACAATTATCATAGGTGGTTTTGCAGAGGGAGACTACAGATCAGAGATCCACCATAATATTGAAAGGATATCAATTTTCAGTCAGGAACTTTCGGTCTGGACTGTAATCTCGGAAATTGTATGTTCATATGAAAGTAAGATTGGCCTGGTATGATTACTGGAATATTCGGAAAATTAAACAATTTCTCTATTATATGGTTTTCTTATAACATAAATTAAATTAATACGTTTCACATTCGTGGATTTGATTAAGGTCATATAAAATGGCACGAATGCATACTCGAAAGAAAGGAAAGGCAGGTTCACACAGGAGTAAGTATACCCAAAAACCCACATGGGTAAAGATGTCGGAAGAAGAGATTGTCGACGTAATTATTCAGGCAAAAAGAACTGGATCTACATCTCCAGAAATAGGCATAAAACTGAGAGATCAATATGCTGTACCATCTACAAAAGTTATACTCGGGAAGAAAATCGGTAAAATTTTGAAGGAAAAAGGCGAATCGAGCGAAATACCAGACGACCTCAACAGCCTTATAAAGAAGTACAAAAGAGCAACCGCCCATATTCAGTTGAATCCTCGTGATAAGAGCAACGAGAGGGGGGCATCTCTGATAATGGCCAAAATTCTTAGACTTGTTAAGTATTACAAATCAAACAGTGTTCTTCCAGAAAGATGGAACCTTGACAAGGTTCTATGAGCTCAGTTAAGAGAATTATTGGTGCAGAATTTTATAATAAGCTTGAAGACGCAGTAAAGCTGGTTGGGAATGAAGACTATATCAGGATAATAGCCCACTACGACGGTGATGGAACTAGTTCCGCAATAATACTTCTGAAAACGCTTCTGAGGATGGGTAAAAAGATCCATCTAAGTTACATAAAGAGCCTGCTTGGGGAAGATTTTAGGAAAATGATTCTGGAATACCCAGATTATCTCACTATCGTAGTAGATGCTGGCTCTGATCAGGTAGGTTACACACCTGAATTTGAGAAAATCATTGTTCTCGATCATCATTTTTATAAACCATCGCCTGCACGTGCGTTAAACATTAATGCGAGGGATTTCGGAATTGATGGCACGAGAGGGGCATGTGGGTCTACCATGGCGATGGTATTCTCGCTGGCTGCATCTGAGTCTAACAGTGATTTAATGCCTTTCTTCGTGTCCGGAATGATTGCTGATAAGCAGGACCTTGGAGGTATTTCCGGGCTGAATAAAATGATCCTTGATGAGTATTCCTCTTCATATCTCAACGAACGCAGTATAAGTCTGGAGGGCACAACGGTGCTGGATGCGATCGTATATTCGACAGATCCATTCTTCGTCGGACTTACTGGAAAGCCTGAGGAGGTTAAAAAACTACTCACTGGGCTCAAGATACCACATGATACAAATCCAGCCAAACTCACAGAGGATCAGATCAGGTCACTTGAAAAGAAACTTACTGCGAGGTTACTCCTGCAAGGATGTGGAATTGAAGCTATAAAATATATTGAGTCTGACATGATGAGATTCAATGGTTTGGAATACAATTCGAAAGAGGTCAGTAGTATAATAGATGGAAATGCTAGGGTGGGAAAAAATTCAGTTGCTGTCCAGTACTTTCTGGGTGATCAGAACCTGAAGGAAGAAGTGATAAATGGCTGGAAAACGTATAAAACCAGACTGATAGACTACGTATATAGATCAATAACAGAAATCGTAAATCTTTCCCATGTTCAGTTCTTTTATGCCCCTGAATCCGAGATGGCGGGGAAAATAAGTGACCTGTTAATGTTATATGTTGCTGATCAGAGCAAACCTATAGTTGGATTTAACGTAAATGACGATAAAACAAAATTGTCGGCAAGAGGTACAATACGGATGGTTGAAAATGGATTGAACCTCGCAAATGTATTGAGATCAGCCTGCGAGCAGGTTGGTGGGTCTGGCGGTGGACATGATGTTGCAGCAGGTGGTATAATACCAAAAGGAAAGGAAAAGGAATTTATCGAACTCGTCAACAGAATTCTAAAGGAATCTGCAAAAAACGAAAATTGAGAATTAAGTTGTTTTGTGGGTGAAGTCTGAAATTTAGTGGTGATCGAAGCCACAAGACTATATACTATCACTCAATTTAAGCTATGAATGCGAAGGTTAGGTATCTATACCCGCGACTTCAGATTTTACCATGAAATATTAAAAATCCTCAAGAACTGGGACATTCCTTTTGTATCAATTACTGAATCGATGGAAATACCCAAAGATGTAGCAGTCATAATCAGCTCAAACGATGATCAATCGATATCAGATGAGCAGTTGAGGTGTTCGGACCCGCTTTCCGCTGTCCGCAAAGGCATATCTTTCCTTATAGGAAAAGATCGTTTCAATGTAGTAGTTATCGGAATAGACCCTGGACCGAAACCAGGATTTGCCGTTATGGCTGATGGGATACTGATTGAGGCTTTTGAATGTGCAGATAAGGAGTCACTTATCAGAAACGTCGAAAAGGCGGCCGCTGGTTATTCCTACAGGTCCCTCCTTGTAAGGGTGGGAGACGGCGACATACCGAATAGGAATCATATCATTAACGAACTCAGAAGAAGTGGTTTAGTTGTTGAAATGATTGACGAATCAAATACCAGCCAGCCACATAAAACGCATGATAATGCCCTGTCTGCAGCACGCATAGCAAATGGCGGTATGGTTACTTACCCTGTTTATACGGGATATAGAAGAAGGGACCTTTATGAGATAGAATTTACAACACTAAGAAGGGTACTCATAAAGACTGCGTGAATTACTGCTTCTTTCTCCATTTTGGTCTTCTGATCTGAGGCACGCGTCTGGATGCGCCAAAGACGAGGAAGATCATAAAGGCTATGACTGCTGCAGCAACATAATATATCCAGTTATAGTTGGGTGGTGTTCCATAGTAGAATGTCGTGGAAGCCCCTTTTATGGTAACTACAGGTGTGTTCACATAAACGGTTACTGCGTTATTACCGTTGGATAACAGATACCGGTCCGGTGTTTTGGCATTAACAACAGTAGATGTATATGGAGCAAGACTGGAAACAACCTGGGTTGAGACATTAACACCGTTTATGGCAAAAGTCACAGTCACATTATGCAATGTATACTGCGTTGGGTTAGAAATAGTGGCAGACAGATTTATTGGATCCACTACCTGTATTGTGAAGGTCGTAGAATATGAAACAATTTGACTGCCAGCCTGTGCGGATGTCTCAAGAAGAACGTCAAGATCCTCAGCGCAGGATGGTGCTGTTATATTGAATTGCATATATGGGGAAGCATCCTTCGTAATGTTTAAACTTGTCCCGGGTGACATACCTGTTAGATTGTTGCCAGAGAACAATAAAAGAGCAGAATAGTTATCGAAACCGTAGGTTGAATTCACGTAAATTGAAAATTTTTCGCCGGTATAGACGGTATGGTATTCAACCGTGGATGAAAAAATAGAGGGAAAAACAGGGCCAGTCCCTGAAGAGGCCAGGGATATTCCAGGCATCAACATTATTGCGATGGCTGCAACTAAAAGGAGAAATCGTTTCATCTCTTCCTCCTTCCCCTAACGGACGCAGCCACCAATCCTATAACGACTGATGCCACTATGATAATTATACCTGTCATTAAGGACAGTAAGGGATCTCCAGTAAATGTTGTGATTCTAGTACCTGTAGTCTGCACCCTCAGGCTTACTGAACTCGGGAAATTAACAGTTACGTTAAGCTGCTGATTCTTCAGATTGGGTGTTGAGAACATAAGGTGTGCAGCTCCAGTATAGTAGTCTGCCCGGATCTGTGTTATATTTAGGTATACTGTTACAGTGCTGAAGTATTGCACCTTAATGTTGGAGGAACTCAGGCTAGCGTTCCAGTAGTATTCGGAAGAGAGATTGGCTGAGTCGAGAACAGAACTTATGGATAGATTAGTGTTCCCAGTATTCTGTATAGTAATCGGGATGCTGATCTCGGAACCATAAACTGACTCGAGTGAAGGTACAAGGTAAACCCTGAAACCTGGATGGTTGATAATATTCACAAATAGATTTACATGATAGACAGACGAACCATAAGTTGCATTAATTACTATCCTGTTCCTGCCTGCGGGCAGATTGTCCGGGAGAACTATGCTTGCGCTCAATAATATTTTCTGGCCAGGCTGAATGTAGACCTTTGTCCTGTTAACAGATACAGTTGTGTTGGCAGAACCGGAGGAAAAGGTCAGATTAGCCGCCGTATTTCCATTGTTAACAATATAGAATTTAATATTTGACACATTTTGACTCTCGTTAGCAGAGGTTATGTTTGAAATCATACCAGAACTGAATCTGTAAATGTCAGTCCTTGAAAGGGAAAGGGTTATGTATGTATTCGGAGAATTAACTGATTCTGTTGTTGAAGTGCTCCAGGAGACGTTTAGAGAGGCTCCGGTATAATTGGTCTGTGTTATATTTTCCTGTGCACTGAATGTGTAGATGCCAGATGGCAGATATATACCTGAAGAGGTCGTGTTGTACAGTATAACAGAAGAATTAAATGAAATTATGACGTTTGATGTTATAGGTATATTTAACCTTGAAACGTATATTTTTGTAAGGTATGATTCCCTCAGATATATATTATTGGAAAACGTGAGATTATTTGAATTAGTCTGCAGATAATCAAATCCAGCAAGCTGACTCGAATTCATAGTGGCATATAATGTATAGTTGCTACCTGGCAGGTTTATTGAATACCTACCATATGCATTGCTTACAGTGCCATTAACAATTGAACCGGTTGAATTATAAGCAAAAATACGGGTGTAAGGCAAAGGTGCTCCATTATAAATTGTGGTACCGTTCACTGTAACATAAAGAACCTTCTCAGTGACAGGAACAACTACATTGCCTGTATCATTAAGGATAAACCTTCCAGACCCGGATTCCGTGTATCTGACCTGGTTTATAGTATAATTCCTTATGTATTTAATACTGTATGTTCCAACCGGTAGAATAACATGATTATTTGATGTCGATATTATTCCTGACTGGGAGGATATGAAATATTCCCCTCCAGAGGTACCCAGTGAGTTATTTAATGTAACAGATAAACTCGGCTCGTAGACGGGGTAAATAGTGATATTCGATGTGAGATATACCTCGGAAATATTCGACTGCGTTCCATTAAGAACATAAACTGTATATTGACCCGGTGCTAACTGGTTTGAGTTGACACGTATTCCACCCGAATTGAAAATCAAAGGCGTCCCAGTTGAGGAGCTTATAGAAAACGTCGATGTATAGTCAGAAGTGAAGATAGAAGTCTGACTCACCGGTACTACAACTATATGATTCACCGCATTGACTGCCGCACTGTTTGAGAAGAGAGAAAGTGAATACACACCGGGAAAAACTGGACAGGAACCGGTACCGTCGGATGTGGTAACCACATACGAATCCACTCCGTAAAGAGTTGCAGTGATCGAGAGGTTGTTTCCAACAGAATTTCTTAAGTTTAAGCTCAATGTGGAGGTATATGGTGTCATCACCATTCCAACTGACGTTGAATTACCGGAAAGCGTATTAACGGATTTTTCGAATCCCGGGGAAATAAGGTCGAGTTGATACGTGCTTTTTGCTGATATCTGGTGGATTACGAAAGATGTTCCTGTCGCAGTCACAGGTGCACCAAATATTGGCAGGCCATTTTGATATTCAATAACTACTCCCGTATCTGGATAATACTTTTTAAACTGGATATCCGAGGTACTAACTGTTACATTTGTTTTATAGTTAAGCGGGAGCTGAAGCTGATAATTTCCCAGTACATCCATCTGCATGAGCGAACCAGTTATTATACCGTTTGACTTGAATTCTGCTGCAATAGAGTAAACGTTCCCAGGTATGCTGAAATTGAAACTGTATGAATGCGAGGTTGGAGAGATTAGAAGTGCTCCATCTGAAATAACCTCAAAGAAGCCAGATCCGTTAGTCGATGAACTGGAATACGCTGATAGATTGAGATTGTATGCAGACTGAAGCGATATGTTTATGGTTGTGCTGTTTGTTATAAGATATGAGGAAGCAAAAACATCATTGCCCTTGGAGGCATAAACGGTATAGTACCCAACCGGCAGGTCAATAGAAAATCTCCCATTTCTGACCGATGCATTCCATGAATCTGACATCTGTCCGTTCCTGTAGAAATAAACCGTAGAAGGATTAGAATTTAGAATCTGACCGGAAACGTTTGCAGATATTACTGGGTTGATGATAAAAGAGGAATTCAAGCCCCAGAGGGTGAAATTAATATACTGCCTGTTTGAAATGAACCCCTGACCTCTTGTATATAGAGTGTAATTCCCTGGAGGCACAAAAAGATCGGAAATACCGGTTGAATTCGTGACTGATGTGGCATTGAATTGGGGTGATACCGCAAAAGTCTTAGCCCCGTTAAGCGGGTAATTGCCGGTGAACACTGATAACTGTATTCTGTCCATTTTAATTTCCAGATTATTATTAGAGGTCGAACCTGAATTCACTGATACAGACGTGAAATTCTCGTAACACTTCCCGTCAGACAGATAGCTTACATTATATGTGGCTGGAACTGCATATCCAAGTGAATAATTCCCATTTACAACGTTAACGGTATATTCAGCTCCGCCTTCCCTGCTTGTGAATTTAAGAGTGCCGTTTCCTGCAGAAACTGTTTTTGTATCATTGGTTGTATACTTAAAGATGAACTTCAGATTGCCCGTAAGATTGCCCGATTTTGCGATAAAGTTTTCGGTTATCTTATAGCCGGGGATTCCTCCAACAGAGTTTGCAGAAACCAACCTCTCTGCCTGTGCCTGCGTTACGGTTATGTTGGTATTATTTAGATCTGACGGCCCAATCAGGTACTGGCTGTTTAACCTTCCTTCCGTTACATATATTGAATCGTTTCCCGGAACTGCAATCAAACTGTACTGGCCATTTGAGTTTGTTGTTGTAACATCGTGTGGAATTCCGTATTGATCGAACAGAGTAACATGTGCTCCAGGAACAGGCTGGCCATTTGGTGTTGTTACTGTTCCACTTACAATGGCGCCTGGGTAATAAGCAACTATTGGGTCATAGGCACCCTGTATGCTCCCAAGAGTAGGAAGTAATATTGAAGTACCGTAATGCTCCTCCTTGTACTGATAAGCTGTTTGTATGGGGATTAGTTTGAATGCATTGGTGTGGTTCTGGTAATTGGTATAAGGATTCCATGGCACGTTTGCATAAACAATCTCAAAGTTGCTCATATTCCACGCAGGCATTATAGGAGCAGTTGTCTTATTCACAGTGAGCCCCGGTATCCCCTGCGAGGAACCCACAACAGAGGGGGGATATCCCACTGTAAATCTGTAAATTGTTGAATTGTAGAACTCAGGGCAATATGCGATATTGTATCCTGTGACTACTGCGGTTGATGGCGTCTTGTTCAATTGATAGGTTGCATTGGATGTGATTGCGTAAATCTGATAGTATGGATAGGGAACAATCTCGCCCTGATGTGTATATGACAGATGATCTGTAAGGTATTCAGGCGCGTAAAATATACCCGGATCAGTACCAGATATAGGGAAAAGGTTGTGATCGATAGTCACATACTGGATATTGTATCCGGTTTCATCTATAAGTGAGGAATATAAATTGTTTAGAGTTGAAAGGGAATATTTGGAAGATAAAGAACCACTGAAGATTGCAAACATTGCGTTTGCGCCTGTTAAACCGGGAATAAATTTACCATAAACCGAAGGATGATTTAAGACAATATTTACATATGATACCGGGTTCTTCAAGTCGCCGTAGAGGAAAGATGCCTCACTTGAGCCAAGGCATTTTTCCATTGTACTATAAACATTGGCAGGTAGTGAATTGCTGTTGCTGACATAAGAACCCTCCAGAACCCTTGCAATGAAAAGAGAGATTATCTGGGACTGATTCTGTGCCAAAAGCATCTGACCAGTAGCCTGGAATCCCTGCTGGAAGTCATCAGCTACAGTAGGATGCTGCCCAACTATTAGCTCCTGAAAACCATAATCCCACCAAGAAACAAACGCAGGTCTGTCAATAAGAGGCACATTCGTGTTTTGAGTGGCCAACCATGTCAATGCCTGATTGAGCGGAGTTGAGGCATTGGTGATTCCAAATCCATATGTTCCGACAAACTGATCATTTGAAGATGAGTAGTTAACCAAAGGCTGAATAAATGATGGTAATGAATTGTAAATCTCCTGATTTACACTTTGGGCAGTGTTTTCTGGAACAGCTGCATTAAACATGCCAAAACCAGAAGGTAAGACAATAAGAATGACAACAAATGCAATCAAACCGGCCCGGGCAGGGGAAAGATTTCCCTTAACTGACTTCTTAAATCCAGCCGCCTCCATTGGTGTTCTGCGCCTTATTTCTGATGTCTTAAATAGCGATGCAAAATAGGCGAGTATAGCTCCGCCCATCGCAGCATAAGCAGGCGCTGCGGTTATGTTAAACCTGGCCGCGGCAAAACTCATATATATTGAAACGAGTGAGAAAACCAAAAAGAGCACATATGTATCTGTTTTCTTCTTTAAAAAGAGATATATAGTATAAACAAGGCCTGCCAATCCCAAAAGGAACTGCCCAACGCCGAATCCAGATATGTATTCACCCAGAGGTGGAGCAGCTGCCTCGGCAATTGTTTGATATACCCTTGTCTTTATAAAGTAACCTTCGCCTGCCAGAATACTTGACACAGTAGAAGGAAATGCGTAATAGGCTCCGACCAATACACCGCCACCTATTATTATGAGCAGCGGCAATGTAATCAGCCACGGCCTCCTGCCAACGAAATTGACTAGAATACCCAGAAATACAACAAAAACCGCAATATAAAGACCATCCTTATACCATGGTGAGATCTCATTAATCGTGTCATAGTAATAGAAACTCATAACAAAGGCAAGGACAAAAAACAGAAGAGAAAGATAAGTAATGTAGCCTGTTGGCCGCTTTGTTATAAGATTAATCATTAGCTGCACAACGAAATAGATGCCAACTATTGCTTCGATATAGGCGTATCCCTGCCACGAAAGCATAAGCGCACCGAGTGATGCTGATCCAAGCAGGGCATATATTGTCGACAATTTGTTTTCATTAAAATATAAACTAATTTCTGATAACCTTGTTTTGTAAGCGAAAGGATTGAGTTCTTTTGCTATCCTTGTCTTCTTACTGGCATCAACAGATTTTATTACAAAATAAATGGTAAAGAACGCAAACAGGAGCTCGGGAGTGTGCATCCTTCCGTCGGAAAGTATACCAGCTGAAAGGTTGCTGGGCATAAGTGTATACAGTATAGCGGCCAGAATTCCTGCCTTTACCCCAAATATCTCTTTCGAGATAAGATAAACGGGTATAATCAGTAAGGCACCAAATAACGCATCGAATTCAAGGAACGTGAACGTAGCTGCTGAATTAATATTATAGAATGGGCTTGCAAGTGTGGCGATGAAAACTACGAATATTTCAAAGAATGGATTCCTTGGATCTGTAGTAC
Source organism: Thermoplasmata archaeon (assembly GCA_021797055.1). The sequence goes on along the minus strand of JAKAAI010000007.1, from coordinate 6,027 downwards.
CAACCGGGTAGTTAATCGCGGGATCAAACAGCAAGTAATGCTTTGTTTGCAGGAAATATGTTATTACCCTGTAGTTATAATACGGATCACTTCCACCAGACACATTTAAGAAATTTGTCCCAAATGTCGCGGGCCAGGCCAAATAATTGGCCACAAATAGATATACTGCAATGAGGATAGAAAGTATGGTAACCTCCGGATGAGCAGTAAAGAATTTTCTGAGTCTTGAAAGATCTGTTTCAGTAGTTTGGAGTTCCAAAGTCATGCCAAGAAACCGTAATGAAATCTCCCTATAAAAAACTAAACTTATTTACTGGTTCACGTATATCAATGTATCAGGAACTTTTCAAGTTGTTTAATCAACTAATTTAATTCAGTCATATTTCGGGATCAAATTCTTCAAAATACGATGTGTTTTGTTTCATCAATGTTGATTCTTAGATTCTAATTTCGCCTGCGAAAAAAATGGATAATTAGTATCATAATATTAATTTGAAATAAATAACAGATAAATATTTCAGATAATAGCGATACTTACGACCATACATGAGCAAGAATCTCCAGAATAAGATATATGAGTTGATTTTAAATTCAGGAACGGACGGCATACTTCAATCAGAACTGGAAAAAAAATTGGGATGTTCTAAGTCAAGGGTTTCCGAAATTACTAAAAATTTGCTATTAAATGGCATCTTAATTAGAAGAAGGGTTACCGGAAGGAATTATGTTCTCTGGGTTCTGGAAAAGTTTCCCGGTTATATTGAAGGTATAATCAGGATAGGAATGTTGCCTTCTACTGAATATATCATTCATATAATGATGATAAGGGAATTTGCAAATTATATTTCCAGCCGAATACTTCCGGTATTGTACAACAACTCATCACTTCTCTTGGATGATCTTTCTCTTGGTAAAATTGATATTGGCTTTGCGCCTCTTACATCGTTTTTGCTCCGTTCTGGAGCGGCAAAATTAAAAATCATCAGTGAAGTAGCTTCAGGCGGGTCTTCCATATGCGAAAACGAGCATGCAATGAGGAATATTATAATGACAAGTGAGTACTCATCTATGGCAGTAATGACGGCGAGATTCATCAAGTCTAATCCTGATGTGGAATCCCGAATGATGCTTACTCCGAGTCAGGCTGTGGAAGATTTCACCGGTGCGAAATTCAGGTATTTGTCAATATGGGAGCCATATCTCACACAACTTAAGAGAAATGGGTTTGACAAGGTGGTCTTGACTTATGAAGAAGCCATGGACGATTGTACCTGCTGTGCCCTTGGAATTTCAAAACAATTCATGGATAACCAGTCAGACCTGAACAAGCTTATAGATAAAATTAAAAAGGGAGGGAAAAGTGCCCTGAAATCTAAAAGTAAAATTGATCGCGAGGTTAAATTTTTCTCCGATTTATTATTAATTCCTTCCAGTATAGTGAAGGACTCAATCAGCAGTTATAGATTTAAGTTTGGCGTTTCTACATCTAGCCTGAAAAAAGTATCTTACCTTACTGGAATATCAATAACTACAGAAAAGATAGAAGATCTGATCTATCAAACCTTCACGTAGCAATAAAATCTTCTTCTTGAATCGGTGAGACATACCTTAACTATAATTAAGTCCAATTCAATCAACTTGTGCAGCGCAGACTGAATTGTCCTTAATGGAAGACCAGTTTCAACCTCTATCTGAGAGATTGTTCCTATCTTTAATTGAGATAGGGCTTTAAGGACAAGCCGACAGGACGGTGGTATTCTAACCTCACTTAAAGTCTGCACCATAACTATTAGTAGATTCGTCCTGCGTATTAAATTTGATGTCTATTTTACAATAAATTAGTCTTAACAAATGTAAGGTCATGGGATCTCACGATCCAATGGAATTTCTGGCCATAAATCATTCTAATTCTGATAATCAAAATATATATTGCGAACCCCATTTTATCAGTGAAATATGTAATCCTCGATTATTTTCGAAAATATGTGCCCAACTGCTATATGTGATTCTTGTATAATTGAGGTTCTGGTACTGTTAATCCTGATGCAAATTTCAGATGCTTCGGCAACTTCATGTCCGTTCTTCCCTGTGAATGATACAGTAAGACATCCCAATTGTTTTGCTGCCCGGAGACCATTGACGACGTTTTTCGAATGCCCGCTGGTGGATATTCCAATAACGCAGTCTTTTTTATCACAAAAGGCCTGAACTTGTCTGCTGAATACCTCATCGTAATCATAATCGTTTGCAATTGCAGTTAAAGATGAGGTATTAACTGTGAGAGCCATTGCAGGGAGGGGTTTTCTCTCCATTTCAAAATGACCAACCAGCTCTGCTGCAATGTGCTGCGAATCAGCAGCACTACCACCGTTTCCAAAAAGAACAAGCTTACCTCCATTTTTAATTCTTTCGGCTATCTGCACCCCTGTTTCGAAGACCAGTTTAAAGTCAATTGAACGGCGAACTTCTGCGCCATCCTGGATGTAATCCCTGACTTCATCTTGATTCATGTTCTTTATATGCAGAGGAAGGTTAATATTTTTTTTCTAAATAGAGATAGGAATTGGGGGTTAATCCAGACAAAGTAAAATCCAGGGGTAAGATTTGGTTATATTGCGTTATAATAGCCTTTTCAATTTATTCCGCGGTATTCAGTTATGTGGTGATCGAAAGATATCTTTCGTTCAATGCAAATATATTTGACCTGGGACTGGCGTCCTCCTATCTGTACTCAATAGGACATGGTGGATTAATTCCGTCAGCTACTGACCCAAGACCATTTCCTATCCAGAAAATGATTGTACTTGTAATTGCACCTTTTTTCAATCTCTTTCCAGATCCATTGTGGTTGGTTGTGTTTCAAAGTATATGGATAGGGTTGGGTACCTTTCCGCTCTATGCAATTTCATCTCACATTCTAAAAGAGAGAAGATTTGCAGCTTTTATGTCTATTTCATATCTTCTTTATTATCCGCTCTCAGGGGTGAACTGGTTTGATTTCCACTTTATGGCACTTTTCCCTACTTTTTTCCTATTCGGTTTCTACTTTCATTTAGTCAAACGAAACGCTATCTCTATTCTAAGTATGCTACTTGCTACTATCTGTGATTATCTAGTTCCTTTGATCATGATATTCTATGCTGTGCACCTATTATTAGTAAAAAGGGAGGAAAGAATTAAAGAATTGAAGTTTGCCTATGTTATAACAGGTATAAGTTTAGTTATCTTTATTGGGGCGATGATATATGCATCCAAGTTATTGCCTCTCGATTACACTAACCTTACTGGAACATCGACATCAACCACATTTGGCCCGAATTATCTGAGTAAGACTTCATATCTTTTACAGATGCAGTTTCCAGTTGTGTTTACATCATTTTTGGCTCCGGAGACGCTTCTGATGTCTGTACCATATTATGCTCTCGCTTTTGTTAACAATTATCAACCGTACATCTCAACAATGTATTTTCAATATCCAGCTCTAACAGCACCAGTAATATTCATCTCTTCAGTTTATGGGCTCAAAAGAATGAGGCAGTTTTTAGGTTTAAGAATTAATTTATCCAAATATCTGAAAACCTTCACAGGGATTGTCATTGCCGTCATCTTAGTTTTGAATATTGTATTATTCTCCTTTTACACTCCTGTCGGGGAGCTTTATACTTCTAACATAAATGGCAATGTCTCGACGTTTATAACCGGAAACGATTACAGTTATAACGCCGTCAGCTCGATAAATGTATCAATCTGCGATTTAGAGCTGGCTGATATGATTCATCTGATTCCAAAAGGGTCATCCGTACTTATCCAGAACAATATGCCGCAACTTTCAGTGGGTTATAACTGGACACTGCCAGATTTCTATATAAACAATACATTTCCGACTTACATTGTCATTGACCCGTATTCCTATTATTACTCGCATTACAGTGTCGCGTATCATGAAACAAACTACACCATGCAGACACTTTCAAATTTCCTCATCGCCACCGGAAGGTATTCAGTCCTTTCTTCCTTCAAGGAGATAAAGATATTAAAGCTGAATTGAATGATTTATTTTGAAATAACCCAAGGAAATCTGTAAAAAAGTATTAAAAATTTATATAGTGTAGATTATTAGTCATCGGATTGAACCAACTTAGCTGCGAGATTTTTAAAACTCTCACATGGCCAACTGAAAGAGATTTGAGTCAGAATGAAGATAGCATACCGAAGAGACCATCCCCCTATTGGGTCTATGAAAAATTACTCGCAAACAGAGAAAACATTTCTCCTGATCTGAAGATAACCAAGAATGCCACAATAGAATCCTGGTACAGGATGATGGACTATGTGGGTCTCAGGCTTGTAATGAATGCCTCCAGATTCGGTTACAACCGTGCAATAATAGTCACTAAGGATCACAATTACCGTTTTACGACTTACAGCGAAGAGAATTCGTTTAAGAGATGCGTTGAGTCCATTCACTCCGGAATAATTATTGGAGGCGGACATATTTTTTTCGGGAGCCTTATCTCATTTGTATATCGGAACAGGCCCTCGCTTAAAAAAATAAAGTCAATAATTGAAGAGCAGTTATCCGAAAGTGAAATTGTTTCGATTATGGAGTTCAGCGATAACCCGGTAAATAGCAATCTTCGCAGCTTAAAACGGTGTTTCAGTTCAGATTTCCGATCGATAAGGGAGGATCATGCAAGGATTCTCCTCGAGCTTATAGAATCTCCACTTGAAAAATTGAATGAGATATCCATGAAACTCGGTCTTTCAAGATCCACTGTGAACAGGAATTACAGCGATCTTGTAAGATCTGGCTTAATCACAATTGAACCGTATGTCAGATCAGAAAATAACAGAAACTTCATCTTGGTCAGTTTTCAAATCGAACCTCTTTCTGGAAAAGTCCGATCCAACACTCTAAATCAGATCCCGCACAGCTGGTTAAAGGAAAGAATAATTGCTAGCAAATTTTCAATTCCGAATAGGATCCTTATTTTGACCTGGCTTGATAATTTTGATCAGATACGAAGAGCTATAAAAGAAATTGAGAAATATAACCTAAAGGTAAATTATGCTTTTTTGCAGCAAAAGACCACTCATAGCACAAAAATAAACCGTGAGATTGTACTGCGCTCGATGGGCGCTCCAAAAAAGCATGATGTTTTTAGGAGAAACTACCTGCCCAAGGAAAACCCTGACCAAACCATTGAAAATTTTAATATGAGAATCTGATATTAATGAATGAACAATAGAGTTTCCCAGATCCTACTAGACCCATTGAATTTAGACTGGGGAAGCCATTATATAAATTATGTTCCTAGTTACCCTGCAAATCTAACACCACTTGTTACAAGGCGGAGACTCAATAGAGTTGATGGGGAATTACTTGAATCGTGGAACAGATATAAGAATGCATTCTACTTCTATCATAAACTTAATCCGAAACTCTTTCAATTGAAAAGGGCAGCAATCTTCGCCGACAGTAATATCGCGTTTAACTTGGATCCAGATGACTATATATCCGAACTAAAGAATGTCGAATCCATTAACGAATCTTTTATTTTTTCAAGAAACGGAGACCTACAGCACCATCTTCAGTTTGACATCCTCTATGAAAAAATGTCTCAAATCTATAAAATTTCAAAAGAAATTGAATCGACACTGGATGGAGTAAAATTCAACAGCATAATCCAGCATTACGAAAAAATGCAAGACATTAATAAAAAGTACGTGAACCTAATCTTGGACAGGAAAGATGGGCGGATAAACAAACCTGCCAGGGAATTACTTTTCCAGATAGCAACCTCTAAAATTTCAATAAGTGAATTGAGGAACTACAACGAAAGAACAAAATCAAAACAAAAGAAAATGCTGGAATCTAATATAGCATCACTCTTACCAGCAATAGACACTTTCCTTGTGAGCGGAGTCATGGTTTTACAAATTACATTGGAAAAAAATAATGAAAACAGACATGATATTGAAAGTCTGATTCACGATAATGATGGGGTGAATGGACTCAACGCATCT
>JAKAAI010000054.1 GCA_021797055.1 Thermoplasmata archaeon | reverse complement strand
TCCCGCCGATATCTTTTAAACTTTTTAAGCTCATCTACAACCGACCTATCCAGTTGAATTGTTGTTATGCCAGATTTCGACACTATGTGTTATCTATATTTTGTATATAATCATTTATACTCTCTTATATAGTACCTTAAGACTCATCATTGAATTATATGGAATATAAACCAATCTCAAGTAACTTGATTTCCTTAAATCACGCTTTATAAATTCTATTTGAAATCACTTACACTTTCACGTGGAAAATCCTGCATTCAATCTTATGCTTTTACCCATAAGCAAATTCAGTAAGAGCCAGAGTGGACCGGCAGGGATTTGATTAAAGATTTACTGGAATATTTTAGGTGCACTTGAATTAGAGTAGTGTTGTTCATTATGAAGTATCGGCAATCATCCCAAATGAATAGAATTTAAGCCGTAGGAGAGTGCTAACTTATGCAGCTTTTCATCTCCTGTATAAAACTCGCTGCATCCAACTTCAATGGCACTTATAATCTGCAGGGCATCAGCAACATAGATGTGGTATTTTATCACAACGTCCCAGCTACTCACTAAAAGTTTTTCGGATAAGTTGAGTATTCTTATTCGACTTATCTTCTTAAGTCTTGCAGTTTCATCTGAGAATCTGTCCATAACTTCATCAAACTGTTCACCTGTAATTCTTTCTTGTCTATGGGCCCTGTCAAATACTCCAATAACCTCTCCAATATTCCAGACGTTGAACGAAAGCAGAACTTTCCCAAGATAGGCGTCTTTGTATTGTGCACGAATAAATTCTGATCCAGTTTCATACACATACCTCTTTACTATTGCGCTAGTGTCAATATACGCGACCTTCTCTGTCATCCCTCATGCTCCTTACCAGATCGGATACTTTGCTTTTTGGTTTGATTGGATCAAAATCCAGGTCAGATTTGCCATGCCTGGAATACTTTATTAAGGATTTGTCTAAATCCATATACAGTTCGTTTTCGATAGCATCCTTCAGGATCGAGCTTATGTCCTTACCTCGTTGTAATGCCAGATTCTTGAGCTCCATCCAAACCTCATTATCTATGGATATACTCGTTTTCACTTTCATGTGGATTTAAATGGTATATCGGTATAAAATTGTTTACCTTCATACCAAAATTATTGGGAACGAAATGTCTTCTAAAAAAGGAGAATTGATAGCAAGTAAGCCATGTGAACGCTCTCCAGCGAAAGTGATCGGTGCAAGATTGAAGGCTGTACAATGGTTATTTTTTCCAAATGCCTGAATTAAGCCTTTTTAGCTATTTCATGGACGTAACATGAATGCTCCCCCATTAGCAGTTTCTTCGACAACAAGAAACCTGATGTTGTAAAATGGATGTTAAGTAGGAAATTGGGTGTGTAAGGTAAATAAAACTCTATTCAACCGATTTTTTCCCATATTGTGTCTATAACATTAAAAGACATGCAGGTGAAATATGTCACTAAATTGAAAGTGCTCTTTTGCTGACATCAATCGCGAATATTCTTTTGTAACCCATTTTTAAGAGTGGAATAGTAATTCCATTCTGACCATAACCAATGTCCTGATGGCAGATTAAATCATGGCAAAATATGTCCGTTCGTACCAACAAGGATTGCATCTTGAACATCATTGGCACTTTCCTTTACCAAGTGCCAAGATACCCACGTTTTCATGATTCCACGGTTGATCTGATCTCAACACTCTCTCCGAAAATTTCCCGGAATATATCATACCCGAAGCTTGTTGAAATTGGATCGGCCTGAATGACTCTGAATGTACGCGTTCCATCGTCCAGCCTCTCTGCCCTGAGAAAGGTTGGCCTTGTCACATTTCCAGTGTATTCTTCAGCAAGTTCGTTGAAATGTGTTACAAATATAATTTTCATTCCTCTGGCCAGCAGAGCGTTTATGATCTGCTTGGCAATCTCAGATCCTTCCCTTACGTTGGTTGACGAGAATGATTCATTGAAAAGCAACCTGCTTCCAGAAGATATGTGGTCAATTATTGCGCTCATCCTGCTAAGTTCTTCATCAAATTTTCCCATTGCCATACCGGAATCCTCCTCTCTCTTGAAGTGCGTGCAGATACTGTTCGCAATATAAGTGCTGAATGTTTCTGCAGCAACAAATATCCCACACTGCATCATTAACTGTGCCTGCCCGATAGCTCTGAGCAGAGTTGATTTCCCACCCTTATTGGCACCTGTTATGAATATTATGCTATCATTTTCTGCATTAAGCGAGTTTCCAACTACAGTATGATCTAATCTCAGAGCCAGTGCTAAATCATATAGGCCCTCATATCTGGTTCCCTTCTTATAATCGTCCTCTGGAACTGGGAATGAGGCCTTTGCACCTATGAGCTCAAGTTTATTCCACAGGTTGAGGCATCCTATATAGAATGCAATTTCTTCTCTTAAGCCTTCAATAAAAGCCCGAACGTTTTCTGCAGATTCTCCTACTATTCTGGATGTTTCACGTATGCTTCTCGTTCGCATTTCACCAAGTGCCTGGGCTCCACTTAAATCCCGATCTGGAAGGACATAAGTATAGCGAGGGTCTCTAAGATGTGTGATTCTTTCCATAATTCTAACCGGTCTTACATCTGGTGCCACCAGTGTGTATCCAGTTAGAGAGCTTCCTCTTCCAATTTTACCACGCACATATATCCCCCTTGGAAAACGAAGGCTTTCCAAGTAACCTGACACCATACCGATATATTCTTCGCTAAACTCGTCGATTATTGTGGTGAAAAGCTGCCTGAAGCTTTCAGAACGAAGCGATGGCAGTGCAGTCTTTCCCATTTCCCTGATATTTTCCAAGGCGGCTGTATAGATCCTCAGAATGGATATGGATTCGTGCAGAACAGACTCGGGGTTAGAACTGCTTATCCAAATATGCCGTTTCCTCGCTTCCGCAATGGCATTGACGAGCGTTGAATAAACTTCACGAACGAACATCTGGTTGTTTATGAAATCACGCATCACATCCTGACGGTACATTATTGTCTCATAATCTGTAACGCTGTTTAGAACAACTTTCCGACATACTTCAAATATATAAGCGTCCTTACCAGACATGGCACTGAATATATCTTTAAGGTCTAGATCCTTTTCAAGATCTTTACTGTTCCATGGAAGGCTGTCTGGGATTTTATATGTTACATCCCGGAAAAGCAAATTTACCTTCATTCCTTGATCCTCCGCAAAATTTTCTGATATGTAAGCCCGTACTTCTCAGCTACTACTCTCGCATATGCAAGACCGTTTGGTTCGCTTCTAACGATCTTGAACGTCCTTATTTCAGATGCAATAGGATCGACCTGGCTGACCATGCTTACAACACCATGAATCTTGGCAAACTCGTCAAGAAATGTCACATAAATACAGATGGAATTTTTCTTACTTATTAGGTCGATGATCCTTTTTCCTATCTGAATTGCATCCTTTGAGGTTGTGGAACTTAGCATTTCATTTATTATAATTATACTCCTTTCCGTTGCGAGATCTAGGATTTTTCGCATCCTCACAAGATCGTCCTCCAGTTTTCCCCTCAGGTTCTCAGGCTCCTCAGATTTCTCAAAATGGGTGTAAATTTTGTCCGCGAGAAACAATCTTGCTTCCGTTCCTGGTATAGGGAGACCAAGTGCAGCGAGATAAAACGCCTGTCCGAATGATCTGGCAAATGTGGTTTTTCCTCCATTGTTAGGCCCGGTCACGACAATGATGTTTTCATTCCGGGATAATCTGAAATCATTGGTAACTACTGGGGAACCTGAAGATGTAAACTTGTGTGCAAGAGCAAGATCAAAAGACTGGATACAGTAAATATCCCTCTCATTTCTTATTTCAGGAATGCAAAATTTCAGTCCTGTATTTCTGACGGGAGATATATATTCAATATATGAGAGGTAGAACTGCAATTCATGATATATGCGAGCCAAAACCGGGTCAATGAAGCTTGAATGGTTATCATAGAATGTGATAAGTGCCTTGAATTCTTCCGGGAACAGACGTGCGATCAATGCCAACACTGCGATTTCGACATGATTCATGGAAGGATCATTGAAATGTTGCAGGTTTCCTGCTGATTCTTTTTTTCCCCTGAATTTGCTAAATACTTCACGCAATATCTCATTGTAGTTTTGCCTACCCCTGTCTTTCCTGACTGTCACTCTTGTCGATCCTATGGACATCTCATAACGTATTGTGGATAATTTAGCCTTTACACGTCTTGCCTCTTCTGATATTCCCATGAAGCTTTTGGAGGAAACATACGCCTGAACATAGTCCCTCAATAATGTGAGCCCCTGCGAATCAAGGTGCGTATCGCCTAGTTTTTTCGCAAGATCCTGAATTGAATCAAAGTACATCAAGGCGGCGTCCAGATGCCATCCCTGTTTCTGATACTGGTAAAGCCTTTCATTACCGGAAAGCATCGCATATACGCTCTTCATTCTCATGGAATATTCCTTCAATACCGATAGGGTAACCGGATTCTGAAGATCTTTGAAGATATCCTGCCTGTATCTCACGGTATCAATGCTTTCTGGCATTGTATCGAATAACGGTCTAAGGTCATAATCTTTATTTTTATCAATTATTCCATTTATGATCTGATCTATATTGAGGTCCACGAAAAAATCCGGATCTTCAACCTCAAGGCTTTCCGTCTGCCCATTTGACCATAGAATGCTATTGAAAACCATTACAGTCACTCCTGCCGCAACCTTTTAAGTTCATCAGCTGCTCCTCAGGAGTTATCAGTCTAGTAAGGACAGTCACAGGGAACTCCATCCCTCTGAACCACATGATAAGTGGATAATACTGAATTTGTCTATTTTATTTAAATATTACCTGCAGTTTTCAGACTAATTTCTGCTACCTCCACTGCCAGTATCAAGAATATTGCCACTCTTTAAAGTTCCAGATTGTGATTCGAATTTTTTCTGTAGACTTCAGCTTTTTCCGGTGCTTACCTGATGGACGCAACGATGCTGTCCTCCCTCGCAATTCCTTTTTCCACAATATCGAATGCTGTGCAGTGATCCACAGATATCCTGAGTAACGGCAATTCCAGGTTCGTGCTCGCAGTATCGTGGAAATCCGGCATTTTTGCCGTAATCATTTTCATTGGTTAGTTTCCCCTTGAAGTTCATTGTCTGTCCAGGGCGAAACAGATTTAAGCAGAATAAATTCGAAAATCGAAACTATCACCGCCGAAAAACCAAAAATGAAGATTGTCAACCATTCACTATGGTGCGCCAACAGATATCCGATCAGAGGGAATGCAATAACCATCGGTATTGTAAGAATAAGGTCTTTTGTATTTATCACTTTGGCTCTCTTATCCCTGGGAACAAGCTTCTGATACCATACTCTCAAGGGTATATTCAATAATTCAGAAAAAATACCATTAACGAGCAAAATCACAGCCATTACAATAATTATTATGCCTTCCGCGAGGAGAGAAAGTCCCATTATTGACATGACTAGACCTTCTCCAGCAGAACCTACTAGTAAATAAGTTAGCAATTTTCTTTTTCCCTTTCCAATTATTATAGACCCGCCAAGGAGCATTCCAGCAAGTTCACAAATATAAAATATGCTCAGAGAAATCGATCCTGTGGATGTGTTTTCTACAGCTATTGTTGGTAGAATGATTGCCATTCCGGATGTCAAGAAATTGAATACAAATCCAAATATGATCGTGTAAAGAATAAGCTTTTTAGTTTTCAGGAATGTGAATGTTTCTTTTGTTTCCCTCCATATGTGTATCTTTTCTTTTTTTTCAGATCTGCTGAATTTTCTCAGGCCTGTATATACAATTATAGCAGAAAGTAGAAATGAAGTTGCGTCTATAAGCAACAATATGCCCCAGGAAATAGAGGAAAATCCCAGCCCGGCTATTACATAACCTCCGATCATAGAAGCATTTATACCCATGGAAAGAAGTGCATTGCGCTTGTCAAGATCTTTGTGTACTATGTCTGGGAGTAACGAGAAACTTGCTGGATTGTAGAAGGTTTCACCTATGCTTGTTCCTATTACTGCAAGCACAATGAACAGTATGAAATAAGTATTAGCAAAAAAATATGACAGGGAAACAGACAACATTAAGAAAAACATAATAAAATCAGAAAAGAAAAGGTTCTTTACTCTATTTGTTCGATCAATAAAATATCCACTAACTCCTGTGGATACTATCCATACGAGAAATTCAGCAGAAAAAATAAGTCCAAACACGAAAGTAGACTTGGTTACATACAGTATAATAAGTGGAATGATTAGCGTTCTTATGCCATCTCCAATGGTTGAAACGGAAGACGATAGAAACAATGAGTAAAAGCCATGGTTCTCTTGATTCATTTCTCCTGCCCTTTTTTCATCACTCTTTTGGTGAGATGGTAAATAAGTTTATCATTACTGGCTGTACTTCCTTGAGTCCGGTGCTTAATATTGCTGCTCTGATGCGCTTGAATAGGTGGGAAAGTGTTCTTCTCTTTATCCCCAGTCTTCCTTTTTCCATTCCGCGTTTCAGTTGCTTTAACACGAATCTCCATATAGAATGAGATTATAAATACGAAGTTCCTGAACATGGGATAAGACTCAGTGGGAGGCTCTCTAAGAGAGATTCTGTAACTTCCCCTATGAACAAGGTGTATTGAATGGTGTAGGCTACATTAGATTGCACATGTTACTGGTGCTGCTTGATTCATATAAACATCCCTGTAAAGTGTCTTTTTCAGGAGTAACGCGAAGTTTTAGTTGACTCATCTGGGAATAAGGTGACCTTTTCACGTAGATACAATGATGTGAATATTGACACGTATATGTGTAAATGGTACAGCCTAGGTATACTCTTATCACCACTCTTTGAAAAACAAATGAGTGACTACGAGATCTACCTAAATTAATCATGTTTTTTTCTGAGAACAACAGAAACGTAAGGTTTCACAGATCCTTCAGGTGTTACGTGATCAGCATATCTGTAGCTTAAAAGTTCGAACTCATGTCTAAAAAGAGAGAAAAGAGAATTATGGTTGTATCTTCTAACCGGGAGACCACTGCATGTTTCAGGGCCTGAATCTGCGTATGTTGTTAATACGATGTGGCCACCATTCACTGTCTTTTTTTGAGCCAGGCAAACGTATTTCTCCATATGATCCGTATCGACGAGAAAGTGGAATGTAAATCTGTCATGCCATACTTTCACGTAATTGTCAGGAATTAAATTACCTATATCCAGAATATTTCTGTTTATCAGTGTTACGCAGTGCTGTCTGTCGATGCCGGAAACCTTTGCTGTGAGATTATCCAGTGCTTTTTTGCTGACATCAATCGCAAGCATTCTTTTGTAACCCATTTTTAAGAGTGGAATAATAATTCCATTCTGACCACAACCAATGTCCGCAACTATATCCTCTCTGTTCCTGGCGCATGAAATTATCAGATCAAGTGTCGAATATTTATTGTTCTCGTTCCAGCTCAGTAAATCTTCAGAAACAGAGTGTATCCGGTCCCAGTGCATTTCTCCGCTGAAATCTGATGATATATCTTTCACATTTCTTCACTCCACACAGCAAGCCATCTTTGATATGTCGCGTATGAATGACTGCGCCGCCAGCTTTACACCTTCAGATATTGACGGGAAGATATGACTTGTTGATATAATGTCATCTATGGTATATCTGTTCTTAATTGCATATGCTCCCTCTGTTATGATATCGGTTGCGTTTGGTGCAAATACGTGCATTCCCACGATCCTGTTGTCCTTTGGATCAACTGTAATTTTTATTATACCATCTGTTTCTCCCATTATAGTTGCCTTTGTGAGGTTTTCAAGTGAGAATACCCTGCAGGAACATGCTCCATTATTCCTGGAGAATTCGTTTTCTGTCATGCCCACACCGGCGATTTGTGGACTCGTAAAAACAGCCCATGTGGCAGATTCGTAGTCAACCTTCATTTCCTCTCCGAACATATTGCTCACTGCTATTACGCCTTCTCTTGCAGCCAGAGTTTCCAGGAACATTCTCTTGGATACGCAGTCACCAGCAGCAAATATTCCAGGAGCAGTGGTTTTCATTGTGTCAGAGGTCATTATGAGGCCCCGGGAATCCGTCTTTACTCCTGCAGTTTCAAGATTCAGTTGATCCGTGTTTGGAATTCTTCCAGTGGCAACTATTACTTCCTCGACCTCAAGATCCTCAGATCCTCTGTGAGTTATAAAGCTGATAGTTTTGCCCTTCGTGCTCTTCCTGACCTGGCTTATCCTGGCCCTGAGATAAAATTTCATACCCTCGTCTTCCAGTCTCTTCTTTATTGCTGCACCAATTTCAGGCTCGGTCTGGGGAAGCAGAGAATCAAGAGCCTCTATGACTGTTACGTGTGTGCCAAGATGGAGAAGAGCCTGCCCAATTTCAAGACCTATTGCTCCTCCACCTATTATTCCAACCGACTCAGGCAGCTTATCCAGGCTCCAGATGGAATCACTTGTCAGAAAGCCTGTTTCCTTGAGACCATCTATTTTTGGCATTGAGGGTCTTGATCCTGTCGCAATAAGTATATTTAAACCTGCCAGCAGACCTATCTTGTGCCCGGAGCCGTCTTCAACAGCAATAGTTTTTCCTTGAACAAATTTTCCCTTTCCCTGGAAGAGAGTAACGTTGCTGTAATTTTTTATTACCTTTTCATATTTCATTTCCCTTGCATGTTCCACGTATTGTCGTAGACCCCTCATTATCTGGGAAAAATCATGTGCAACATGTGTTTCATATATCCCTGCCATCTTCGGACGTGAAGGATTAAACACTTCGTGAGAAGCTTCAAGAAGATATTTTGATGGTACACATCCAACATTGACACAGGTACCTCCCAGGGGACCATCTCCGATCATGGCAATTGACATCTGGTTACTGCTAATTTCTGATGCTTTTATTGCTGCCGAAAAAGCGGCCGCTCCTTTTCCCAGAATCACAAGGTCAAATTTTTGTAGTTTGGTATTCAATATGATTCACCCATTCATTGTTCGTCCACAAGTATTGCCCTGTATTGCGAAGGTTTTGTAAAGACCCTGTTCTTAAGGAGCATATCCGGCTTTATTACACTGGGATCTATATCCACTTCTCCAATACCATCCTTTAGTGAGATTTTCACGTCAAGGACACCGTCCTGTTCCTTGAGACCACTCCCCACTGTAGTTACGCAATCATCGCAACTCATTCCAAATATTCTAAGCTTTACCTTCTCCTTTTCCATAAGTCTCCATTGCAAATTCATATTTATTCAGGAAGGTAAACTTTTTTTTACTTTGTACAATGATGCCTTGGTCTAGTTGGAATATGATAGAATAAGAGAAGAAAGGAGAATAAGAAACAGGTCAAAGGCCTGCATGATAGATGACGGTGACAGGATCGTCTGTATTGATCCTTCGCTTCCACTGCTCAGCCTTATAGGACGAAAATACACTATGATGATTTTGGGAGTTGTTGGGAATACTGGAAACAAAAAAAATTTCAATGAAATTTTACGAGATATCCCATATTCAAACTCAACAATTCTTTCCAAAAGGATAAAAGAACTTATTGATTTCAACCTCATACGGAGAAATGTGGGGGCTGATGGGGTAACTTATTCACTAACCGAATATGGCCAGAGTGTAAGAACCAGGCTCCTTCCCTTGTTGCGACTTGCAGAGGAACCCGGATCAGACTGACATTTTTTCATCATCAACTTCATCCGGAAGATCAATTTCATTTCAACTTTTAATCCTGCATCATATCACCTGTTGATTTATCCACAATTCTTGAAAAATCTCCATAGCAGGCCTCAATATTGGAAGACGGAACGAGTGTATCTTTTGTCTTGTCACGTATGCTCTCCGGTCAGCTATGATCCAATGAATTAATGGTGCCAATCGTACAGAAATGTTCTGAACCGAAAATTAAACGTGGCATCAATAGTTTTTACGGTGAAGTTCCATTGAAATTTTATATGTTTTACATCATATGACGAATAGGTGTATAAAGAGAGTAATAAAATCCCCTATATCACTAAAACAAAAACGCGGTTATGATTATATCAAAATAGTAAAATAATAAATGTGTTTAATAAAATGATATTGCCCCGCATATAAGCGGGATCTATAAAATCAGGTATTAGAGTATCCTTGCAACACTGCTGTCAGCAGAATAGAAATTACCCAAAAACACATTGATCAGTGATTCCGGCTGGACATGGGAGAAACTGGTCAGCATGCTGGGGAGTATATTGATACCAAAAGCAGCAGCAGCTCCCTTACCTGACATATAGCCATTCTCTATAAGATCAGATATCATTGCCTTTTCTATGATTGTTGCAGCATCTGCAACCGTTACGGTCGAAGAATTCTCCTCAAGGTCAGATACACCGGTGTCAAAGTTGCTGTAATAATACTCCAGAAGAGGGTTGTTTCCGCTTGTCTGTGTGTGTTTCTCCTGGGCGATCCAGCCACCAATGAGAGTGTCGTTAAATGTGTGGTTGGTTATGTACGAACCGGCGCTCTTGAGTGACGGGAGGTCACCTGAAAGTTTGAACAGATTGACCTGTGACTGATTATCTGTTATGAATTCCACAAACTTCAAGGAAGCCCAGAATTGGGAAGGAGTCATTCCACTGGCTCTGGGAGTGGAAATAACATAACCTATTGATCCCCAGATGGGTGCTGGCCATTTACCAGTTGCATTGTCAAACGGGAGCGGTGCAACTCCCACCTCGTTATCATGAGTACCAAATGCCTTCAATATTGAAGACTGGGCCCATGGTCCGTCAATGAAGAATGCTGAATCACCCGCTTCAAAGAGATCACATTCCTCTGCCCCTGTGAGGCCAACCTTGTCTATGTGATCCTTGACAGTCCAGTTCCAGACAAATGACATAGCTGCAACGGAGGCAGAAGAGTTGATTTCTGGATAGTTGGTGGAGTTATATATCTCTCCTCCGAAGGCAGGTAGCCATGCAGCAAATCTGTACCCTGCGTCAGCCCCAAGATCATATGGAAGGCCTATGTAAGGTGATCCTTTTGCCGAAACATTCATTGCATCCTGAATCATCTGATATGTGTTTGACGGTGGTGTCGGAACAAATTCTTTGTTGTAATAAAGCGCAACACCGTTTGTGTTTATTGGAATTCCGAATATTGCACCATCATATGTCCAGTCCTTAATAGTTCCCGAGGTAAACGAGTTGATATAAGAACTGTTGAGATAAGGTGTTAGGTTTGTTGCAACGCCAGCCACGAGAGCTTCAGCACCGTTCTCACAGGTATCCCTGTAAACGTCAGGTGCAGTTCCAGCATGAGCTGCAGTCAGATATGTGGTACTCGCAACACCAACAGCAGGGCTGTCAATAACAGTTACATTTGGATAGGCAGCCTCAAACGCTGTCAGAGATTGGTTAAATCCCTCGGACTCACCACCCGCGCTCCCAGAGCCCCACACAGTTATGGTAACAGAACTACTGGAAGGCGTAGGGGTAACTGTTGTAGTAGTCGTAGTGCTTTTCGATAGTTCAAAGATACCGATTCCAGCACCAGCAATCACAACAACAGCAACAACAATCACAATTATTTGTGCCATCTTACTTCCTTTTGTCAGTGAAGAAGGCCCTTTAGTCGGGGGCTTAGATTCCATGAACGATAGTAACAAATTCCTGCTATTTAATTCTTTTATTCCATGCACGTCCTAATCAGGATTTAGAAACGCCACAATTAATCGTTTTTATTCTGTTGATGTTACTATCAATAAATAAAGATATGCATTTAAATATGGAATCCACAAAACGTTGAAGCGCATGTTTAAAAGTTCCATGAAACATCATAATGGTAAAAAAAAGGTTTATGCAAATCCGGAATATCATATAATTAAAAAACCATTAAATCAGGCA
>JAKAAI010000053.1 GCA_021797055.1 Thermoplasmata archaeon | reverse complement strand
TTTTCCTTTGAATATGAGAAAGAAAAAATAAGGGTTTCACATCATCTCTGAAAGGGCCGGTAGATCAGCGGTAGATCGCCTGCTTCGCAAGTAGGAGGCCTCGGGTTCAAATCCCGACCGGTCCATTCTATCAATTTATCTGAATAAAAAGACATTAGTATGGGCCAGTCCTTGAACATCGTGCTCAAGCATCAGTCTACATAAATGGGACTCTCACTTAGGATGGATTCTTTGAACCTTCGATTATAATGCACTGGAAGCGTTTATTTTGTAAATTGACGTTTGATGATTTCGTCTCGCATCCATTTCTGTATAACAATGAGATCCTTCATTATGCCCATGCTCACACTTTTCACACCATCGAGACCGTTGATCCAGCCGACAAAATCATCGGGTTCGGCGAGATTGTCAAAGAGGGATACAAAAATTGAATACTGTCTCGAGCTAGTATTCGCGAGTTCAATTCTCCTCGCCCTGGAAAGGATAGTGTTGTCAACGGTGCGCTTCTCCTTTTCGTCCGGGCAAAACACAATGAACACGCAACTTAACCCTGCAAACTTATTGAAGTTGGGTGTTCCCTGAAGATACACCGCATATCCTTCTGTCAACTTGTTAAGTCTCCTTTCAACCGTCCTTATAGATAATACAACGGATTTGGATACGCCATTGAGGCTCTTCCTTGCGTCTTCGAGCATGGATTCGATTATCTTCCAGTCGGGCAATGTTATGTTGATCTGTGGTTCAGGGAAAACAAGTTCCCAGACAATGGGGTTTGGGCAGTCGGAGATTGAGGCAATAAGATCCAACTTATTCTTAAGCGAGTCATCGTTGCCGTAGTATAAAGTCAGTAGCAGTTCATCCCCGCGGAAGTTGAGGATCTTGATGACACCATCCAGATCTCCGAGTTCAGAAATAATTCCGGGTTTCTTTCTCTCATCCTTAACTCTCAAGCTTACGTTGACAGCCCTGCAATCCAAGACGCGTGGGCTGACCATCACCTTCCAGCCTGGCAAGGAGCCCAGACGTTCAGCCCGCTTCAGTCTCCTCCTTACAGTCTCTTCATCGATTCCGAGCCTTTCAGCTATGTTCGAGTAGGACTCCCTGACATTCCATTGAGACGGATTGGAGCCTCCCAGCTCCTTGATTATCTTGACATCCAGGTCGTCCGCGTGATGCATGATTGTGAAATACATTGTAAGGCTGCAGTTAAAGGTTGTCGAAATTCCTCATCGCCTGAGGGAAATAAATATAGCTTTATGCTGCAATACAGAAGCATGGAAACAAAAAGTAATGCAACTGAGGTCGTGTTTTCCTACATCAGAGCACTCAACAGCGAAAACTACAACGCGGCTGCTGAATACCTGAACAGTGAGGTCAGGATCATAGGGCCGGCAGGCGAATCGTTCAGCAAACCGAAGGAGTTTGTCGATATGCTACGACAGTATCGTGGAAAATACGAAATGAAGAAAACCTTCTCCGACGGGGATGACGTGTGCCTCCTCTATGATCTTTCAACTCAAGGAAAGAAAGTCTACATGTCTTCATGGTACCACGCTTCAGGGGGAAAGATCGACTTCATCAGAACAATCTTCGACCCAAGCCAGTTCAATTCACCATGACGGTTTCTGTGAACTCAGTGTCTTGCTGACACCAAATTTATTGAAATGCAAGGAAAACAGGCATGAACTAAAAATATAATGCTTGATTCAGGTTCCAATGGGGTGACTGCCATGTCGAAACTGTACCATCATTTCGGATTTAAATTGAGGCCAACGCCTCCATATAATTTTGGGTTGACGGTAAGGAGGCCGGCAGGATGGTCTCTGTTCACGCCTCTTGAGATTTAAGATGGCACAACAATGTGGACAGCCGCTAATCTTGAAAAGAATCTTTTGGGCATAAGGCTCTCTTCAAACGAAAAAGTCAGCGATCCTGAAATATCCGTGACGATTTTTGTAGCGAAAGAACTTACTCCCGTCAAGAAGGAGAAAAGAAAATCGCTTCTGGTAAAAGCACTTGGCACGGACCAGGATTTAAGCGAGTTCTATGAATTCTCAAATAAAGACAGCATTCTGACGCACGTCATTGGAGACCTGTACGGAATGCACGATACATTCTCGATAGCGATCTTTCCGGAGGCGTTGCTTGCCATAATGCTCCAGATGGCCCCTCTGAAGAGAAGCAACGAAATGATGAACTCCTTCATAGAAAATTATGGAGATTTGGCGGAATTTGACGGAAAGAAGATCAAGACATGGCCTAGCCCTGAGAAAATAGCAGGAGTTCCGGCAGAGGATATTGCCTCTAAATGCAGGGCGGGATACAGGGCGAAGTTCGTAGTAAAAATGGCGAAGAGATTGTTCGCAGGTGATTTCCCCTCTGCGGAACAATTGCATGAAATAAAAGAAGAAGAAGAAGCTAAAGAATGGCTGCTTGAACTCCCCGGAATCGGCGACTATTCGGCTGATATAATCAACCCACACGGCGGGTTCCCTATAGATGTCTGGTCAGCAGAGGTTTTTGGGAAACTCCTGTTTTGGGAAAAACCGGAGAACAACAGAAAAGCAGTTGAAGTTGCGAAGAGAGAGGGGCAAAGAAGATGGGGCAAATGGGCATGGATGGCATTTTTCTACGTGGCCCAGGATCTGGAGAATTTGTCAAGGAAGCTTGGGATAAACCTTAGATTGACTTAATGCCAGATGCCTTTCCTCATTTTTTGCTTCTTGGCAATCACCATTCCTCTATTAGCCCCTCCTTCCATTCTTCATGCATCTCCCTCTGGTGCTCTGTAGCCTATTTCCAAATGAATAAAAACTGGCTGAACTATTACTTCATTTCTTGCCGGCATCTCAGGGAAGATAGTGTGCCAATTAAGTCTTATATGTTGTTATAATCTACACATAATAATTAATTATCCTTATATACAGTCATAGGATTCGCATATAATGGACAGTACAACTATACAAATTTCCAAAGAGACCAGAGAGAAACTCAAGGAAGTTGGGCATAAGGGACAGACCTATGATGAAATAATAGAAAATCTCCTCGAAATCAGCAGGAAGGCTATGTTCTTCAATGAGCTTGACAGAATAGCCGATGCTGAGGAGTTCGTCCCCCTTGACAAGTTATGATGTACTCCTATCAACCACGGCAGCAAAGGAGTTCAAAGCCTTACAGAAAATAGAACAAACCAGGATAAGGGAAAAGCTAAACGAACTTGCAAAGGACCCGTACAACAGCTTACACAGACTGGACACTAAGAGACTTTCGGGCACAAACCATATTTTTTACAGGCTGAGGGTGGGGGATTACAGAGTAATATACTTTCTGGATGAGGAAAGAATAAAGGTTGTGAGGATTGCAACGAGATCGGACGCATATTCTTGGCTGGATTAGATGAGTTGATTTTTCTTCTCAGTATTCCCTAAAAACATTAAGCAAATCCCGACCGGTCCATTCTTCAAGCTATACCTCGATGACTCGTATGCCTAACTTCCTGCATTTCTTGGATAGTACATTATCAAAAGTCACTAAAGGCACATCTCTTGAATGTGCATCATACGCTATTATCCAGTCATTGAAATCCTTGAAACTGAGACCGTTTTCTACCATGTATTCTGACGCCCCTTCAATCATCTTTCCAGATATCCAGGAAACCGTGAAATAATCGCTATGCAATAATTCTTCAATCTTCATTCTAACACTGCCGTTGTCTATACCGTACCTGGGAAGCACAAATCCAAGTTCAACAATCGAAAGTGAATTCATTATCGGGTCTTCCGACTCATCGATTAGTTCTCTTGCACGATCATGGTGTGGAGAATTCTCTATTGAATCATACACCAGAACGTCTGTGTCAACGAGCGTTGTCATTTACTGCTCTCCCCCCACCCCTTTCTTATCTCAATGTCAGCGTCCAGCGATGAAAGGTTTTCCCTGACCTTGAATGTAATTCTCTTTCCACTTTTCCTTGCATCATTTTTCTTGTTCCTGAGGCGCTGGTTAATGATCATTGACATTTTTTTGGTGCTGCCGTACTTTTCTACGGATTCTTTAACGATTTCAGCATAGATTTCATCGTCAAGATTAATCGTGGTTTTGACCATGAACAAATAATTAGAATACCGTATAAAAATTTAACGGTTAAATGGCATAATGCAGCAAAACATGGATGAGAGAGAATTTCCAACAAGTCCTGTTCTCGTCTTGTGTTGCACCTTCAATTGCTTCTAGGAGACAAAACTGCACTTCGTTTGTACATCAACTTGTGTACTTATGCTCCGATAACAGAGAAATTATAAATGTGATACTCAGATTAAATAATGGACGATCCTTTGAAATACAAGTTCCTCACGTTTGACTGCTATGGAGCATTGATAGACATGAAACGAGTTGTTGAGGGGAATTCCATAAGATACAAAGGGGGGTCTCCATAGGAAACGTGGGCATTTTTGATAAATTCAACTCAATAGAGTGAAGTGAGAAACGGCAGAGCAGGTGAAGTCTATCAACGAGTTTTAATCAAAGCTCCATTCCATTAATCCAACTCCAATTTGGGTTATTATTAACCAGCTATATCAATCATACACATTCTTCCTTGGACCTATCTTGATAACAAGAATAAGAAGCTCTGAGTTTCGTATCTCATATATCGCCCTATAGTTTCCAATCCTCAAACTCCAAAGTCCTGTCAACGCCGCAGTTAGCGGTTTTCCAGCCTCTGGATCTTCACCCAATTTAGAAATTTTATTCATCAGTCTCTTTCTTGTTGCACTATCACATTTTTTGAGAAACTTTTCTGCTTCAGCAGCTAGGTAAACTTCATAGATCAAGCTCGTTCTAGCTCCTTCCTCACCTGGCTGAGCGGTTTTACCCTTCCCTCCTCAATATCTTTGATACCCCTTTCGATACCTTTGATAAATTCTGAGTCTGACAATACCTCCAGCGTTTCTATTAGTGTATCTCTGCTAACCAGTTTGGGTGATGAAGAACTTATCAATCTTGAGATCAACTCATTGTAGGATTCCCGATGATGAATCTTCAGTTGATCTAGTCTGGCCTTCAGCTTTTCATCTATCTGTATGGTTGTCACCATAGTTAACCATAGTTACCAATAGGATTTAAGTGTATAGTTCTTTATGAATAGGCCTCATCCCGAATATAGAAATTTAGTATTCGATTATTAAAACATTAATCAAATCCCGACCGGTCCATTCTTTAAATGGTCTTATTTTCTGATTATATGTTGATTCTAAGTTTTGTGCATACGATTATATCAGAAAACCAGTGATGAAAATGCTTTAGACTAAAAATATGCAGTTGGAAATACTTAATACGTCTAACCGTATATACGGCTATATGGTTAAGACCAAGATAACTGTATCTGTCGAAAAGCCAGTTGTGGACAACGCAAAGCTGGCTCTGCTGAAAAAGGGAAGGACTCTCAGCGATTTCATCGAGAAATCACTCCGCTCTCTTTCTACAATGGAGATCCTTGGTGATATGTGCAGGGAACTTAATCTCGATTGCAGATACATAAGCATGGAAGATGTGGAGAGAAACAGGCCGGATCTTAAAGGAAAGGCATACTCAGAGAAAGAAGTCAGGGAAATGAGAAATGAACGCGTCTCACGTCTATCTTGATACCAGCATACTGATTAAAAGGTACGTTAAGGAAGAAAATAGTGACATTGCCGACACTTACTTCCATAAGGCTCATCAGGGAGAGACGGTTATTTGCATATCTGAAATTAATCTTGGTGAAGCTGCAGTTGTCTTTGACAAGTATTCCAGAAAGATGGGCATTGACGCGGGAAGTCGACTCCAAACAATGTTAAGTGAGTTGGGCTTGCTTGAAAGATCGTCCACAGTCGAAATATTTCCTGTTAGCAGCCAGATAATCAGGAAGGCTGTCAAGACTGTTCTTGAACAGCACATCTACATTGTAGACGCAATTCAGCTTGAAACCTGCATTGAAGCTGGAAGGGCGGTGTTCTGCTCTGCAGACAAGGAACTAAACTCAACAGCAAGGAAACTGGGTATAGAAACAGCTCTGTGAGCACACCAGTACACTTTTTCTTAACATATGCGCAGTTGCAACATCCCCTCACCCTTTAGAAGTGGGTTTCCCGCTCGATTTTGTTAAATATTGTGGTTAATTCATAAAGGTCAGTTTGTGATGAAGGAAAATATAGGGTGTGTTATCTGATTTCATCAATTACATTTATTTCTTTGACTTTATTGAAAGACTTATCGTGAGTCAGAAGATCGATCGAACCAACTGTCTTCATGGTTGCGAGAATTACACAATCTCGTGAACCCAGTCCAACATGGGAATAAGTGGACAGGAAGCCAATTGAAGATGACATTATGGTTGAGTTGAAGTCAATCAAAATGAGTGTCGAAAGATCGGTGATCATCTTCATGGTTTTGATCAGAATCCCAGGCTGAAGGGCCCTGAAATAGTGTGCTACCTCCATCAAAGTTACTGTGCTAACAACTATCCCTTCCCGGATCGCCTTCTGCATTGTCCCGTCTACATGCTCATGTTCAGGTAATCTTTCATCAAACCAGTAAATCCAGTAATTTGCATCAATGTATGACAGATCCATTTGAACTCTCACTTCCAAATTTGCTTAAGATCTATAGGATCACTAACGGGCACTTTAGATCCTTTTTTTATGAAACCTCTCATTTTGTTAGTGAATTCCTCTGGGGAAACTGATTTCTCAATTATTAATTTGTCAGATTCTATGTGTAATCTGATTCTGGTTCCTTCCTTGAGTCCCAGCTCGTCTCTCACCTCTTTGGAGATTACAATCCTCCCCTTTTTGTCTATTACGGTTTCCTTAGTCATTCCCACTTCAATTCCCACATTTCAAATTAATATGTAAATCTATCTATTTGCATACTCTAATGCCATTATCCACCTTTGCCATATCTCACAACACCAGATAACCATCATAGCCCTCAGTCAATTTGGACACATCTTTTGAGGCATGAGGAAAATCACTATCTCACGTGTCAGGGTTCCAACTAATGCCCAGGCATTACGAAATAAAGGAACATTCTATTCAGTCATTGCATAGTAGAAAGTATTTGCTATAAACTTTAAGCAAATCCCGACTGACCCTATCTGGATGGTTTCCACGACTTTAAATCATTCACAAAACCTTCAAATTTAACTAGAACATTTTGGGGTAAATGGCCACTATTCCTGAAAGTGTGACGAGGTTTGAAAAGAGTGAAACGTTTATCTTGGTGAAATGAATGGTGTAGATTCTATCGGGAATAGCAATGCCAAATGACACAGGTATACAGGGTTAGATATTTTCTGATGTGCTCCACTGGTGGCCATAACTTTCCTTTTTCAGTGAGTTTACTTGAGTGTTAGGATCAGTTTTATCAATCTATGTATCAACTCTCTCCGGTTTCTGCCTTATTTCTCAGAATGTCATTTATCAGGCCCTCGTATTCCGGATTGACATAATAATAGCTGAATTTCCATACGTCTTTTCGCTTGAGGATCCCGACATCATACATCTTGCGAAGATGTGTCGTTATTGTTGGTTGTGGTATTCCCAAAGCAGGCTGAAGTTCACAGGCACACACTTCCTTGTATTTTATCATAACAGTAAGTACGGCAATTCTTGCCTTGTTTCCAAGAACATTGAGCACTCTGGAAATCTCTTCGTATCCCTCAACGTCAACATTTTCAATCTTCCTTATCTCACAATACTTAACCTCATTGCTCATTTGCTCACCTCTGTCAAACCAAACGTCTTTGATGCGCTCATCACCTGCTCTCTTCCCAACTGTATCCAGACCAGCAATAGCATTAAAGGAATTTCCAGCAGTGGTCCAATTGCAGTGGTTATAGCAACGTAAGGATACGCTGCAAAGGCAGACACCGCAATTGCAATGCTCACTTCAAAATCCCTAGCGGAAACTGTAAATCCTATAGCAGTGGAATCTTGATAATCATGGCCGAGTTTTCTCGAGGTAAGATAACCCGAGTGAAAAAGCACGAAGTAAAAGATGAGCATCACAATCCCAACCATCCAGACGAGTGAGGGAGTATCAACTATTCCATAGCCCTCTCCCCAGAATATCACCACTATTGTCAGCAATAGTGCGATTGTCTGCACAGATCCAAGGACTTCCAACACTCTGGAAAAATATTTTTTCTTCCGCAGTAGAATTCTAGTGACAATTCCTGCCAGCATAGGAAGTGCCAGATAAAGTAATACGCTTTCAAGAATTAGGAGTGGACTAACTGTCACTGAAGTTCGGGCGAGTAGATAAATCAGAAAAGGCGTTGTTATGATCTGAATGATAGAGTTCCAGGCTACGAATGAAACACCTAAAGGGAGATTTCCGTGTGCCAGGTCGGTCCAGACCATTACCATTGCAATACATGGAGCCACTCCAAGAAGGATTATGCCCACCAGCATCTGTGAAGCAACAGTGGAGCTAATGAAGCCGAAATGTGTGTAGATCGCGTAGATGAAAAAATATGCTATTCCTGCCACAAGAAATGGTGCGATTGCATAATTCAGGAATACCATCAAGCTCACAGTTCTGATGTTCTTGAAGCTCCTTCCCATCTCATTCAAGCGCACCTTGGCCATTGCAGGATATATCATGAAGAAGAGGCCAATTGGTATGCCATAAGTGGCTACAGTTGAACTCCCTGATCTGAAAATAAACCCCAGAATGAGTCCTACTGCGATCGCTACTGCAACAAATACTGGGAAGAGCAGTGTTTTTATTCCAAGTTTCTTTCCGATATTCCCAATGCCATATTCTGTCATTTCTATCGTCTATCTTAGAAGTTTCACTAACTCTGGCATGAACGAAGCGAGGTCGTAATGTGTTCTCCCTGTGAGTATCGTATCAGAAGTGTGGACTACGGGGGTGTCAACAAAAGTCGCTCCTGCTTTTTCAACTTCTGTTTTAATGGAGGGGTGTCCCGTAACCTCTCTGCCCTTTAATAAACCGGCTTGAGCAAGTAATAGTGGGGAATGGCACATGGTTGCAAAGTAGGTACCTTCACCAGCCATTTTCTCGATAATGTCCATGGTCTTCGGATTCTTCAGTAAGTTCTCAGGGGACTTGGCACCCGGGAAAAAGACAAGGTCGTATCTTCCAATGGAATCTGATAGGAGCTTGGTTGGAGTTGCAAGATCCACTCCGAATTCCCCCTTGTATGGTCTGTTTTCCCACGCCAAGATGTCGAATCCTATTTTTTCTTCCTTCATCCTGTAGTATGGAACCCAAAGTTCCAGGTCATGATAACCTTCATCCAACATTATTGCAACTTTTTTCATACTACTGTATCATAATGTCATATTAATATATTATGATATGAAGTGATGACTATCAAAGTAAAATTGTTGTTTGTGGTTTTCACTATTCCTGGGAATGGGTTTGAAAAAAATACTCTACAAGACACAATTTTTACGATCCTCGGAGCAGAAAACCCATGACTTCAGTCGTGGGTTGGATGTGGTGGATATATATTGTCCCTTGCCATCGTAATTTCAAGCACGAATGCTACTCACGGAGAAAGTCGTGTGTGGAAATCCCCATGAAACGAATGATCCGAAAGGACTTCGCCATGAGGTTGGGAATGCCACCGGATCGCAGTTCGAGCAGAGAAATGGATCAATGGCATGTCCCGATTGCATGCAGACAGGGATGCATGCAAGGGGAGCACTGATACCCCCAGAGAGTCAACGTTCAGGATTGGAGCGACCTTAAGACTCGGTAATTGGTTCTTGCAAAACCGTCCAGATCGTGAGAAATGAAGGCGAAAAAAGTGCAAAAGCGAGAATCCCACAAGCTTTAGCAGTGGGAGTATGTCAGTATCGAACGTTATAGATAACTGTGACTATTTAAACCATACAAGAAAAGGAGGAACTCAAGAGGACATTGCAATCCATGAAACTGCACCCTGGAGAGACGTATGGAGAAGTAATAGAACTGATAATCGAGGATCTTATCAGGCTTAATGAAAAGACAATGGCAGAAATTAAACAAACCAGAACAGATGTTTAATCCGGGAAACTTGTCACACATGAACATATGAAAAAGGAACTTGTCCTTTAATGGAATTAAAGAATGCCTGGTCCATCCCTGCTGCTAACGAGCTTAAGCATCTTGACGGGCCAGTTTCCAAGAGAATTTATGAATAGGTGGACCTATTTTCTCAAAATCTCCACCGCTCCATACTATCCATCTTTATTTCGATCTATGAGATTTCCCGGTATACTGTCCAGTTGTTTAGTTGGTTATCTCAAGCCAAGCAGAGATTATTTCAAACATATTGAAAAAGAACTTGAGTGCTGATAGGTGCTGGTAAGCAAAATGCCTTGGCTGCTGCACTCCTTATCGATCACGAAAACACAGGAGTGTTTGACTCATTTCATGCCTCATTGTGTGATGGTGAAATACTCAGCTCAGATCACATCTATGAAAAGCTTGGTATCAAACGGGCTGGATCGGAATATCTCTGATATCTATCCCGAAAGAGGAAGACAGATCATTTAAATTATCCTGAAGGTATATTTATTGGCAACTGTTGCCTTTAACAAACTTTTCAATGGAAAGGGAGTGTTCAGAGTTTCCCAGAGTATCTCGAAAGTTTGTAAAAATAAAGTATTATTGGTATTGCCAACGTATAAATTCCCTGTCTATGAAACAAAGTAAAGTATTCACTTAAGACTTTGATCAACTACCAGGCTATCCACAATTTTATGCATCTGTACCCCAAACATATTTTGATATAAAGATGTGGGATTAGTTGAAAAGGTTTAAAATATCTTTATTTGAATTCTCACGTGGGATAGATGACCGATCTGAATAAAATAATAGAAGATGCCTGGAAACACCAGGATAACCCGGATGTGATGTTAAGGATATTTGATGAAAATTTTGAAGTTTTCCAGGCAAATGCTGCATACTTGTTTGAATATGCAAATGCTTTGGATTATTTGGGAAAAGAGACAAAGGCAATTCCCCTATATCGAAGGTCAATAGAATTGGGACTTTCTGGAAAAATGAAAACTCAAGCTGAAATTCAGTTGGGAAGTTCACTCAGTGTAACGGGGGATAACGAAAAGGCTATTGAAACACTGGGCAGGGTGATGGAAGAAACAGGGGATCCTGCTGCCCTTGAATTCCTGTGCATCGCCCTGTTCAGATCAGGGGAACTTAAGAAGTCGCTCAAAACTGCCCTCAATTTTATCCTCTCAGGAAATCAGGGCCTGTTACCCGAATATAATAGAGCAATCTCGCAGTACCTTAATGAAATATAGTGCGTATAATGTGGCTATTCAAACCTTGAAATTCCAATTAGTGAATTCATTGATATGAGAGTATTACTCTCTTCCTTTTATTTCCCGATAAAGATCTATAGCTACCTGACTGGTCATCCACCTGCTGTTTAATCTTATCCCGGGAAGTTCACCCTGTTTGATTCTAAGTGCAAGGTATTTTGTGGAGTAATCTGTACCTGAGACCTCTCTGGCCTCTTTCAATGTCATTAACTTATCTCCTTCAGAACCTACCATGTTAAGAACAAAAATAAGCGAACCTGCCATATTTGTTTCCAGAAACCCCAATAGCTTCTTCATATCTTTATGGTGTGCAGACTCAAGAGCATCCAGGTAGTATTTCCTGTGGTAAGGGAGTATGTGAATAAGTGGCCAGTTGTGATTTAGGAAGTGCATATTAAGTAGCAGCCTTCCAACTCTTCCATTTCCATCTGAAAAGGGATGGATGGATTCAAATCCAAAGTGCATTTCTGCAGCC
This sequence comes from Thermoplasmata archaeon, assembly GCA_021797055.1. The sequence continues at coordinate 126 of JAKAAI010000053.1, read as the reverse complement.
TGTACAAAAACATCTTCTCTTTCCATCTCCATTGCTGCATAATGTTTCTCCCATTCCCGAAGCAGTGAAATGAGCTTTTCAACTCTTGGTGGAGAAAATTTTGAACCCGATATTCTGACATTGACT
>JAKAAI010000052.1 GCA_021797055.1 Thermoplasmata archaeon | reverse complement strand
AAGATGGCAGCTTCACTTGAGACCGCTTTCAGGGAAAACATGGTAAAAAGCTCGGCGAACCTACTTGCGCTCTCAATCGACAGGACATCCCTGACCAAGAAAATTATATATTATACAGATGTCAGCGAAACAAGGGTATATGACGAATATTATAAGCTTTATTTTGTTGAAAGTTCCCGCTGGAAAGGCATTTTTTCGTCAAGCATAATCAGATCCAGGCATTTCCCTGAGAACTGCAAAATAAAAGAAGTACCAAAAGGCATGCTACTTACGATCGAAACGCAATAAGGAACAACTAAATTGCGTAGATCATTGTTATCAGGAATACGAGAACAACGACGATTGAACCGTAAATTGCATAATCCTTTGTCGTGTATCCACCAGGCGATTTTACCAGCAGGTTAGACTGGTTTCCGAAAGGTGTTATAAACGTGCATGAGGCAGCCATTGCAACAACAGTCAATGCCTTGAGCGGATCCGGAAACGAAAGTGCAATTTCACCCATTATTACAGCAGATGCTACATTTCCAACAACATTAGCAAACAGAAGTGCAAGAAGGAAAAGTATCACAACCGAACCTGCCGTAATCCCTGCGATATATGTTGAAAGACCCGACGATACTATTACGGATCCAAATACCAGGTACGTTCCAACGAAGACCAGTATGGGCCACTCTATGCTGTGATATATCTCCTTGAAGTTAAGTGATCTGGTGGCAAGTATTATCACTATTGCAAGAAGGTAGGCATATGCAAGGTTGACCCCTGCGCTTGAAATCGCAACCGCGAATGCAAGCGCGACTATTGCAACTATTCCCCTCTTCCAGTTGAGTATCTTTATCTCCCTTTTGTGTAAAGGCGCCAGTGATTCCTGAGTTATGAATTCTGCTATGTCCTCATCTTTACCTGATATCATCAGGACATCCCCGGATTGAACCGTTATCGTGCGAAGTCTACCAACTATCCTCTTGCCGTAAGCTGATATACCGAGAACAGCTATATCTAGCCTTGTTGCAGCTTTAAGGTTGCTTATAGGGGTTCCTATAAGCCTGGAATCTGGCATTATAAAGACCTCTGTCACACTTGACTCATCTATGTTTGCTTCAGTTGGTGCAATCTTAAGTCCCTTAATTCCAGATATAATTGTAATTATCTCAGGCTTGACCCTGACGATTATCACATCATCTTTCCGAAGAACACGGTTCTTCTTGCTTATCCTTCCAGGGTACACACCAACCACCCTGACATTGTATTGTGCCTCGAATTCACCTATTGTTTTCCCCTCAACCTCACTTCCTTCCTGAACCTTTGCCTCTGTCAGGTATTCACCTGTTTTAAAATCTTCAATATCTGATACAGGTTTGATCCTGTTCGGCAACAGTATGGTAATACCTATGATGACAGGAATTGCAACAATAACAATTATCAGACCAGGAACAGAGAAAGTGAAATATGGGAGGTATGTGTGATATTTCTGGTACCACAGATCATAAAGAATCAGGTTTGATGAAGTGCTCGCGACTGTGAACCTGCCTCCAAGAACGGCAATAAATGCAAATGGAATCAGATATTTTGTCGGCGACTTCTTAAGTTTCTCTGAAAGGATATAGGCGATCGGTATCATCATCAGCGTCAGGGCAACATCACTCATGAAACCCGACATTAAGCCAATTATCAGGAAAAGTATCGCGAGCATGACGTATTCGTTCTTGAACCTCCTTGAAAGGATCTCACCGAACTTCTCCATCACTCCTGAATCCGATATTGTCTTGCTTATCACCATTACCATGCCCAGCAGGAATACCGGCAGTGACGCGAATTCAGCCATTGCAAGCGTTGGTGTTACAAGGCCTGCCGCAATGATAACAACAACGGTACCGATACCAATCAGATCGTACCGGATTCTGTTTGTTAATAGTAGAGCTGTTGATACTACGAATACTATAAGGACCAATATGAGGGAGTCCATTTACCAAATCCCCGAACCCATCAAGGCATACCTATAATTTGAATAGTAAATTAAATTTGTTATTGTTGTTTGCAGAATGATTAATATTAATATACAGTCCGAACATGGCTCAAACTGGGTAAAATGGATACGACGAATCCAGACATCAGGAATCAGGTTGATGACAGCAGGGGCGTCCTGAAAAGACTTCAGCTCCTGATACCAGGTTTCAGAGGTTACAGGCAGCTTGAGGATCTTAGAGTGGCAGACGCTCTTCTTAGGAAACAGGTTGCCGGGATTCTTCAGTTATCAGAAAGGAGTATGCAGGATCTTCGATCATCTCTTGTGTCTGCTGGCGGCTTCCAGTATCTCGTCCCATCGGCATCCGTACTGTCACGATTGCAGCAATTCGAAGGTGAGCTCCTGCATTCTGAACAGGGCTACTCCGGAATATCACCATCGATCAGGATAGATGCCCAAAAACTTAACGCCCTTTATGAATACGATCTTGAATTCATACAGAGCGCAAATGATATACAGAAATTATCTGATTTTTCTTCATTAATGTCACCATTTAACGAAGGTCTGTTTTCAAAGCAGCTTGCCGATCTAAATGCTTCAATCCAGAAGATGAAGGTAGCGTGGGAGATGAGAATACAGAAGATTGAAGAGATCAAGATTACACCAGGAGGTGCAAACTGATGTTTGGCAAAAAATCAAGCAAGATACCATATTCGGGAGGAAGCGTCGCGGGCTCTATTACAATAGCCTGGGAGACTGAATTCAAAGAGGGAAATGTCATGTGGAAGGTCCCTCGTTTGATAAGACTTAACGATAACATCGTCGTAAGGGAAGATGAAACAGCTGTATTCTTCAGGGATGGTAAAGTTCTCACTTATTTCGATCAGCCAAACCGTTACGCACTTACCGATTTCAATGCGCCAGTTGTGGGTAAACTCCTCAAGTTTTTTACCGGTGTTCAGCAGCAGGCTGAGGTATACTATATACAACGCAGATTCCTTGATGGAAAATTTGGTAGCCCTCAACCATACCAGTTTGCAGACCCGACCTTTGGCATTGTCAACCTGAAGGTGTTTGGAGAATACAGGTGGAGGATATCGGATCCTGAAAACTTCATCAACCAGTTTGTCGGTACATTCAATGTCGAAACATCAGACGAAGTGGAGGCAAGATTGAGAGATCAGATCGTAATTCTGACATATACGGCTCTCGGACAGATGAAGGACAAGGGACTAAAGGTAACCGACATACCGGCAAACCTCACAACAATAGAGCAGATAATACTTGCGCAGGCCCCTGACAATTTTAGGCAATACGGCGTTGAAATAAACAAGATTCAGGGTCTTAACATATCACTTCCAGACGACGTCCAGAAGGCAATAGACACAAGATCGGACATGTCCGTTCTCGGCGTCAACTACATACAGTATCAGGCCGGACAGGCTATGGTGGATGCTGCGAAGAATCAGAACGGAATAGCCGGTGCAGGTGCAGGTATAGGAATCGGTCTCGGCGCAGGTGCAGGTATGGGCTACGGCATGTCTGGGCAGATGATGTCGGGAATGCAGCAGCAACCCACAAGATCCTGCCCAAAATGCGGATCAATGGTACCTGCCAGCGCAACATTCTGTCCGAATTGCGGAGCACCAATGCAAAGCGCAACCATCACTTGCCCAAAATGCGGAACCACCATGCCTGCAGGAACAAAATTCTGCCCCAACTGTGGTAATAACATGACTGCACCTGCAACAAAGAAATGCCCGGGATGTGGAGCAGAAGTATCATCTACCGCTAAGTTTTGCCCTAACTGCGGAAAACAACTATAGGTGAAAAAATGTACTGTAATAGGTGTGGTGCACAGATACCTGACGACTCAATTTATTGCCCAAAGTGTGGATTCAGACAGGAAACAGTTTCAGCCGGAAGCACTTCGCAGGGACAGACTGCTCAGGCAACTGTTCAACAGCAGCCCAACGTTCTTGCATCAGCAGATGTAACTGAACTCAAATGCCCAGGCTGCGGAGCACCGTTAAAACCGCAGATAGGTGAGATGATAATCACATGTGAGTATTGCGGTGCAAGTATCTCACTGGCAAACGAGGGCTGGAAGAATATCGAATCAAATACGATGCTACCTCTTAAGTTTACAGATGAGAACCAGGTGATGATGCTCATAAAGAACCACATGGATCATGGTATCCTGCGACATCATCTCGAGGAAAAGTCAAAGAATGAAGGTGTTGTTCTCTCCTTGGTACCATACTGGATAGTCCCCGCTTCTGCCAGGACAAAGTATACAGCTGTTGATACCGGTGCAGAAATGGGCAAAGTTGCTGGAACTGCAGTCCTCGCCGGCTTGCTTGGTGGGGCTCTGGGTGGCGGCAGAGGCGTATTCGGAGGTGGCTATGGCGGCGGAATGATGGGGGGAATGCTCATGGGAGGAATGATGATGGGCGGTATGGGTGGAGGCGGTGGCAGCCTGAGATCATACACTCTGGATAAGAACTACAACTATCCTGTTGTTGCAGTGAAAGGTCTTTCAGAATACCAGCCAAGGAATTATGCCTTCCAGTTGACTGACCGGGTACCTTTTGATATTGCAAAAGTGCCGAAAGGGATAAAGGTCCTGAATGGTGATATCGGTGAAGATTCTGCGAGAAATGATGCGAAAACTAATATCGACCAGCTGCAGTCCGCATTGGCGCATGCGACACATCATTCTATAAGGAATATATCCACCGAGGTAGATGTTTCACAGCCTGAGCTTCTTCACGTTCCGATCTGGTTTGCGAAATTCGATGATAAGGGAAAGAAGATAGCATTGGTCCTAGATGGACATTCTGGTGCATTCATAAATAGCATCGGCCTTGACTGATAACTAGGATTAAAAAATTTGTTTACTGAATCTAGATCTCACCATATTTTTATCGTTTCATACTTTTTATATTCTGATGTCCTGTAATCTTCAAAGACTGAATCAAATTTTTCATGTACCCTCGAGGGCAGTTCGGCTCTGAGCTTATCCGGCGAGTGCGGGTCATTCGAAATCTGTAACTTAAGCATCTCATCCCTTATTATTGAGCGCCAGCCCTGAGCCCATCCCATAAAAAACCGCTGCTCCGGAGTGAAACCGTCTATCTTCTTCCTCATCTCCGGATTTCGTGAGAGTCTTCGTTCGAGTGCTTCAAAAGCAATACTGACTCCCCCGAGATCTGCTATGTTCTCGCCGAGTGTTAACTCACCATTAACCTTTAAACCAGGAAGCACCTCGATTGAACCATAAAGATCAACAACCATTTTCGCTCTGGACATAAATTTCTCCTCGTCTTCCTTTGTCCACCAATCCTTTAGGTTTCCGTCCGCGTCAAATTTTCTGCCTTGGTCATCAAAACCATGCGTTATTTCGTGCGCGATGGTACCACCTGTTGCTCCATAATTTACCGCATCATCCAGTCTGGGATCAAAGAAAGGTGGCTGGAGTATGCCCGCTGGAAAAACAATCTCATTGTCAGTAGGTGAGAAATATGCATTCACGGTAGGTGGTGTCATCTCCCATAACTCATGATCGACAGGTGAATTGATCCTGTCGATCTGTCTTCTGAACTCAAATGCATTTGATCTCATAATATTCCCGATGTAATCGTCTCTCATTACTATAATCGACGAGTAATCTATGAATTTGTTAGGATAACCTATCTTTGCCCTGAATCTGCTGAATTTTTCCAGCGCCTTCTTCCTTGTTTCAGCAGACATCCAGTCAAGTTTTTTCAAGCGATCCGTGAATACCTCTCTCAGATCGGAAACCATCTCCTCCATGCGGCGTTTTGAGTCTGCACCGAATTCCTGCTCAACATATATTTTTCCCAGTGCTTCTCCTATTTGTCTGTCAACCTGTTTCACGCATCTCTTCCATCTCTTTTCAGGTTCAGGAGTACCCATAAGCTTCCTTGCGTAAAAGTCGAAATATTCTTTGAACACTTCTTCGTGTAGGTATGGTGAGGCGAAATGCAGAACTTTCCATTTCAGGTAGATCTTCCAGTCAGCTAAGGGAACATCATCAATCATCTTTCCCAGGTTTTCATAAAACTCAGGCTGGCCTATTATGACGTAGTCGGTAGCAGTAACCCTAATATAAGATAGATATTTTCTTAGATCTATTCCCTTAAATTTCTCGTTGAGAGCAGATATATCCATTCTGTTGTAATTCTTCTCAGGATCTCTCAAATCCTGCGGCCTTCTCGAATTTTCAGCAAGTCTTTTCTCCATCAAGAAAACTGTATTTGCAGATGAATTTGCGGAATTCTCATCGAAACCGAACAGTACAAACATCTTATGAAGGTGTTTTATGTACTGCTCTCTCAGTTCCTTGAAAGAATCCAGGAGATAATAATCCCTGTTTGGAAGGGAAAGACCACCCTGTACCAGATAAAGAGCATAGATTGAACTGTTCTTCATATCACCGTATGATTCAAGTGAAAAGGAACACGAGATACCATTTGAATGAAGGTATGAGAAAATCTGGATCAGGGAATCTTTATCATGAATCGCATCAATCTTCGCCATAATCTCTGACAAAGGCATGAATTTCAGTCCCTCTATTTTTTCAGTATCCATGGAGGAATAATAGAAATCTCCAAGTATCTTTCTGACCGGGTCTTCTTGGTCCTCAAGCGCGCATTTTTCGAGTATCTTACCAAGTATGTACTGGTTCCTTTCATGTAACTCAAGTGATGCACCAAAATATGGTTTGTCCTCAGGTATCGGGTGTGTGGCTTCCCACTTCCCATTGCAGAATTTATAAAAATCGATAAATGGGCTTATAGTCTTATCAAGATATTCAACCGAGAATACTGGATCCTCTGGTTTCTCCTCATTTGTTATACGGTATATTGCCGTTCTGTCATTTTCCATTTGGCAGCATAGTATAATTTATGATAAGTTTTCTCCTTATTCCATCATGGAATATTTTACAGTTCAGAATCAATCAAATTAATTTTCCTCACGTTTGGTTTTGATTCTGGATCCAAAATAGAATAGAAGCATACCGACTGCAAGCACAACAAGTGCATTTCTTCCCTTCTTCTTTCTGTCCCTTGATGGTTCAATCGAACATGATATATTCATATAATTCAGATCCTATAAATCTCTCTTGTAAGATATCATTTGATTACTATTTGAAAAATTAACCTTATATGTTCAGGACTTGCTTCTCAGAAGAATATATACGCTTTCAATTATCCTTCAGTGGAACCATTTTGAGAATAGTTTTAATGGCAATTAAAAGCAGAAAACCCCCGGCAAGGAAATAAATTATGATTAGAATCAATATTGATGTGTTTCCGGTAGTCGCAGAAAAAGTTGATGCGCTTAAAGCAAGACCCCAGAGGTCTATCCCTGCCGCCAGTGCGACTATTACTATGACAGTATCGAATATTTTCTTTTGCAGATCGGCAGGAATTTCCACTGTACAATATAATTGATATTGATATAAAATTTTTCAAATGACCCTTTGAAATGTTACTATCAGTGTCTGATGGCCCTGGAGATACCAGCAGGGATGTGTGCGATCTTAAGTATAATGTAAGTCAGTCCACCCCACATATATACTGCTGTGATGAATAACAGAAACCTGAATTTCGCCTGCGACGCCATAAGCAGAGCTACTATCAGCGATGTTCCGAGGACCGCAATTAGTATTGGATCAACCTTCCTCTCCGGAATTCTACGGGAGTCTAAAAGAAAGCCTGAACCATTGCACTGAATGCATTCTTCAGGTCCTATTCCCCCCTCAAATCCAGATCCAAGGCAGGAGGCACAGATCTCTTTCAATATATATACGCCATGGGAATCTACCCTTAATATAGTTTTGATCTTTCAACGCTAAATTAGCTCTTTATTTATCATGGTATTTTTCCATACATCTGCTATCAAGTGATTTCTTTTTTCATAATCGGCAGATATTGCCTTGAGCTCAGGGAGATCAATTTCATCTTTCAGGAAATAAGATCCATTTCTTTCCTCAATTATATCGATCTCAAGCATAGAATTTATGCTCTCTGAATCAAAGAGAGGCTTCTTTACTTCCCTGCTTTTCTTTCTTTCAAGGTTAAATATGATGGATCTGAAGGATCGTCCCAATATGAATGATTTATAGGCTCCAGATACCTTGAAAGAATTGAATTCTGATGCGATTCTTTGTATCAGGAAAGATGACCTGGCGTCTCTATCTAAGGAAATCATGCCTTTCAATGTAACAAGGCTGTCTACAGAAATTGGTCCACTTTCTCCTATCTTAAGAAGTGGAAACAGGCATGTTACAAAAGAGGGTTGCAGTTCCTTAAAAACCTGATAATAATTGGATATATTTCTCCCCTCAACCATCTCCATAAATGCAGCGGGCATGAAATCATCTGGGATGGAAGCAGCGTTTTTAATCGTAAATACTGCCTCGTCAGCCTTTATCCTGCAAGATGTATCCTGCTTTTCAAGTATTACGAGATAGAGTGCCAGTTTTATAAGGTCAGACCGGGAAATCAGGTCGGGTATTTCTGCACCCAAAGGTCTCTCGGTGAAATTTCCTCCTGTTAAAGATTTGGCAATGATATCAGATGCACCAATTTCTGGCAGATTCTTCAGAAGAGTTTCTATTTGTGATAATAAGTCCGGAAAAAGAGCGTCGATCTGAAGAGGCGAGAATGGTTCGACCGTATAGTGCTGTCTGCTCCCATCTGCAAGTGAAAATGTTTCTCCAGCCTCTATAATGCGAGGGCATTTCCGGCAAGCTTGAACATAATTAAGGAACAAATCCTTTGTTGATTGAATCATTTTAGATACGTTAACCATTGGGAATACTTCGGATCCTTACCTCTTACTACGTTGAAATATCTCTTCAATATGTTAATCGAAATGCTCTCCGGTTCAGCAGAATGCAGGTTATATCCGCTAATCTCTGATATTGGCGTTATTTCGGCTGCAGTTCCAGCAAAGAAGGCTTCATCTGAGGTTAGCATTTCACTGAGCCCTATCCTCTTTTCAATAACGGGGTTCTCCTTTTCCATCATCTTTATGATAGAATCCCTTGTGATACCAGCCAGGATCGGGCTCTCAAGTGAAGGCGTATAAATCCTGCCGTCCTTGACTGAGAAAATGTTTTCACCTGGACCTTCAGCTACAAAACCCGATTTGTCCAGAAGCAATGCCTCATTATAACCATCCATCTTCGCATCATGTGAGGAAAGATATGAGCTGAGATATTGCCCAGTTCCCTTTGCCATTGAAGGCAGAGCAGTTGAGTCGATCTTTCTCCATGGAGATATCTTGACCCTGATCCCCTTTTCCGGATTTCCAAGATAGAGGTCCAGACGGGACGTGATTATGGCAACCGATATTTTTGGTTCGTTTGGGTGGAGACCCAGTCGGTTATTCGCATAGAATGCAAGTGGCCTGATGTAGCAGTCTGTTTCATGGTTTTTCTGAATCATCGAGATTATGGCATCTTTCAGCTCTTTTTCGCTATAGCCAAGATTCATTCTGTAGATATTCGCAGACTGAAAAAATCTCTTAATATGATCATCAAGCCTGAAAATCGCGACACCATCCGCGGTCGCATACGATCTGATACCTTCAAAAATGCCAGTTCCATAATGAAGTGCATGTGTCAGTATGCTGACGTTAGCTTTTTCAAATTCAACGGTTTTACCATCAAGCCAAACAAACTGAGGTTTATACGCCATAGAGGTTAATTCCACCGTCTGTTAAAAGGTTAATCGCTTCTATGTTTACGTCCGACAAAATTTGTCTGATATTTTATAGAGGCAATTATAATTGTTAAATCAATGGATCTGAATACTCAGAAAAGAGCCGATTTAAGCCGTAAGTTTAAATAGCAGTGTTATTTATATCCTTTTAAGGTTGATATGGTCGGGGATAGATTCAATTATTATCTTAAGAGCATATTAAATGCCACGATAGACGAGTATTCCGGAATATCTGAGCAACTGGAAAATGATCTTTCGCTGTCAGTCGATGAGGCTGAAGAACTGGAACACCTGATCAGCAGGTACATGCAGGCTCATAATTACAGACTGGGTCTCAGGATTGTTAACACCGTGACCGGTAACGAGGAACTTCCCCCTAAGACGAGCGTCGATAACTTCGGTGACACTGCCGATTTCCTTGGCGAGGAGAATCTGTATGGTGTTACTTGGAAGGTATATGCCCCAAAAAAAGGCTTCCTTATGAGTCCGGTAAAGAAATGGCATTACAACGAGAAGATTGCAGCAGCACTCTCCTCGGCCCTGATAGATGTCGTTCCCGGAAGATTCCAGTCCTACTTCGACACGCCACCATGGGTGCTTGGAACGGTGATGGCACCTGGTTCCAGATATATACCACAGCATGAATTGATAGAACTGGCAATCGCAAGAAAGGTGATCGCTGGATGGGATTCTCTTGTTTTAATGGGAATACCAAGCGAGTATGTCAACGCATTAAAATCAACAGAAGTTGGTTTCCAGAGCGACTCCTGATAATAAATTTCTAAGATTTATCATTTATTATGAATAGAATTCAATGCGATAGTTAATTATTTCATGTTTACTACCATGATTCATGAAATACAATGGAATAATCACTCCGATGCTCACTCCATTCAAGCAGGATGGAACACCTGACATTGAAGGAACAAATGTTCTGATAGATTATCTCAAGAAGACCGGAGTTTCTGGTCTTTTTCCACTTGGCTCCACTGGGCTTTTTCCATATCTATTTTCAGAAGAGAGGGTCAATTTTCTGCAGCAGGTGAACGATAACAAGGCTGACCTGAAAGTATTTGCAGGCATAGGATCTTCAAACACAGAGGAATGCATAAAGTTTGCAAGGAATGCATCGGACATAGGTGTGGACGTCCTGGTTCTCATGCCCACTTATTACATACATCCATCACCAGATGAGATCTACAGGCATTTCTCCATGGTTCTTGAAAAAGTTGATCGTGACCTTTTCATATACAATATTCCACAGCTTGCAGGAGAATTCATTCCAATCGATGTCATAGAGAAACTGAAGAATGAATATTCACATGTAGTGGGACTCAAGGAATCATCTGGAGATATGCGTTATTTTTCAAAGATCATGCAATTTTCAGACAGTAACTTTTCAATTTTCCAGGGGCAAGATGATCTTCTTCTTCCATCACTGTCAATCGGAGCGGATGGTGGTGTCTGCGGTCTTACCAACTTCAGTGACGACATTGTCAGCATATACAGAAAATTCAGAGAAGGGGACATCCCTGGAGCGCAGAAAATCCAGATGAAATCCAATGCAGTGATGCGTGTGATTAATAGTGCTAATTTTCCAAGCGGATACTATTATGCATTTTACAGGAAGTTCGGATTAAATGGTGGATACAGGGCGCCGATGATCGAACCATCCGAGCCAGTCAAGGCAGCCATAAATGGACTTAACCCTTGAATCAAAACTCCTAATATATAATGCATCCGACAAAAGCTGGGCCGGATCAGGAAGATATTTTTAACCTGACTGGTGTTATACCTCTCAAGATGGAAGGGTAACCTCTATTAAACCATTAATACAATATAACGAAATAGAAGGAACATTACGATTTCATGCTGTTTCTAGAAGGATGATGGTTTTACGTTCAACAACAGCCAGACACGTGCTTTTCCCTGGACGTAAACACTCTTCTCAATGAACACACTTTCATTAACATTTAAATCCATGTTGCTTCCGACAAGATATTTTCTGCGGCCAATTTTGACCTTGCTACAAACTGGATAACCAAAAAGATATCTTTCTTTTTTTAGTCTGACGACTACCCCTTCCTTTCCCGGGAGGAGCTTTGCGGTTAGCGTAATCTTCCTGCCCACAGCATATGTATCCAAAAATGAGAGAGCTGCAGCGGGCGCAGGTAAAAAGTATATTGGAATTTTGCTGTAAATAGAGTTGCTTGCACTGAATAAAAAGTGAGTTGATGTTAAGACAAAAAACATTACAATGGCAACTTCTGTTGCTGAAATAAGATAGACAAACTCATTCAGCCTCTTCAGCCGATGCATCATTGATTCCCTATCCTCACCGGGTTCCGTGAAAATCGATATCTTTGCGTCCGCAAAATCACTG
>JAKAAI010000051.1 GCA_021797055.1 Thermoplasmata archaeon | reverse complement strand
AAAAAATCGGCCTTTATTTCTTTTCCTGATCCTTCTTTTCGAAACCTTTTTTCAACCCCTTAAACAGCGATTTTGTACCCTCGGTCACATCCCTGGCGGCCTTTCCAACGGTTTCTCCAGTCTTCTCTGTTACTTTTTTATCCTTTTCGCCACCCATAGATCTCATGGAACAATATACTACGAGTATATAACCCCGATTCTTTTAATGAGGCAAACGAATTATTCTGTCTGGTTATGATAACCAGCAAGGATATGCTGATCGAAAGGCACCAGTTCAATGTTCCAGTAATAATGGATTGCGGATTTTGAAGAAAACACTCATATTGTTTGCCCAAATCAGGGCAATTGAATGCAAACCCAGCAATCGGACAAGGAGAGACTCACTAGAAGCCTTACGTTCAGAGACCTTTTCTTTCTCTCCTTTGGCGGGATGTCCCCTCTTTTAAGCATACTGACGTATGGTGCCTTTGCCTTCACACTGGCCGGTTATGATGCACCAATTGTCATGCTGATAGGCACATTCCTGGTTCTTCTGAATGGTCTTGGGGTTACGAGGCTTTCCCGGAGGTTCTCTTCATCCGGTGGTTATTACACATATGCTTTCCAGGCCCTTTCTGCCAGAATAGGTTTTGACACTGGCTGGATGTATATCTTCTATTCCATACTATACGGTCTCGCATACCTTATGGGTGCTGTTTTTATCCTCAACCTTGTCTTTGGTCTTTCAGTATATCTTGTATTTGCAATAGTGGTGATTCCATCAATTACGTTTTTAATCGTTGGAATAAGATTGTCCTCAAAATACGCTATTTATGCTGTCATTCTAGAGATAGGGTTGATGATAGCAATAATTGTTGTATCTTTTGTTATTACAAGAGGAGCTGCTTATCTTCCAAACCCAGTAAGGTTCCATATTACTTCATCAGATTTCTTTCTTGGGATCCTGTTTGCAATGGGAATACCAACAGGATACGGCTCAATTGCACCTGTATCAGGTGAGGTAAAGGATCCAAAGAAGGACGTTGGGCGAAGTGTGGTTACAGTAATACTGACAGGCGGCATTCTGGCATCATTAATCATATATGCTATAGCAAATCTTGTATTACAGACGGGCATTGTCATACCTTTTTCAGACAAGCTTCCGATAATTGTCCTGTTGAGAAACGATTTTTCAAAATACGGCATCTACCTTTACTATGCTGTTGCAGTTGCAACGGTAAACGATGCAATCCTCGCATTGCTTTCATTCGGTTCTGCAGCTTCAAGGACGATCTTCAGGATGGGTTTTGACCGATCATTCCCTGCCATATTTGCCAGGCGCGACAAAAAGGGAAACCCAATCGTAGCAGTTCTGGTAACCAGCGCAATTCTCCTCTTGCTGCCTATCCTGTTTTTAAATGTATCAAGCCCGGAATCTGCTTTCATTGCTCTTGGAACAATCTCGGCTCTTGGCGGCCTATTCATCCACATAAGTGCAGATTTTTCCCTAATAAGGATAGGTTTGCGCAGGGGAAAAAGGCTCGCTCTGAAGGCAAAAAACACAATCCTGTTTAAACTTAAAGACTACGACGAATTCATTCTGGCAATTGTCGGTGCATTCATAAGCACAATTGTCATCATTTATTCCGCATATTCCACAGTACCTGTTTACGTAACAATTTTTCTCACATGGATAGTTATTGGATTCATTCTTTCAGAAGTGAAGGGCATAGTCACAAAAACACCATATGAACTTGACATCACAAGGGAAGGTAAGATTGTTGCCCAGAATCTCGAGAATCTCTCGGTCAACGACAAGTCTGTTAATGTCGTGACTGCAGTATACAGGCTGGACGACAGTCTTAAAACCGTTGTTGATGATCTTATGTCAAAGCATACGCCTTCCGGGATAGTAGTATCAAACGATAGCGCACCGGTAGGTGTCATTAACCTTGTCGATCTTTTATTGCTCCCTCAGTCGTCAATCGATAACATGAAGGTGAGGCAGGTCAGACTGGATAGAGTTGTTGCGATCAGACAGGACAGGGATGTAACAGAAGCACTTAGGATGTTCAAGGAAAATAACGTTGACGTCCTCGCAATAGTCGATGAAAAGGGAAAATGCATCGGCAGCCTATCAGATAGAGAGGTACTTCTTGGGATCGGAACTCTAGACAGAGAGCTCCCGGCATGAAACTATTTCATCTCAGATATGCAGGAGCAGGCCATTATCGATTGGATTCTTGAGCTTACTCTAACCTCGAAAATAGAAGAAGAGGCAAGAGCCATCCGGTATCAGGATTCGATACAGGAAGGAGATAGTCTATCCATAGAGAAGCTACAAAAACAATCGATCCAGATTTCACACGCAGTATGAATAAAACGATAATTTTTATTTAATCCGTCAATTAAGTGCTATGCCAAAGGCAGCAGTTATAATGGGCAGCAGAAGCGATTATGACTCAATGAAGGATGCTATTGACACGCTGGAAAGCTTCGGTGTCTCCGTTGAAAAAAGGATTGTATCCGCCCATAGAACACCTGAATTTATGGCGGAATTTGCGAGACAGGCCCACAAAAACGGTATTGAGGTTATCATTGCAGGAGCTGGTGGATCTGCACATCTTCCCGGAATGACTGCTTCGTACACTCATCTTCCAGTTATCGGGGTCCCTGTACAGTCAAAGGCTCTTAATGGTATTGATTCGCTTCTCTCAATAGTCCAGATGCCTCCTGGAATACCGGTCGCCACAGTTGGCATAGGCAATTCAAAAAATGCTGCCCTCCTTGCGGTCAGGATACTTTCTGTTAAATATCATGATCTTGCGGAAAAGATGCAGTTATTTATGAAAGAGCAGGAAGCCAGGGTATTACAGGACAGATTGTAATGCGTGTTGGTATAATCGGGACCGGCCAGCTGGGCTGGATGATGATTATCGAGGGCAGGAAGCTGGGGATAGAATTCAATGTTCTTGGATCAGACCGAAAAGCTCCAGCATCGAAGGTAGCCAGTTATTTCTATGAAGACCGGGATTACAGGAAATTTGTTGATGACAGCGATGTCGTGACCGCAGAATTTGAGCACGTTGATCCAGCAGCTCTCGAGTACGCACAGGACATGGGTAAACTTTTTCCAAACAAAGAATCACTCGATCTGAAACTAGAGAGACATCTTGAGAAGATTTATCTCAAGGAACATGGGATACCAGTAACAAACTTTCATGTTGCAAATTCCGCGGAGGAGGCGATCAGGATTTCCGATGAATTCGACGAAAGCATTCTTAAGACGTCTAAAGGTGGTTACGATGGAAAAGGACAGTACAGAAAAAAGCGCGGCGAGAAACTAAAGATCGATAATAACGACCAGGTATTTGTTGTCGAGGAGTTCTTCAATTATGATTTTGAAGCATCGATAATTGCGTGCAGAACTAAAAAAGGTCAAATAATCGCCCACCGGCCTTCATATAATTTCAACCAGGACGGAATCCTGATGTACAATTATGCACCATGCGATGACTTTGGCATGTTCGAGATAGCAAAGAAACTTATGAACTCATTGAATTATACAGGAGTAATGGGTATAGAATTCTTCATCAGGGATGGCAAAGCAACTGTCAACGAATACGCTCCAAGGGTCCATAATTCCGGTCATCATACACTATCTGGCTCAAGCATTTCCCAGTTTGAAATGCATCTCAGGTCAATACTGGATCTTCCACTGGACACTCCAAGGCTTTTCACGCACAGTGGTATAGTGAATATAATAGGGCGAGGCATTGATCCAGGCATCATGAAACAACTCTTGTCTATCAGTGAAAGCAAGATTTATGATTACGGCAAAGAGCCAAGGCCAAGGAGAAAGCTCGGCCATATCAATCTAACTGCAGAGAGCCTTGATGAACTTTTGCAGAAGATATCCACCGCCAAGAAAATAATTTATCCTGATTCAAGGATCCACTGAACCCTGTTGGATCAAGGATCACATTTTTCCTGAATTCAGGTTCTGATAATTGAATGCCTTCAAAAGGTTCTCAAATATCAATGTCGCTGTGATTGGACCAACACCACCGGGAACTGGAGTTATTCTCTTGACCCATTTCACCAGGGACTGGTAATTGGCATCGCCTGTCACTTTTCCATCCACGTAATTTATGCCGACATCAATGAAGGTGCAGTCAGGATTGATCATCTCGTCATCAAAATAGTTTGGTTTTCCAACTGCTGATATGACGACATCTGATCTCCTTGTGTAAATCACAACATCCGGCGTTTTTGAATGACATACAGAAATAGTATAATCCCTGTTGAGGAGCATCTGGGAGAGAGGCCGACCAACCACTGGAGTGCGGTTCACTATAGTGAGGATTGATTTTGTAAGTTCAGGATAATTTGACAGAATCCTGACAACAGCTGCAGCAGTTGCCGGTACCAGAAACTCCTGCCTGTTCACTATCCTGCCCTGGTTCGTCGACGAAGTTCCGTCTATATCCTTATAGAAGGGAATAAGATCGGTCATTTTCGAGAAACTAAGATGTTTTGGAACAGGATTCTCGATCATTATACCCGTCACAGTCGGGTCAGACGCCAGTTGTCCAATTTCCACTGCAAGTTCAGCCTCGGAAATGCTTTCATCCGGTTTTATCAAGTCCACCCTGACACCGAGTTTTTCGCCCCTCCTGATCTTCGCCCTTGAATAGGTGGATGCACCCTCATCTTTTCCAATGAGAATCAGGACCAGTCTTGCCTGCTTACCTGTCTTATCCTGCTGTTCCTTGAAAGAATCCCTGAGTGTATTCATGATCGAGTCCGCTATCTTTGACCCGTCAATTATTTCGGCTGGCAAACTAATCATTCCACTGAATAACCGATTTCAGTTCATCCTTCTGTTTCCTCTCAAAAAGCGAATTGTCGTCGGGAGAAAATTTGCCGGTGATCACCCTGTCCAGTTTATCCCCATACTTATAGTGCCATTTTGTGAGATATCCGATTGCCTGTAAATAGTGGATCTTGGCGGCATCAACAGTCGCTGCAATTGTTATATTGCGCTCGATAAGATAATCTATATCCACTCCGTCTAAAGATCCAGGCGGGGCTCTCCCATTTGTTCCGAACAGCAAAACAACTCCGTTGTAATTCACCTTCCGTATGAAGTTGAAAACTGTCGTTGGATCACCGCTTGTATCTATCAGTAGATCTATTCCGCTTGAAAATGGTTTGTCTGGGTTCTGGGAATAATCAACAAACGAAAGGTTGAGATCGTTCAGATCCGCAAGCATATTCTGCGAGAGCGGGTGCCTGTTAGTCATCATAGATTTGAAACCAAATTCGTTTGCCATCATTGTATAGAGAAAAGCCTCGCAACCGGTGCCGATTATCAATGCATTCTTTTCAAGATATGTTGAATCTGACCCGCTGAATATGTACCTGCTGGAAACCTTCTGAAACACCTCGAATCCTTTCATGACATTCTTCAGCGGCTCCGTCAGAACAGCAATCTCCCGTAGGGATCTATCCTCAACCTTTACAAGGTATTCAGGATCATCAGTAAATAGTTCCTGCATGAAACCGTGCATACCTGTAATTCCCGCCTCATGCTTATTGCCGTCGCTACAGTTATCCGACCTGCCGATTCTGCAATTGACGCAGTCACCAGGTCTCCTGACAAGTGGAACAACAAGATCTCCTTTTTTGAATCCGGCAACATTCGAGTCCCTGACCTCGCATACAGATTCATGACCGAGAATGAGGTAGTCTGATCCATGAGGATTATATGCAAACTTGAGTGAGCCGGATACTATACCGCGATCTGTTCCACAAATTCCTGTGTAGATGGGTGAAAGCAAAACTTTGTAATCTTCTCTATTGGCATCAATTGTTTTGGTGGAGACACCACCCCTGGATGCGTCAGTTATTATGGCCTTAATGCGGGTCATGAAAGCGTGAATCCTCTGTGATATAATACCTTTCAGATATTAATTAAATAAAGATCTTATTATTTTATAATCCTTGTTTCAAAAGTAATGGAATCTAAATCTTATGCCCCAGACGGACCTTTTTTGTCTCAAGGTAAAATTTATCCTCAGGCCTTGGCTCTGAAAGCACAGGTATCCTCTCTATGACATTGACACCTTTTTCCTTCAGGTAGTCGAATTTTGTGGGGTTGTTTGACATAAGCTTGACGCTCTTGATTTCGAAATAATTCAGCACGTTTATCACGAAACTGTAATCTCTCTGGTCTATGGGAAGACCGAGGGCAACGTTCGCCTCAACCGTGTCATAACCCTCCTCCTGAAGGCTGTATGCCTTAATCTTGTTAAGGAGGCCAATACCCCTCCCCTCCTGCCTTAGATAAATCAGGATTCCGAAATCAACACTGGCAAGATACTTCAGTGACTGCACGAGCTGATCATGGCAATCACACCTCAACGATGAAAAAACATCTCCTGTCAGGCATTCAGAGTGGATCCTCAATGGAACTCCCTCCTTTCCCTTCACTTCCCCCCTAACCAGAACTGCATGATCCTTCTTTTCATCATTTGAAAAAGTATAGATTGTGAAATCACCATAAGCAGTCGGGAGACTCGCTTTTGAATATAGATTGAACACTTCAGATCAACAATAATCCCTATAATCTATAAAAACTTAAGTCAAATGAATTTTAATTTTTTTTATTCTCTATCTTCCTTGCAAGACAGAAAATTCCGTCCTTTCTGAAAAGATATATAGACTCCCCCACCCATAGCGGATTGCTCAGTTTTCTCACGTAGTCATAATATGAATCGCTTTCTATTGCGAACCTTGGTATGATCTTTCCAGGCTCAAGTTTCTCTATCTCCTCCTTCAGGTTCGCGTTATTTGATGTTTCTATTACGCTGTAAATCTCACCGGTTCCACTTGTCTTAGGTAAAATATCGCCTGTCAGGACAAGCCTCCTCGTATCCATAGAGAAGAGTTTGAAGCCTGAAACATCATAGACCTGCTGAACCAGTCCTGCATGAAGTAGTGCCGGATCCGGTAGAAATAGATATCTCATTGGTTTGCCGGTTTCCTCGAATCTCAAATCCTGTTTTTCTCCCCTGATTATTATGTTCTGTGGCAGCATAACCGCTGTCCTCCGAGAATGTGAAAGCCCCTCTGAGTAAAGCGTGAACCTGTTAAGGAGCCCATTAATTGAGATATACTCATGTTCACCCCCAATCCTGAGGTTATTTTCAGGGAAAAGTGGGGGTAGATCAAATGCAAAATCTGTTTTGGAAATATCACATTTTTCTAAAATCTTGAGAGGATTCGGGACAAGCGAATCCATGGTCTTCTCTGAATCGCCTGCAGTTCTGAGTGGATCAGAGAAGACAACATCAAAATCATCTTTGCTGCTGCCAATGAAAGAGAACACATCTTCATTTTTAATAGAAATTCCTTTCCTTTCATAAGCAATAGCGTTCAGTTTTGCCAGTCTGGATCTAACTGGATCAATCTCTACCGCGATAACATCATTGTTCTCAGAAAAGAATACTGTCTGCATTCCAGCACCAGCCCCCAGATCGACAATACTCCTGTTCTTTATTCTTCCAGCCCTGTATCTGCCTGCAATCTCAGGCGTTGAGTATGAGGCGGAATATGAATCTAGCCAAACCTCATTTCCAAGCGAAAATTTATCCTCAGCTCGTATTCTAGATCGGGCCAGATCAAAGATGAATTCCTTTAACTTTTCAGGGAGACCCTGTATCTTCAGGTCTTTGAGATGATACCCTTCCCTTATTTTATCGGATACTTCGTTAATCTTTCTGCTAACAGACCTCCTCTCATTTGCATTTTCCACCAGCATATCGAGGAATTCAGGTATTGTTTCCATATATCTGTGCCTATGGATTGCACAAACGTTAATTAAATTTGAATCCTAACCTGGTTATGGAATTGATAAGGACTGGAAAGGTCAAAGAGGTATACGATGACGGCGATTATCTACTTTTCAAGTTTACTGATAAGATATCGGTTTTTGACAAGATTATTCCAACGCTGATCAGCGGAAAGGGAGAATCACTCTGCAGGACCTCTGCATTCTGGTTCAATAAAGTATCTGAGATGGGGCTCGAAACTCATTTTGTCAGTATGCCTGCCAGGAATCAGATGCGGGTGAGGAAGTTCAGAATTCTGGAAAATGGTGCTGAGAGATTCGATATCAACTTCCTGATCCCGCTTGAATTTGTTGTCAGGTATTATGTCGCCGGATCATTCATGGACAAAATCAGGAAGGGAACAATTGACTACCATTCCGTCGGGTTCAAGACAATGCCGGATCATGGTGAACCCTTTCCGGACCCATATTTCGAGGTTACCACAAAGTTCGAAAGATTTGACCGTGCCCTTACTATCGAGGAAGCCTGTGCAATAGGTGGTGTAACAAAGGAGGAGTTATTCCAGATAAGGGATGAGATATTTTCAATCGACAGACTAATGCAGAGAGAGGTTGGGAAGCGCGGCCTTATCCATGCAGATGGCAAGAAGGAATTTGCGCTTTCATACAAGCGCACACCTGTGATAGTGGACACATTCGGAACTGCAGACGAGGACAGGTTCTGGGATCGTGATTCCTTATCATCTGGAAAGATCGTTGAACTCAGCAAGGAATCAGTCAGGCAGTTCTACCGGCAATCCGGCTACCACAGCCTGCTATACAAAGCAAGGGAGGATAATAAGCCGGAACCGGAAATACCGCCACTACCGGATGAACTTAAAAAAAGCACAGAGGAACTATATCGGAAAATGTTCGAGAGAATTACTGGCGAGACCTGGTAGTTACTGAATCCCGAGTTCCATCTGGTTTTCAATAAAGTGCCAGAGCTGGTGCTCGATCTCGAAAGACCAGAGTGATTCCGGTACCTCTACGAAGGCAAGAAGAGGTGATATGAAGAAGCTCTCAACTGCAGCCATGCCCAGATCAGCAAGCCATTCAGCTACGCCAATCCTGACCCTGAAATCGTTTTTTTCACCCTCCACAACAATTGTAAAGGCCCTGTTCATGGCAAGTATTGTCCTGAAGAAACCGCCCTTTTTGGCCTGTATTATATGGCCCATTGATGTTTTCGCAGACTGGACAGTAAAACCCTCCTCCTGGAAAAACTGGGAAACCAGGCCGGCTATCTTATCAAGACTGATATTTTTCTCCCGGTATTCTCTGATTGCTTCTCTCATGACACCCTCATTTTAAAAAGTTATTTAATTGATTTCCTGAATGTAGGCAATTAATAAATCCAGAAAACCGGATTACCAGAAATCTTATAATCCAGTTTGCTATTCACATCTATGGCAAAAGAAGGTACAGGATCAAAAGATAAGAATGCGACAGATAAGGATGATGTTGGCGAGGTCATAAACAGCAGCGAAGAGAAAAAGGATTCAAAAAACGTTTCCGTGAAGGGAATCAGCAAGGACATTTACCGCAAGATACTGCAGCTGGCTCGGGATACCGGAAAGAGCGTTGGTGACCTGACGAATGATGCATACAAGGCACTGTTGTCGACTGCAGACGGAGCAGTGGAAGTCTCAAGGACATTTGTTCAGAGTGCGCGTGAATCCAAGGTGCAGATAATATCCAACATAGGTGAACTCGAGATAAGCGGAAAAGAGATTTCAGACCTGAAAAAGAAGGTTTCATTCAGGGGAATGAAGAAGCTTGTAATCACAGACATATCCAATGAAGATTTTGCATCGAAGATCCATTCGATACACAACGTCGATTTACTGGTAGTGCCAAAAAATGTGAGCAAGGCAACAGTCATCACGAAATGCAGTTTTGTGGAAAAAATAGAGCAGGAGTAATTCTTCTCTATATCCATGTATTGCAGTAACATGGATTATAGACATGCTGTAAAGAGTTTGCTATCGGGAAATAGAAAGCCTGTTATTGCTGCATTTGATGTTGAATCCCTTATGCCAAGAGGCTCGGTTTTCCTCACAGGTGAAAGGATTATAGCAATTTCATACAGCGTTCTAACAGAGAAGATACATACAAGCGTATTCGTATCCGATGATGATTCGGAAAGCAGCGAATATAATCTGCTTTCTGCACTGGATTCGAAGCTGAAGGAAACCGATCCTGAGATAATAATTGGATATAACCACACAGGATACGATATTCCGCTGATACAGATGAAGATCAAGAAACTGAATTATGAAAACAGGCTTCGTTCAATCGAGAGATCATTTGGTACCGCATACTGCCTGGACATGATGTATGTTATCGCGGACGATTTAGGCAATTACGATGGTGACTATCACATCCGCAAACTTGATAATGTCGTAACTCACGAAAGATACATGAATCTTCCACTTCAGAGGGCAAAATACCTCACGCATATTGACGGAAAAACAAAGGGTGAGGCTATAAAGGATTTATGGATGAACGACCGGAAAAGCTTCATCCGTTACTGCACGGGGGATTCAAGCGACCTGATATACATTTTCATGGATATATTCGGCCTAAAATTTCCCGAACTTTGAAACAACCTCTGTTATGTTGTCCATATAATCCTTGAATATCCTCAGGATGTCCTTTGAAGTCACAACGCCTACGATCTTGCCATTCTCAACAACCGGAAGCCGCCTGATATTCCGGTCATTCATTATCTCGGCAACTTTTTCCGTGGGGGTCCTCGGATCCACATTGATTACGTTTACGCTCATGATA
Source organism: Thermoplasmata archaeon (assembly GCA_021797055.1). The sequence continues at coordinate 1,470 of JAKAAI010000051.1, read as the reverse complement.
TCAGACAACAATACCTTATCAGGATCCATGTCCAGGGCCACAACTTTGCTCATAATGTCCCACTCTGTAATTATGCCGCTCCTTCCATTATCAAGCTTTACAATCAAAAAACCGGTCTGGTCATTCGCCATTAATTTAGCGGCCTGTCTTGCAGTCAGGTTCCCCTGAACCGTATTGTTGACCCTCCTCATTATATCCTGGGCGTAGATAACCATGCTGCAACATTGCAATTCAATATTTAAATTAATATTTGTGTTTATCGTCAGGATTATATGGCAGGGGATATTTTTCAAGGCATATTTACTGGGGAGCCTCATTGACGGGAATATCCGGATCGAAATAATCGAGGCTCACGTTTGAAGTTTCGATATTGCTCGCCTTAAGTATGATTGCACCTGCCAGGCCCAATCCCCAAAGGAATACATTGAACAGTATATAGCTGGTGAGACTTAATGAACTCGTGTAAACGACCGACAGGGCATATGCAATCATAGGGAATACTCTAATCAGGCCGATTGATGAAGCCCTCCTTGTTGTTGTAAACACTTCCGGTTCGAGCGTGGTTCTTGATGCCCAGGCAAACTCGCTGAACATCATGCTTATGAAAAGTACCGGGTAGAAATAGATCAGAGGGTCTGAGAGAAAGAGCGAGAGATTCAGGTATGCGATGATGAAAATCACTATTATTGAAGCAAATCCGCCACCGAATGAGAATAGCGTGTAATTGGATCGGCTCCTGTTTATCATAAAGATGGCAAAGAAACCTGCCAATGAGGCTCCCGCCATGCCAATTGCAACTATCATGTTGTCGGTGTATGCGCCAGGGAATTCATAAGGCCCGATTACGTATGACATCAGCCCAAAAGTCAGGTATTGCGAAACCCCAAGCATTGATAATACTATTATGCCAATGATCTGGTTTGGTCTTTTACTCTTTATGCCATCATCCTCAATGACAAGTTCTTTCCTTGTAATCTCAGCGTCTTTCTTCCTCCCGGTTGCATTCTGCCATCGGAATGATTCCGGTAGGGATATACGGGAAAAAAGCGCAATTGCTATTATTCCGAAGCCAAAGATCAGTATGTCAGTCCGGCCGGGTACAATTGCAAGCAGCAGTACAACATAAAAGGCAAGTGTTCCTATATTATTGAAATTAGGTATCAATGTAAGATATCTTCCTCTTCTCTTTGGTGAGAAATCCTCGGAAACAATGGCGAGTGATGGTGGTTCTTCTCCGCCTGCCCCGAATTCCGCAAGTGCGAGCCCTACTGCGAGCTCCGGAAAAGTAGCCGATGAAAACACAATCAAGATGCCTGCACCGTAGAGCAGGAGTGTTATGAAGAATACATTTTTTCTGCCAAATAGATCGCTGAAAATACCCATTATTATATTTCCTGCTAACAGTGAGAGCGTTGGTATCAGAAGTGTAAATACCTTCGTCTCCAGTTCTATATTTCCGGACAGTATCTC